>NZ_JACVUQ010000002.1:0-334339 GCF_016516525.1 Lactococcus sp. S64 | reverse complement strand
TGTAGTGTAGCGGTTATCACGTCGCCCTGTCACGGCGAAGATCGCGGGTTCGATTCCCGTCAGAACCGTTAGTAGAAATACTAATGACTCGTTAGCTCAGTTGGTAGAGCATTTGACTTTTAATCAAAGGGTCGCTGGTTCGAGCCCAGCACGGGTCATAATCCTAGCGGATGTGGCGGAATTGGCAGACGCACTAGATTTAGGATCTAGCGCTTAACGGCGTGGGGGTTCAAGTCCCTTCATCCGCATACTAGGTATTAGCCGACTTAGCTCAGTTGGTAGAGCATCTGATTTGTAATCAGAGGGTCGCGTGTTCGAATCATGTAGTCGGCATTGTCGGAAGACACAAAGTTTAAGTGCGAACGTAGTTCAGGGGTAGAACACAACCTTGCCATGGTTGGGGTCGCGAGTTCGAATCTCGTCGTTCGCTTACTAGTATTATTACTAGTTATTTATAAAAATGTTATTTGCAGGCGTGGCTCAACTGGATAGAGTACCTGACTACGAATCAGGCGGTTGTAGGTTCGAATCCTACCGCTTGCATATAACGGGAAGTAGCTCAGCTTGGTAGAGTACTTGGTTTGGGACCAAGGTGTCGCAGGTTCGAATCCTGTCTTCCCGATTGATGTTTTTACATCAATTTGACTTGTGTCAAAAATGGCGGTGTAGCTCAGCTGGCTAGAGCGTTCGGTTCATACCCGAGAGGTCGGGGGTTCGATCCCCTTCGCCGCTATATTTATCAGCTGGATCTTTAGCTCAGTTGGTTAGAGCTATCGGCTCATAACCGATCGGTCGCTGGTTCGAATCCAGCAAGATCCATATCTTTGGCTCGGTAGCTCAGTTGGTAGAGCAATGGATTGAAGCTCCATGTGTCGGCGGTTCGATTCCGTCTCGCGCCATTCTTTGTTAGCGGATGTAGTTTAATGGTAGAACCCCAGCCTTCCAAGCTGGCTACGCGAGTTCGATTCTCGTCATCCGCTTAGCTTAATATTTTGGGAGTTTAGCTCAGTTGGTTAGAGCACTGTGTTGATAACGCAGGGGTCCCAGGTTCGAATCCTGGAATTCCCATAATGGATATGTAGGTATCTATTCATTGTTAATAAGCCTATGGGGGGTTACTCAAGAGGCTGAAGAGGACGGTTTGCTAAATCGTTAGGTCGGGAAACCGGCGCGAGGGTTCGAATCCCTTACCCCCCTTTGTTCGACGTCTATTCTTTAATAGGCGTCTTTTAGACTTTAAAGCCATAAAATCAGTAAGATTTCGTAAGTTATATTTATTTTAGAAAATGAATGATGATTAAGAACCTTTCTGAAGTGTTATACTTATTTTATGAGATTACTTTTATGATTAATCGTAGGGATGAAGGGGGAGATTATGGTTTCACTTGACACTGAGGTTGTTAATGATTTAAAGTCAAAAGTTAATATTGCTGATTTAATTTCACAGTATGTTGCTTTAAGTCGTACAGGTAAGAATTATATTGGTTTATGCCCTTTTCATGGTGAGAAAACTCCTTCCTTTAATGTAAATGCTGAAAAAGGTTTTTATCATTGTTTTGGTTGTGGGCGCTCTGGTGATGCGATTGAGTTTTTAAAAGAATACAATCAAGTTGGATTCGTTGATGCTGTTAAGGAACTGGCTGATTTTGCAGGAGTTACTCTTAACATTTCTGATGATAGAGAAGAAAAAAATAATCCAAATGCACCATTGTTTGAAATCAATAACCAGGCTGCTCGTTTATACAATATTCTATTGATGTCAACGGAGTTGGGTGAACGGGCTAGGAAATATCTTGAGGAGCGGGGGATTACTGATGATGTAATCAAGAGATTTAATATTGGTTTAGCTCCTGAAGAAAATGATTTTATTTTTAAAAATTTATCAAATAAGTTTGATGAAGAAATTATGGCAAAGTCTGGTTTATTTCATTTCTCAAATAATAAAGTTTTTGATGCTTTTACGAACCGAATCATGTTTCCAATCACCAACGAATATGGACAGACAATTGGTTTTTCTGGACGTAAATGGCAGGAAAATGATGATTCTAAAGCCAAATATATTAATACTTCAGCAACAACTATATTTGATAAATCTTATGAACTTTGGAATTTAGATAAAGCAAAACCAACAATTTCAAAGCAGCATGAAGTCTATTTAATGGAAGGTTTTATGGATGTTATTGCGTCTTATAAAGCTGGAATAAATAATGTTGTTGCCTCAATGGGGACGGCATTAACCGAAAAACACGTCCGCCGTTTGAAACAAATGGCAAAAAAATTCGTATTAGTTTATGATGGAGATTCTGCTGGGCAAAATGCAATTTATAAGGCCATTGATTTGATTGGTGAATCTGCTGTGCAGATTGTAAAGGTCCCAGAAGGACTTGATCCAGATGAGTATTCTAAAAATTATGGTTTGAAGGGATTATCTGCCTTAATGGAAACGGGGCGTATTCAACCCATTGAATTTTTAATTGATTATTTGAGACCTGAAAACCTTGCTAATTTACAAACGCAACTTGATTTTATTGAACAGATTTCACCAATGATTGCAAAGCTTCCATCGATTACGGCTCAGGATGCCTATATAAGAAAATTAGTTGAGATTTTGCCTGATTTCGAGTATAATCAAGTGGAGCAGGCTGTAAATTTACGGCGTGAAAATATGAAAATTACTGACCACCCTGTCAGTAATTTAGATGCTTCAAGTTTGACCGAAAGTTTTACTGACGAAAATGATTATTCTAGTCTTGAATCAGTCATGCCTGTAGATTTTGAGGAGGCTTATTATGAGAATAATGTTAAAACTCAACAAACTTACAGAAGAAGTGAATCGGCTCAAGTTGTTCAACCATCTGTTCAGGTTCCTAAGTTGTCACGTTCGGAAAAAGCCGAAGAAATGCTACTCCATCGAATGATTTATCATTCATCAGTTTTGAAAAAATTTTCTCAAGATGAAAATTTTAGATTCGTCCATAAACGTTATCAAGATTTATTTGATAAAATCTTGCTTGAAGCAATGGTTTATGAACAAATTGATGAATCACACTTAGCAAGTGAGCTGTCAGACGAAGAACGTAGTCTGTTTTACCAGATTATAAGTTTAGATTTGCCTGATACAGCATCAAGTCAGGAAATCAATGACTTAGTTTCCATTTTTTCTAATGAAATGGAACAAATAAAATTTGAAGAACTCATTCAACAGTTGGCAACTGCTGAGAAAGCAGGAAACAAAGAACGTGTCTTAGAGTTAACCCTTCAGATTATTAACCAAAAGAAAAAATTATGATAATTTTTTACTGACAATTGGCTAGTCTATTTAATGACAGTTTTGTCAGTAGTTTTACCCAAAGAGGAGGAGCGAATTGGCAGCAAATAAAAAAAGAATAAGTCAAATTTCAAAAGAAACTGGCGTTCAAAACCGTGTTTTGGTTGAGAAGGCTCAAGAAATTGGCTTACTTGTAAAATCACATTCAAGTTCAGTTGGACCTGGTGAAGAACGTCGTCTTCTTGAAGCATTAAATGTTAAACCTGTTGTTGTTGAAAAGATGGATAGTCCTAAGACATTAGCAAGAGTTGAAGTCAAAGAAAATGGTGATACTTTTAACGTAAAAGCTTATGAAAAAGCAGTTAAAAGCTATATTACCAAACGTAAACCTTTGGGTGAAGCGCTTGATGAAGAAATCATGGATGAACTTTCTGTTAAATTTGGGATTGTTGATGATGCGCTTGAAGACTTGTTTAAACAAATTCAAGATGCAGGAATTTCAATTGTGGATAAAGATGGAAATCCAAGTCCTTTGGCTCTTGTCACTGATGAAATTGAAAAAGAAGAAGTTTCAGATACTGCAATGGATGAAATTGTTACGAATGTTCGTATCGATGATCCTGTTCGCATGTATCTTAAAGAAATCGGTCGTTATCCATTGATTTCTCTTGATGAAGAAACAAAACTTGCTGAAGCAATTATTGCTGGTGGTGAAGGGGCAGAATTTGCGAAACAAATGCTTGCCGAAGCCAACTTGCGTTTGGTTGTTTCAATTGCAAAACGTTATTCTGGACGTGGAATGCAATTTTTGGACTTGATTCAAGAAGGAAATATGGGCTTGATGAAGGCTGTGGATAAATTTGACCATACAAAAGGATTCAAGTTCTCGACTTATGCCACATGGTGGATTCGCCAAGCAATTACACGTGCGATTGCTGACCAAGCCCGCACGATTCGTATTCCAGTGCATATGGTTGAAACAATCAATAAATTGATTCGTGTTCAACGTAATCTTTTGCAAGAACTCGGACGCGATCCTTCACCAGAAGAAATTGGTAAAGAGTTGCACATGGCGCCAGATAAAGTTCGTGAAGTTCTGAAAATTGCTCAAGAACCAGTCTCACTCGAAACACCTATCGGTGAAGAAGATGATTCACATCTTGGTGACTTCATTGAAGATGATGTAATCGAATCACCTGTTGATTATACAAACCGTATTCTTTTACGTGAACAGTTAGATGAAGTCATGGATACTTTGACTGACCGTGAAGAAAATGTTTTGAGAATGCGTTTTGGTCTTGATGATGGACGCATGCATACTTTGGAAGATGTTGGTAAACAATTCAAAGTGACACGTGAACGTATTCGTCAGATTGAAGCAAAAGCAATCAAAAAACTTCGTCACCCACGTCGTTCTAAACCGTTGCGTGACTTTATGTAATTTAAAAACTTACTGATGAAACTGTCAGTAAGTTTTTTTATATTTTTTTAGAGATAGTATGTATTATGATTCAGTTTGTATTATATAAAATTATTTTTTATTCAGAGGAGTTTTATGAACCATTTAACTAGTGTCGAAATTTATATTTGGAATTATTTAGAAGAAAATAAAGCAAAAATAATTCAAATGACGGTTGCTCAAATTGCTGAATCTGCCCATGTCAGTCCTTCATCAATTATTCGAACTTTGAAAAAGAAAAATTTTTCTGGTTTTTCTGAATACAAAAATATGGAAAAACAAAAATTAAATAGACATGATTGGATTTATGGGCTGACAAAAGATGCAAATCAAGTTGTCTCTGAAAATATTGAAGAATTATTAATGACAGTAAGGCTGCTAGAGAGTGAAAACTTAGCTAAAGTTGTTGAAAATATTTTTCATGCAGCTTCAGTCGTGATTATTTCAAGAGGATTATCTGTTCGGATAGCTGACTCATTTGCGAGAGATTTGCAATTTTTAGATGTTAAAGCTGTCAGCTTATATCAAGATAATATGCAAGCATATCTTGAAAAATTGCCTAGAAACACATTTGTAATTGGTCTTAGCTTATCAGGTGAAACAGATTTGATTGTGGCAACAGCACAGAAGGCCAAAAGAGATGGAAAAAAGGTTTTAGCTATTACTGGTAACTATAAGAGTAGGCTGGTTGAACAAAGTGATTTGCTTTTGCTTGCTTATCAAAAGAACCTGTCAGGGAAAATCCTTGTTGATTATAATAATATGCTCCCCTTAGAATTAATTATTCACCTTTTAATCCAACTTTACAAACAGTATAAAGAATACGGTGCAATTGTTTGAGTGCTAGAGATTTACTGACAGATTGTAATGTAAGCTGACGATTATATTCTGTCAGTAAATTTTTTTGATTTAAAAATAAATTCCTGAAATTATGGCTTAATCAGGAATTTATTTCAAATAGGAGTGGGTTATAATTAATTCATCAAAATGAAAGGGGATTCAAAATGTTTAGATTCTTAAAACCCGCTCCAGATGCGGAGCAAAAAATATCAGAGGAAAAAGTTCCCCGGTTGTATAAAATGTGGCAAACTCGAGTTTTAATTTCGACGGCAATCGTTTATATTGGTTATTATATTATTCGATTGATCTTTACCGTTCAACAAAATGATATTTCCAAGGCTTATGGTTTTTCGATGGGACAAATTGGGACAATTCTCTCCATGTTTGGGATTGGCTATGGAATTTCAAAGCTGATTATGGGGACTTTAGCTGACCGGGCCAATCCAAACCGTTATGTGGCGACAGGATTGATTGTGTCAGCGATTATCAATGCGCTTTATGGAGCAACCCAAAGTTTTGGGATGATTGTCTTTCTGATGTTGCTTAACTCGGTTATGCAAGGTATGGGAGCTGCGGCTTGTCAGCGTTTAGTCGGTTTATGGTTTGGCCGAAAAGCAAAAGGTTCGATTATGGCGCGTGGGACAGCATTTTCAATCTGGTCATCAGCTCATAATGCTGGAGCTTTCATGTGTGTGGCTGTTATTAATTTATCTGCTTTCTTTTTCGGCGCTTCGCTTCAATGGAGTTTTTGGACAGCATCAATTGTTTCGATTGTCATTGCTATTATCGTTTTATTTCTGGGTTCTGACCGTCCAACGACGAAAGGATTACCGACAATTGAAGAATATTCTGGCGACAAAGTGGTTATTAAAGACGGAGAAATTGTTGAAGGCGATGTTTCTAATGACAATGTTTTTAAAATATTTTTTGAATATATTGTCAAAAATAAACTCGTGTGGGCGGTCATTTTGACCTCATTGTCAATCTATGTCGTTCGTTATGGAATTATGAGTTGGATTCCAAACTATCTGGTTAATGTCAAAGAATTTGATAATTCAACAGCAAAATGGCTGACAGGAATTTTTGAACTTGCAGCTGTACCTGGTGTTATTATCATCGGATTTATCACTGATTTACTTAAAGGCCGTCGGGCCATTATGGTTTTGGTTTCATTGATTGCCATGCTTGCCTGTCTGATTACTTATTTTGCAGCGACCAATCATACTTTGATTATTATTGTGTTATTAATTATGGGAACTTTCATTTATGCTCCAGCAACAATTGTCGGGCTGATGGTCAATGAAGCTGTCCCAAAATTTGCCAATGGAATGTCAACGGGTACGATGGGGTTCTGTCAGTACATTATTGGTGAAGTGACAGCAACTCTGGTTATTGGTTGGCTTGTTCAAGCATACGGCTGGTCAGCAGGAAATATCATTGTTTATATTTTTGCCGGCATTGCCATTCTTGCTTCAATTTATATCTTGGTTCATCAAAATCGATTATATAAGAAAATTGATGATGCAGGCTAACTGACAAAATAAAAAAATTACTGACAATCCTAGAAGGAAAAGCTAAATTTTTTATATTATATTTTGGCTCTACTGACAGCTTTGTCAGTATTTTTTATTAAAAATTTATTTATAAAGTTCAAAAGACTTGCTAAATTTTCCTAAAATGATTATAATAAATTTATCAATGGTCAAATATGGTCAAACTTTTTATTTTAAAAGGGAGAAATGATTTATTGATTTTTTAAATTTGATGTAAAATAAAAGTAACCGTTATCACTTAAATTATAAATAAGGAGAGAAAATGACGACTACTGTCTATTTTGAAAAAAATGGTGGCATTGATATTGAACTTAGAGGAGCAAGAAAAGTTCTTTCTTTAAGAAAACATATCAAGATTGACCCGGAAAATTTGGAATCTGTTCAACTTGTTTCTAATATGAAAAAACCAAAATTCTATAAAAAAGTAGCAGGAACTAACGCTTGGTACTATGGCGGTTGGTTCAGAGAAAACGGTGACAATGAGTTTTGGGATGTCCGAAATAATGAGCGAGTTCTAGTCATCACCACAAAAAATTTCAAATATAAAAAACTTTACATCGAAGTTGGTCCTGATTTTAGATTAACTCCTTCCGAACCGTGAAGAGAAAATTAGTTTAAAATTAATTACTGAGAATTAAGAGGAGGAAAGCGATGCTTTGTCAAAATTGTAATATTAATGAAGCGACGATTCACCTTTACACAAGTGTAAATGGTCAGAAAAAACAAATTGATTTGTGCCAAAACTGTTATCAAATTATGAAATCTGGCGGTCAAGAAGCTTTATTTGGCGCAGGAAATGCCTCAAATGGAAATTCTGATGAACCATTTAATCCATTTAATGATATCTTCAGTGCTTTGCACGGTCAAGATTTTAATGGAGCAGCAAGCACTCAAACTCCACCAACACAAACAGGTGGACGTGGTCCGCGCGGTCCACAAAATCCTCGGGCAAAACAACCTAAAGGAATGTTAGAAGAATTTGGAATTAACATCACAGAGTCAGCTCGTCGTGGCGAAATTGATCCAGTGATTGGGCGTGATGAAGAAATTAAACGTGTCATTGAGATTTTAAATCGTAGGACTAAGAATAATCCTGTATTAATTGGTGAACCTGGTGTTGGTAAAACAGCAGTTGTTGAAGGTTTAGCGCAAAAAATTGTGGATGGAGATGTGCCGCAAAAACTACAAAATAAAGAAGTGATTCGTCTTGATGTTGTTTCTCTTGTTCAAGGAACAGGAATTCGTGGACAATTTGAAGAACGGATGCAAAAATTAATGGATGAAATCAGAAAACGTAATGATGTGATTATGTTTATTGATGAAATTCATGAAATTGTTGGTGCTGGTTCTGCCGGTGATGGCAATATGGATGCAGGAAATATCCTAAAACCTGCGCTTGCGCGTGGTGAGCTTCAATTGGTCGGAGCAACAACGCTCAATGAATATCGCATCATTGAAAAAGATGCTGCGCTTGAACGCCGGATGCAACCAGTTAAAGTCGATGAACCATCAGTTGATGAAACAATTACTATTTTGCGAGGTATTCAAGCACGTTATGAAGATTATCATCACGTGAAATACACTGATGAGGCTATTGAAGCAGCCGCTCATTTGTCAAATCGTTACATTCAAGACCGTTTCTTACCAGATAAAGCCATTGACCTTTTGGATGAGTCTGGTTCTAAGAAAAATCTAACCTTGAAATTTGTTGATCCTGAAGATATTAATCGTCGGATTGCGGATGCAGAAACGAAGAAAAATGAAGCAACACAGGCTGAAGATTTTGAAAAAGCCGCTCATTTCCGTGACCAAATCACTAAACTTCGTGAATTACAAAATCATGAAGTTTCAGATGATGAAATTCCTGTCATCACTGAAAAAGATATTGAACAAATTGTTGAGCAAAAAACACATATTCCAGTTGGTGATTTGAAAGAAAAAGAACAAACCCAATTGATTAATTTGGCTGATGATTTGAAAGCACATGTGATTGGTCAGGATGAAGCAGTGGATAAGATTGCTAAAGCTATCCGTCGTTCTCGTGTGGGACTTGGTAAACCTAATCGTCCAATTGGTTCTTTCCTTTTCGTTGGTCCAACAGGTGTTGGTAAAACAGAACTTGCTAAACAATTGGCTAAAGAATTATTTGGCTCAAGTGAAAGTATGATTCGTTTTGACATGTCGGAATACATGGAAAAACATTCGGTGGCCAAATTAATTGGAGCCCCTCCAGGATATGTGGGTTATGAAGAAGCTGGTCAATTGACTGAACGTGTTCGTCGTAATCCCTACAGTTTGATTTTATTAGATGAAATCGAAAAAGCACATCCAGATGTGATGCACATGTTCTTGCAAATTCTTGAAGATGGACGTCTGACAGACGCACAAGGACGGACAGTATCCTTTAAAGATAGTTTGATTATTATGACTTCTAATGCCGGAACTGGTAAAGTTGAAGCCTCTGTCGGATTTGGTGCTGCTCGTGAGGGACGAACTAAATCAGTGCTTGGTCAGCTTGGCGATTTCTTTAGCCCTGAATTCATGAACCGTTTTGACGGAATAATTGAATTCTCTGCTTTGAGCAAAGAAAATCTCCTTAAAATTGTTGATTTGATGCTTGATGAAGTCAACGAACAAATTGGACGTAATGATATTCATCTTAGTGTCACTCAAGCAGCAAAAGAAAAATTAGTTGATCTAGGTTACAATCCAGCAATGGGTGCAAGACCACTTCGTAGAACAATTCAAGAAAATATCGAAGATTCAATTGCTGACTTCTATATTGAACACCCTGAATACAAAGAATTGGTTGCTGATTTGATTGATGATAAAATTGTTATCTCTAATCAAGCTCAAGAAGCAGCAGAAACGACTGATGAAGAAGTTCCTGCTGAATAAAAAATGTCTGTCAGTAAAATTTTTAGTGATAGAAAAAATAAAATAATGAAATAAAGAAATAATGAAATAATGAAAAATTGCTGACATGAATCTTGTCAGCAATTTTTCTATCTACAACTTCAATGCTCCCCGTAGTCGCATTGAACTGACATGAATCTTGTCAGCAATTTTTTTATCCCCAACTTCAATGCTCCCCGTAGTCGCATTGAACTGACATGAATCTTGTCAGCAATTTTTCTATCTACAACTTTAATGCTCTCCTTGGTCGCATTGAACTGACGTGAATCTCGTCAGTAATTTTTCTATTTGTAACTTCATTGTTCGTAATGAATTGCAGCTCTGTCAGTAAATCCTTTAATCCATTTCATCAATCCACTCATCAAGATAACCAAGATTATAATTATATTGAGTTTCGTCAGCAACTTGGGCTAGTGAAACATTTGATAGTGTTCTGACAAGCGTATTTTCAATTTCATCAAGAGCGCTTGTAATGGCACAACGCTTTGCTTTGCCAGACTCTGAACCAATAAAATTTTGCAAAAGACCTTGACTTTGAAAAATTCGACCCCGTCCTTCGATGGCCAAAAAGACATCGTAAAAACTAATATCATTAAGGTCTTTATTGAGTGAAAAACCGCCATTTTTCCCTGGAGTAGAGCGTAAAAGTCCCTCATCAACTAAAGATTTAATAATTTTTTTGAGATATGAAGGCGAAACTTTGAGACGATTTGCAAGTGCAATTGATGACATGGTCCGATTTTCAGGAAGTCTTGCCAAAATAAGTAATACATAAACAGATTGTTCCCAACCAGATGATAATTTCATGATGAAGCTCCTTAAACATTTTAAATTAAAAAAGATTGACACTAGGGTAAAAAAGTAGTATCATTTATATTAGAGACAAGAGATATCTCCAATAGCTATAATTATTTATTTCTATTATAGCAAAAAAAGAGAAGAATCTCATCATCTAAATAAAAAAACGGAGGACTACATCATGGTAGTTAAAGTTGGTATTAACGGTTTTGGTCGTATTGGACGTTTGGCATTACGTCGAATTCAAGAAGTCGAAGGAGTTGAAGTTGCGCATATCAACGATTTGACAGACCCAGCAATGCTTGCACATTTGCTAAAATATGATACAACTCAAGGTCGTTTTAAAGGGACTGTTGAAGTCAAAGAAGATGGTTTTGATGTCAACGGAAAATTTGTGAAAGTTACGGCTGAACGTAATCCGGAAGACATTCAATGGGCTGATTCTGGTGTTGAAATTGTGCTTGAAGCCACAGGTTTCTTTGCGACTAAAGAAAAAGCTGAAAAACATTTGCATCCTGGTGGAGCTAAGAAAGTTTTGATTACGGCACCTGGTGGAAATGATGTTAAAACTGTTGTCTTCAATACAAACCACACAATTCTTGATGGAACTGAAACAGTTATTTCTGCCGGTTCTTGTACTACAAATAGTTTAGCACCAATGGCGGATGCCTTAAATAAAAACTTTGGTGTTAAAGGTGGAACAATGACTACTGTTCACTCTTATACTGGTGACCAAATGACACTTGATGGTCCACATCGTGGTGGAGACTTCCGTCGTGCGCGTGCTGCTGCCGAAAACATTGTTCCAGCATCAAGTGGAGCGGCTAAAGCAATTGGTCTTGTTTTGCCTGAACTTTCTGGTTTGATGAAAGGTCATGCTCAACGTGTTTCAACTCCAACAGGCTCAATTACCGAACTTGTTACTGTACTTGAAAAACACGTTACAGTTGACGAAATCAATGAAGCAATGAAAGCTGCCGCTGATGAAAGCTTTGGCTATAATGTTGATGAAATTGTTTCATCTGATATTATTGGTATGGCTTACGGTTCACTTTTTGATGCTACATTAACTGAAGTGACTGACCTAAAAGACGGTGGACAATTAGTTAAAACAGCTGCTTGGTATGATAATGAAATGAGTTTCACTGCTCAATTGATTCGTACTCTTGAATATTTTGCAAAAATTGCTAAATAATAATTTACCTTTATCATTTTCTAAAAACTTGTCAGTAACTTTTACTGACAAGGATTAAAAAGTAGAAAATGAAATAAAAAATTACTGACGGAAATTCTGTCAGTAATTTTTCTATTCATAAATTCATCAGTAAATTTGGCGATTATTTAACAATAATCATACCGTCTTTAATTTCCCAAGGGTCATTCATATTGATGTGGTCATAGAACATAACACCATTAGTGTGGTCAATCTCATGTTGAACACAAATTGCTGGGAAATCTTTTAAGCGAATTTTTTTCTTTTCGCCTTCCTTGTTGTAGTATTCCACAGTTACACGAGCATGGCGAACGACGTAACCTGGAACTTCACGGTCAACAGAAAGACAACCTTCGCCACCTTCAACAGCCGCATCTTGAACAGAGTGACTAACCACTTTTGCATTATACATGATTTCGCGCATTTTGTAAGCTTCTTTAGGTGGAATTTCATTTCCATCTTCATCAACTTCAGGTTCATTTGGAATCAAAACGGCGATGACTTTTTTGAGCAAGCCAAGTTGGTTTGCTGCAAGTCCAACTCCACCACGGAGTCCCATTTTTTCAGCCATGACAGGATCTTGAGAATTATGTAAGAATTGCAACATTTTTTCTCCTAAGATAATGTCTTCATCTGACAATGGCAAGGTTACATCATTTGCCACTTCACGTAAAGTTGGATAACCTTCACGAATAATATCGTCCATGCTAATCATGTGACTTGCTTTGATTAAATTTGCTTGAATTTCATCACGATTCATTATTAATAAAACTTCCTTATCTTTTTTTGAATATAGATTAATTATAGCATATTTTTAGCGATGAAAATGGTAAAATTGTATTAGAAGATTAATAATAAGACAAATTTTACATCTATAGAATTCAGTAAACCTAATACTAAAAAGAGGATAAAAATGAAAGAATACAGACAAAATGTTGCAGCCATTATTCTCAATAAAGAAAACAAAATTTGGCTAGGTAAACGAGCAGACGGGATGAGCTGGGGCTTCCCACAAGGTGGAATTGAAGCTGGTGAAAAACCAGAGACAGCCATTATTCGAGAACTCTCAGAAGAAATTGGCACAAAAGAGTTTGAAATCATTGGACAATATCCAGGAACTTTAAAATATGATTTTCCTAAAGAGATGAAATTTCCAACTTGGACTTATGCTGGCCAAGAACAACATTATTTTCTTGTCCGATTGCATGAAGAAGCAAAAATTAATCTTGAAAGCCATCCTGAAGAAATTGAATTTTCAACTTATCAATTTTTAGGACTTTCTGAAATTCGTAAAATGGATTTTGGCTTTAAAAATGATGTTTATCATCAAGCATTAGATTATTTTTCAAAGATAATAGAAAAGAATTAAAGGAAAAAGAATGGCTATAGAAAGAATAACAGATAATAAATTTGAACTTGTTTCAAAATATGAGCCAGCCGGTGACCAAGGTGAGGCGATTGCTGAGTTAGTAGATAATATAGAGAATGGGGAAAAAGCTCAAATTTTACGTGGAGCAACAGGAACAGGGAAAACTTACACCATGAGTCAAGTGATTGCACGGACAGGTAAACCTACTCTTGTTATGGCCCATAATAAAACACTGGCTGGTCAATTATACAGTGAATTTAAAGAGTTTTTTCCAAATAATGCAGTCGAGTATTTCGTATCCTACTATGATTATTATCAACCCGAAGCCTATGTGCCAAGTTCTGACACCTATATTGAAAAAGACAGTTCGGTCAATGATGAAATTGATAAATTGCGTCATAGTGCGACCTCAAGCTTATTGGAACGTAATGATGTGATTGTTGTGGCCTCAGTTTCTTGTATTTATGGATTGGGTTCACCCAAAGAGTATCAAGATTCGGTGGTTTCATTGCGCCCAGGTCAAGAAATTTCTCGTGACCAACTTTTAAATGATTTGGTAGGAATTCAATTTGAGCGAAATGATATTGACTTTCAACGGGGCTGTTTCCGAGTTCGTGGGGATGTTGTAGAAGTTTTTCCAGCCTCTCGTGATGAGCATGCCTTTCGTGTTGAATTTTTCGGTGATGAAATTGACCGTATCCGTGAAATTGAAGTTTTGACCGGACAAGTTTTAGGTGAAGTAGACCATTTGGCAATTTTCCCAGCGACACATTTCATGACAAATGATGACCGTATGGAAGAATCAATTGCCAAGATAGAAGCAGAATTAGAAGAACAATTAAAAGTTTTCCGCTCAGAAGGAAAACTTCTTGAGGCTCAACGTTTAGAACAAAGAACCAACTACGATATCGAAATGCTCCGTGAAATGGGTTATTGTAATGGGGTCGAAAACTATTCACGTCATATGGATGGGCGCGAGGAAGGCGAACCTCCGTATACTTTGCTTGATTTCTTTCCTGATGATTTCATGATTATGATTGATGAATCACACATGACAATGGGGCAAGTAAAAGGAATGTATAACGGTGACAGAGCCCGTAAAGAAATGCTTTGTAATTATGGATTCCGCCTGCCTTCAGCCCTCGATAACCGTCCTTTAAAAAGAGAAGAATTTGAAAGTCATGTGCATCAAATTGTTTATGTTTCAGCAACCCCTGGGGATTATGAGATGGAGCAGACCGATACCATTGTTGAACAAATTATTCGTCCAACAGGTCTATTAGATCCTGTCGTAGAAGTTCGACCAATGATGGGACAAATTGATGATTTAGTTGGTGAAATTCATAAACGAGCTGAGAAAAACGAACGAGTATTCGTCACGACTTTGACTAAAAAGATGTCAGAAGATTTAACTGCCTATTTCAAGGAAATGGGGATAAAAGTTAAATATATGCACTCGGATATCAAAACATTAGAACGAACCGAAATTATTCGGGATTTGCGTTTAGGAGTCTTTGATGTTCTGGTGGGAATAAATCTGCTTCGCGAAGGGATTGACGTGCCAGAAGTTTCTTTAGTCGCGATTTTGGATGCTGATAAAGAAGGATTTTTACGTAATGAGCGTGGCTTGATTCAGACCATTGGTCGTGCAGCACGTAATAGTGAAGGCCATGTTATTCTTTATTCTGATATGGCTAAAGCCCTTGATGAAAATGATCCTGCGGATAAAGAAATCTTAGATAGTGGTTATTATACAGAATACGAGGGTCAAAAGTATAAAATAACGCGTTCAATGAAACATGCGATGGATGAAACAGCCCGTCGACGTGAAATTCAAATGGCTTATAATGAAGAACATGGAATCACACCTCAAACGATCAAAAAAGAAATTCGTGATTTGATTGCCATTACTAAGAAAACTGATTCTGGTGAGATTGAAGAAGTTGATGCAAGTGCGATGACTAAGAAAGAACGTAAAGCATTAGTCAAAAAACTTGAAAAAGAAATGCAACAAGCGGCTAGCGCCCTCGACTTTGAAGGAGCTGCTCAGTTACGTGATATGGTATTAGAATTACGTGCAATGGATTGATTAATAATTAATAAAAATTCACTCATTGAGTGAATTTTTATTTTGTCTCAAGTATAAAAGTACAGTTTTTATCTAAAAATCTTTGTTTATTAAATAATTATAATATAAATATGCAAAAATTCTTGACAAAATAATTTTAAAATGTATAATTATACTTATTCTATTTATAAAAGAGGTTTAAGGATGAACAAGAAGATGAAAAAATTAGCATTGGGAATGGTCGGTTTGGCCGCAGTAGCAACATTAGCAGCTTGTGGAAATGGAAAATCGGCTACTAATCAAGTGGATAAAGTAAAAAAAGCCGGCGTATTGAAAGTTGCTTTATCTCCAGATTATCCACCCTTTGAATTCCAAATTATTAAAGATGGTAAGAATACAGTCGTGGGTTCTGATGTTGATTTGGCCAATGCTATTGGTAAAAAACTAGGGGTTAAAGTGAAAATTGAAAGCATGGACTTTAACAATGTTTTAGCTAGTTTAAATACAGGAAAAGCAGATATTGCGATTTCGGGCATTTCAAAAGAACCTAGTCGTGAAAAATCTGTCAATTTCTCAGATGTATATTATACAGCAAGTAATTATTTAGTTGTGAAAAAATCTGATTTAAGTAAATATCGTTCAGTAGATGATTTCAAAGGTAAAAAAGTAGCGGCACAAAAAGGGTCAACTCAAGAAGGCATTGTAACCAGTCAATTCAAAGGAGCAACAGAGATTGCCTTGCCACAAATTGGCGATGAAATCAATGAAGTCAAAGGGGGACAAGTACAAGGAGCCGTGATTGAAAACCTTATTGCTAAGAGTTATGTCGCAGCTAATTCAGATTTAGCGATTGCTAATGTGGACGTAAAAACGCCAAAAGATAGTTATGGTTCAGCGGTTGCACTTCCTAAAGGTTCAGATGAATTAACAAAGGTTGTCAATTCTGTCATTAAAGAAGAATTGAAGAACGGACAAATTAATAAAGATATTCAAAAGAACTACACGCTTTCTGAAAATAATAAATAGTTTGGTGGAAATTTATGGAAAAAGCTGTAGACTTATTAAAAAGTTTGGTTAATATTCCGTCAAGTTCAGGAAATGAAGAAGAGATTTTAATATTTCTTGAAAAATGGTTTATTGAGAAGCAATTTGATTTTGTTATTCGCAAAGAAACTTTTGTCGCCGGACAAATTAAAGCAAAAGGTAAAAAAGAACAAAAAAAAGAAGCCATTATCTTAACTGGGCATGTTGATACTGTCGTTTCAGGTCATTTAGCTGACTGGAAATTTTCGCCTACCGATGCAAGAGTAGAAGAGGGAAAACTCTTTGGACTTGGTGCGAGTGATATGAAAGGTGGCGATGTTGGAAATTTACTTGCTGCTGCAAGTTTTATTGGTAAAGATTTAAGTCAAGATATTTGGGTCGTGGGGACGGCTAACGAAGAACTTGATGGTAAGGGTTCAGAAGATTTTGCTCGTTATTTTAGTGAAAATTGGAGCTATGACTCAGCTTGTTGCATTATTGCAGAACCAACTGATTTAGAGAAGATTTATATTGGGCAACGTGGAAATCATTTTATGAAGCTACATTTTTCTGGGAAGGCTGGTCATGCTTCGGTACAAGAACATTTTCAGCAAAGCGCTTTAGGGGCGGTTACTTATTTTCTAGAAAATATTGAGCAAATCGTTGAAGACTTGAAAATTTACAAAAATAGTCAGCTTGGTCTGCCAACTTTTGTAGTGACATCAATTCTCTCTGGGGATGAAAATTCTCCTAATAAAACAGCCGACTTCGCTGAACTTGTGGTTGACTGTCGTTTAACTCCTGAATTGGAAGAGGTATTTGAGCAAGTCATGAGTGAGTTAGCTGTGCAGTATCATTTTACTTATGAAGATATTGTGACACCTGTTTTATCAACTTTGACCGATAATCAAGCTCCATTCATTCAGTTACTGACAGACTTATCTGGCGCGAAAACAACGGCGGCTTCGGGTTCTAATGATCAAGGATTTTTTGAAAATGTTGGGATTAGAACGGTTGTTTTTGGACCAGGACAGCATGAACAATGCCACATTGCAAATGAATCTATTATTCTTGAAAAGTTGGAAGAACATATTGAAATTTTACAATCCTTTATTAAAAAAATGCAGGAGAGTTAAGATATTTACTGACAAATCCTGTATATAATAAAAAAATTTACTGACAAAGACCGTCAGTAAATTTTTTTTAGTTTGTTTGTTCAGCTGCTTCATCAACGATGAAAGTGAACTGACAAGTGGTTACTTTTTTACCATCAACATAAGCTGCGGCATCAGCAGTTCCTACTTTTCCACGGAATTTTGTAATTTCAAATTCAAGTTTCATTACATCACCAGGAGTGACTTTTTGACGGAATTTTGCTTTATCAATTCCACCAATATAAGCCATTTTTCCTTGAAATTCTTCTTTTTTGAGAATCAAAATTGAACCAGCTTGAGCGAGTGATTCAAGAATCAAAACACCAGGGAAAGTTGGATTACCAGGGAAATGTCCATTAAAAACTTCTTCGTTAATCGTTACATTTTTCGTTGCAACAATTTTATTTTCAGAAATTTCATCAACGTAGTCAATAAACATGATAGGATAGCGGTTCGGAATAACTTCCATCACTTCTGTAGCAGTCATAGCGTATTTTTTAGTCATTTTTTATTCCTTTTCTTATTAAAAATTAATGAAAAGCCCGAGTAATCAGGGAAAAAGAGCCATCACTCTAACTTGACAGTTCAACATTTTTAAGTTAAAATTTTATGTATCAAGTATTTTGATATACAAAACCTTTTACAATTAATATTATCAATTTCTTGTGAGAGTGTCAACTTTTTTATATGACTTGTAAAGGTAAAGTGATTAAATTTATTTTTTTTTATTTGCTAGTCGCTTAAACCTGATTATTTTAAAGAAAAGGACTTATTTTATTTATGTTTTTAGAAGGTAAAAAAATTGTTATCATGGGTGTTGCTAACAATAAATCTATTGCTTGGGGCTGTGCTAAAGCAATGAAAGATCAAGGTGCAACATTAATTTATACTTACCAAAATGAACGAATGGAAAAACAATTAGCTAAATTGGCTGAACCAGAAGATTTGCTCATTGAATGTGATGTAACTTCTGATGAATCTATTCGCCGTGCTTTTGGTACAATTGAGGCACGTGTCGGTAAAATTGACGGACTTGTTCATGCCATTGCTTACTCTAAAAAAGAAGAGCTTGGTGGGAATGTTACAGATATCTCTCGCGATGGTTATGCCCTTGCTCAAGATATTTCAGCTTACAGCTTGCTTGCTGTTGCTAAAGCAGCAAAACCATTGCTTAAAAAAGGTTCTGGTATCGTAACTTTGACTTACATGGGTTCAGTTCGTGCCATTCCTAACTACAATGTTATGGGAATTGCTAAAGCAGCTCTTGAATCTACAGTTCGTTATCTTGCTGCTGAAATGGCACATGTAGGTGTTCATGTGAACGGAATTTCTGCAGGAGCAATTAAAACACTTGCGGTTTCTGGAGTTTCAGGTTACAAAGATTTGATTAAAGAATCTGACAGCCGTACAGCTGATGGTGTTGGTGTAACAATTGATGAAGTGGGTCAAACTGCCGCTTTCCTTGTTAGCCCACTTGCCTCAGGTGTCATTGGTGATATCGTTTATGTTGATAAAGGTGTTCATTTAACATAAGAATAAAGAGAAAAATACTGATTATTTTTATCGAGATTGATAAAAATAATCAGTATTTTTTTGACCTCAAGTAATACAAAAGAAACTTAATGTTAACAAAAAATAGATTGAAGTAAATCATTTAAAGCGCTATCATTGTTTTAACGAATGATTGTTATTATCCAGAATATTTTTGAATATAGTGGATTATCTCTTGCTTTTGTAGAAAAATTGGATTAAAGAAGAAATGTCAATTTAATTATTTAATATGGAGGTATAAATATGAAACTCATGAAGAAAACTCTTGTAACTCTCGCAGTCACCCTGGGAATATCAGGTGCTCTAAGTCCGGCTGTAAATGCGGCAACTAAAACAACTAATGCTTCTATTTCTGTTTTAAATATTATCACAATGGCGGATCGTGTCTATTTTCAGTATAATGGAAAAGCGATTAGTACAGCTACAGCTTTTCAGAGTGCTCATAGCTTTACTCCGACAAACTGGGTCACTCAAAATGGAATTTCACTTATTAATAAAAATGGTTCTTGGGGACGAATTTATCAAGGAAAATATACTGTGGGCTCAGGGATAAATGCTGGAAAATTTGGACATGTGGGAGTTAGTTTTAATAAGTATATACGGACAACTATTCTTGGAAATGGTCAATGGACCTATTCTACATTTAATTGATAATATTAGTGAAAATATGTACATGATTAAAATTTAGTTGTGTACATATTTTTTATAAAGGAGAATAAATGGAAATTGACATTCAAAATTTATCTTTTAATTTCAAAACACAAAATATTTTTGAGAATACAACGGTTTCTTTCGCAGAGGGTAAAATCTCGTTTATTATGGCACCAAACGGTAGAGGGAAGACAACACTATTGAAACTTATTTTAGGAAGTCTGCATGCGAGCCAAGGCCTTATAAATAATTCAGCTAAAAATAATGATACATATGTCCTATTTGATAATTTAGAACTCTATAAAAATCTAACTGGAATGGACAATATTCTTTTTTTTACAAATTTTAGATATTCTAAATTGACAATTGAAAAGAGAGCTCAACGGTATCTTTCAGAAGAAAGACTGTCAAAACGGGTATCAACCTATTCTCTTGGTGAAGGGAAAAGATTATCATTGATTATATGGAACTTATTAGAACCTTCTTTAACGATGATGGATGAAGTGACAAATGGATTGGATTATGAGAGTTTAAATATTCTTAAGGAAGACCTTATCAGGTCAAAAAACGAGAAAATTATTTTATTAACAGGTCATCAATTTGAGTTTTATGAAGAGATTATTGATGATTTATATGTGATAAAAAATAAAAAAATTTTAAAGGTGGATAAAGGAGGTTTGAAAAAAATTTATGAAAGTAACTTTAATTAAAGAACTTTTCTATCTTACCAAATCCAAAATTTATCTAGTAATTTCTGGAATAATAATCGGTTTATTGATTTTAGGCACATTCCAAGCAAGCCTTAATTTAAAAGGAGCTGAGAGTCTTTTTGTGGAGGACAAACAATCAGATATTAATTTTCAAAAAAATATTCATAAAGATTATTCTATTTCTAATAATGGCAATCAATCTATACTTAATAATGCCACTCGCTATGATTATGAGCAATTAAATCAAGCCAACCAAGCAATCAGTTTTGTGGGATTTCCACAATTCATATTTAAATCTTATGGTATGACAATTATTTCTTTACTTGCTGGTTTCTTTGGAGTACTTGTTGCAAACTATGATTATAAATTTGGAACCTTCAAAAGGAGACTTGGGCAACAGAGTTGGAAGATAATTTTATTAGGAAAATCTGTTGGATTAGTTGTATCATTAATTGTAATGTATTTGCTTATTTTTAGTTTGGCAGCTTGTTCTGGTGAAATTTTACACTTATTCTTTAAGTCTGAAAATGCTGGAGAATATGGGCAATCATTGTATCCACTTATTAATTCAGATAGTTTTTATTTACTATTTTTTAGCTTTATGATTGGATTAGCATTAGCAATGATGTGTTTTGCGTTAACTTTAGCCAGTAAACGAGCAAACCTGATAGGGAGTGCTTTTATGATTTATTTATTTATCTTACCAAATACTGGTTGCTTCGATTGGAGTAATATGACATTAAATATTTTTGCACCATTTGGTAACCATTTAGGTGTGCCACCTCTTTCAATGACCCAAATCTCTCCTTTATTTATTTTAGTGCTATTTGTGACTTATCTTTTAATTATTCTTACTGGAGGAATGTTGATATTTTTTAAGCATACACGCTATAATATATAAGAAAAGTTACTGACAGAACTCTCATTTTAATCTGAACAAGAAATTATTGATTCAATAAATAAAAAAATCACTGACAGAAATTCTATCAGTGACTTTTTATTTTTTTTAATATCTTGTCAGTAAAAATTACTTACGATTTTGTTTACCAGCATTTCGTCCGCCAGATTTACGTTCCTTTTCATTGCGCTCACTTGTGATTTCTTTGAAATTTTCTTGAACAGAAGTAGGTGTAACATCTTTTAGGCCTTCATTATTGATTTTTGGAGGATTTTTTGTAAATTCTTCATCAATACGACGGCGCATTCTTGGTTTCATGATGAAGGTAATGATGATTTGTTGGATAACAATAACAAAACCACCAACTGCCCAGTAAAGTGCTACTCCAGCAGGTGACATGAATGAGAAAACAACAATCATTGCCGGACTCATAATCAACATTGCCATTCCTGATTTCTTTTGTTCAGGGGTCATTGACAAAGTTGAAATCCAGGTTTGGATGAAGTAAAGCACCCCAGAGATAATAACCAAGACCACACTTGGATGTCCTAAAGGAATCCCATAAAATGTTGAACTTGAAATTCCCGTTGTATAGGCTGCAGCATTATAAAGAGCGATAAAGAAAGGCCATTGAATCAACATTGGTAAGCAACCAATTGATGAAAGCATGTTAATTCCATTATCTTTTTGGGCTGCCATCAATGCTTGTTGAGCTGCCATTTTTTCTTCAGGAGTTTGTGCTTTTTTGAGTCGTTCTTGCAAAGGAGCAAATACAGGAGCAAGATAAGCCATTTTTTCTTGCATATAAGTTGATTTGTAGGCTTGATTCAAACCTAAAGGCAAGATGAGAAAACGGATAATCAGAGTAACAAAAATAATTCCCCAACCATAACCCATGTGCAAGTTATTAGCGAATAAGTCAACAAAAGCAGACATTGGACGAACCAAAAAATTATAGGTAATTCCATGAGTAGCTGCTTCGGTTGGAACGCGGACTCCATCAACAACGTGTGTTTGAACACAGCCAGATAGGAATAACAATCCGGCTGTCATTAAACCAGTCAATGTTAATTTCTTTTTCAAATTTTTCAATATAAGTTCACCTTCTATAAATTAAACATACTCATCTATTTTACCTAAAATTCAGATGAATTTCAATAGGACTAAAGGATGAAAAGCCATTCTGTAGTTTAAAATCTTCAATAATATTTTCTGTCAGCAAAAGAAAAAAGCTGTCAGTAGTGACAGCTTTTTATCAGTGGAAAATTAAGCTTCTTCCATCGCAATAATTGCTTTTAGAATAGCTGCAGTTTCTTTCCAGTCACGAACAGTGATTGTTTCAATTCCCATTTGAACAACAGGGTAATCATTTCCGCCAGGTTGAGTCATGTCACCAAAGTAAAGAATTTCTTCTTTAGTAACATTAAGTTCTTCCATCAAATGATTCATCCCAAATTCTTTATTTTGACCTGGAACAAAACCGTTAATAGTTGTTGTTCCAGCAACTTCAAATTCAAATTCTGGAGCATATTGGCTAGCCAATTTAGCAATTTCATTACGTTTTGTCATGTCTGGGTCCCAAGCTTGTTTAGCTTCAACACCAGCTTTTTGACCGATTGCTGAGTAAGCAATCATCGATTCACGATTTTCATTAATTTCATCACCAGGGGCAAGAACAGATTCATCCCAATGTCCAAGCTCTTTAGCAGCTTTTTCAAGTGCACCCATAATTGCGTTAGCTTGTTCATCAGTTAAAGCGTAATTGAAGACCTGTTTCCATTCGCCATCTTTGTGAGCATAATATTGAGTCCCTTGGGCAACAAACAAATGGAAATTATCCAGATTTGCAGATTCAGGCAAATTATTAATAATTTGAATCAAAAATTGATCATATTTTTGACCAGAAATTGGTGCAATGATATATTTTTGAGACAAAGTAGCCAACAATTCAGCCATCTCAGGGAAAATCGGCATTTTTGGTTCATTGAGTGTGTTGTCAATGTCGAAACTTAATATTTTTTTCATAAGTTTTCTCCTATTTTTTTCTTATCAACGCTTACATTATAACATTTTTTTAATAAAAAAAACAATCTAATAAAAATAGATTGTTTTTTTTTCAATTATGAATTGCCTCTTGCTTTACTTAAAGCAGGGACAATTGCCATTGTTAAAATCACAGCGATGATCACTTCTGCAATAGAATTTCCTGTGATAATTGAAGCAAGCAAAGCTCCGAAGGTTTGTTTGGTTACATCATGAAAGAAGAGGAAGATGAAACTTAAAACCAAAAGTGTATTAGTTGCTGTTCCAACAAAAGCGGCTAAACCAGCTCCAAAACGATTTTGTGCCAAACGATAAACGAGGGCAGGAAGAATTCCGACTAGAATACGCGGAACGATGGCAATAACTAATGCCCAGATAGACCCATGATTTGTTCCAGGAACAGGCTGTAAGGGACTAAACATAAAGCTAGAAGGTAGGGTTACGATTGTTGAATTAATAACACTAATCAATCCCATCACTAGACCCAGAAATGCTCCTTTACGAACTCCAAGAACAATTGAACCAATGATTACTGGAATATGGAGCAAAGTTGGAACGATTGGTAAAGGCCAAACGCTATAGATAATTTGACTCAAAAGTTGGACAACGACCATAATTGCAATAAAAATGGACAAGATTGCCACATCAGACGCTTTTGATTTTTTCATAAATACCTCATTTATTTTATAAAGAATTTTTTAAATCCGATAGAATATCAGGTAAGTCGGCGAGTGCTCCCTCACCAAAATCTCCACAAGCGAGCAAAGATTTTTTCGGTTGAATCATATTATAATCTATTTTCTTAAGAATCTCAATGTTTTTTTGCGTCAAAGGATGTTGATACATTTTAGTATTCATTGCAGGGGCAAAATATTTTGGTACAGAAGGTTCAAGAGCAAGGGCTACAGAAGTGATAATATCATCAGCTCGGCCTTGCGCCAAACGGCTAATTGTATCAGCAGTTGCAGGTGCAACAAGGAAAAGCTCAGTATTTTTAGCTAAATCAATATGATTAACCAATTCAGGACGTTCTTCGTCCATAATATCCAAGTGAACCTTATTTTTGGACAAAACTTGTAGAGTTAAAGGAGTGATGAACTGAGTAGCGCTTTTTGTCATTAAAACTGTCACATCATGTCCCTCTTTTGTCAGTAAAGAAGTTAAATCTGCTGCTTTGTAAGCTGCAATTGAACCTGTTACCGCAAGTGTAATTTTAGTCATTTTTTAATTCCTCCGAGGTTTTTAAAAGTCTGTCAGCAATTTCAGCCTTTGTTTTTAAAGTAATTTCATGATTTTTACTGACCAAAAATGCTTGATGGTCATTTCCATGAATATTTTCTAAATCATTCGCTAAAATAAAATCAGCATGATTTGTCAGTAATTTTTCTCTGGCTACAGAAAGAAGCTCAGATTTTTCTACACCAACCAATAATTTAAAACCAAAAAGTAAAACATTTGGATTCCATTCTTTAATATAAGAAATAATTTTTGGTGTTTTTTCTAGGAGCATGATTTGATAATCAGATTTTGAAGAAATTTTCCCAACTTTTTCAGGACGAAAATTTAAAAGCTCCTCTTTAGAAAACTTGTCAGTAAAATTTTCAAGACCTGTCATATAAATAGGACGATAATCACTGACAGCCATACTATGGATAACAACATCCATGTCAGGGACTAAGTTTTTCATCTGTTCATAAAGGTCATGAGTTCCTTCAATCGGAATATAGGTCAGTCTGTCAGTAAATTCAGGAAGTTTAGCCTGAAGTCCAGCTAATAAATAGACTTCATGACCAGCATTTAAAAATTTTTCAGCAGTCACTTTTCCGAGACTTCCTGTTGCAAAATTACTGATGCCACGAACGTTGTCAATAGGTTCCGTTGTTCCACCAGAAGTAATCAAAACTTTCATTTTTCACCAGTTTCTTTTAGAGTTGCTTTCATTTTATCCTAATAAAAATATTTTTTCAAGAGAAGTTTATTTACTAAAAATTTACTGACAGCTTAAATAAAAAAGCCATCAATTACTGACAGCTTTGATTGGCTCAAATGAAAACTTATTTCTTCTTTTTCATTTCTCCGCCTTGATAGAGCATTCCTTCTGGAAGGTCATTAAAGATGACATGAATTGCTGAAGTAGGTGCTCCAGCATGTTTAGAAATTGATTCAGTAATTTCTTTAGCAATTATAGCTTTTTGCTCAACTGTACGACCTTCAAAAAGTTCAACATGGACATATGGCATAATAAATTCTCTTTTCTATATGATTATGAGCATATTTTATCATATTTAAATAGAAAAAAGTTTAACGAATCAAAAATAACATTTTTACCGTTTGCAGGACTTCTCAGAACTATGTTAAGATAGAACAAAGCATTCTTAAAAATACTATATAATTGAAATCAAAAATTGAAATTGAGAAGAAATAGAGAGTAAAAAATATGTCTTTAAAAGGATTAACAAGTTTTGAGGTTGAAGAACGGATTCGCCAAGGGAAGATAAATAAAAATATAGATGAGACGGATCGTCCTGTTTGGGAAATTGTAAAACGAAATACTTTTACATTTTTCAACTTAATATTTGCAGTCATTGCGATTCTAATCAGTTTAGTTCAAGCATGGAATCAGCTTATTTTCCTTCCAATAATTGTCATTAATACAATTGTCGGAATTTATCAAGAAATCAAAGCCAAACGATATTTGGACCAAATGACTCTCCTGCACGCTCCGCAATCCACAGTGATAAGGAATGGTCAACAAGAAAAAATTGCTTCAGATGATTTGGTTGAAGAAGATATTATTATTCTGAAAACAGGAAATCAAATTGTCGCTGACGCTCGCATTGTCGAAGGAAGTATTTTTGTCAATGAATCACTTTTGACAGGTGAAGCTGACGAAATTGAAAAAAATGTTGATGACAAACTTCTGTCAGGAAGTTTTGTTGTGTCAGGAGAAGCCAAAGTCATTTTGGAAAAAGTCGGAAAAGATTCCTACATTTCCAAATTAACAGAACAAGCCAAATTAGTTGACCATGGTGAAGACTCTGAGATGTTACGGGCCCTCAATAAATTATTAAAGTGGGTCAGCTTTATTATTCTTCCGATAGCAGTCATTTTATTTACCCAAAATTACTTTGTCAATCATAATACACTTCAAACCAGTGTTGTAGCAATGGTGGCAGCGGTTATTGGAATGATTCCAGAGGGGTTGTATCTTTTAACAACCATTGCCTTAACCCTCAGTAGTGTAAAATTGGCTCGTAATCAAGTGCTATTGCACAATATGAAAAGTATTGAGTCCTTAGCGCGTGTAGACGTTCTATGTGTTGATAAAACAGGAACAATCACAGAACCCAGAATGTCAGTTGAGCAAGTATTTGTTAGCCCAAGTAGTAACATAAGCGAAGCGAAATTTATGTCTCTTTTATCTGACTACATCTCAGCAAATACTGATGACAATGATACCATGAAGGCAATTCGAGAGTTTATGCTTGCAAAAGGTGACCTTCAAAATCAAATGACCGGCGTTAAAAAAATTATTCCATTTTCATCAAAAGTAAAATATAGTGCTGTTTGTTTTGAAAATGAAAGTTATCTTTTAGGAGCACCAGAAATTGTTTTAGGAAAAACTTATGAAAAAATTAGCTCTGAAATCAATCATCTCTTAGAAGAAGGCTTTCGTGTCCTAGTTTTAGCGGGAACAAAAGAAAAAATTTATGACCAACTTAATTTGGGGGCTTACGCACTTGGCTACGTTGTGTTAGCCAATCCCATCAGAGAAAATGCTAAATCGACCTTTAACTACTTTGCAGAGCAAGGAGTCAATATCAAAGTTATTTCAGGTGATAACCCTCAAACCGTGTCGGCAGTTGCGAAAAGAGCAGGAATTACTGGAGCTGAACGTTTCATTGATGCAAATTTATTGAAAACGAAAGAAGATTTAGACCAAGCGGTTGAATCATATACCGTTTTTGGACGTGTGACACCTGACCAAAAACGCCGTCTCGTTCAAGCCCTTAAACGTAAAGATCATACTGTCGCAATGACCGGAGATGGTGTTAATGATATTTTAGCCATGAAAAGTGCTGATTGTAGCATTGCCATGGCTTCCGGAAGTGATGCCGCGACCCAAGTTGCACAAGTTGTCTTATTAGATTCAGATTTTGGGCATATGACACAAGTAGTCACAGAAGGACGTCGAGTCGTCAATAACGTCCAACGTTCAGCCATTCTTTTCCTTGTAAAAAATCTCTTTTCAATCATCTTGGCAATTATCTCAGCAATCTTTGTCTTCACCTATCCCTTACAAGCTTCACAACTTTCACTTATCAGTTTATTCACCATTGGGATTCCGGGATTCTTACTCTCTTTAGAAGAAAATGACAAACGAATTGAAAAAGATTTTATTAAAAATGTTATCTTAAAAGCATTACCAGCCAGCTTGACTGAAATTACGGCCGTTTTAGGAGTCGTTATTGCTGGAGCTGCCTTCAAATTGACGGCATCAGAAATTTCAACTTCAGCAGTTATCTTACTAGCTGTTGTTGGATTTATGATTTTAACTAAAATCAGTGCACCACTCAACCGTTTTAAAATGGGAATTATCATTTTTAATATTGTTGGGATAATTATCTCAGGTTTCATGTTCAATTCCCTCTTCTCTATCAGCAAAATTTCTTTGGATAGTTTTGTTCTGGTTGCCTTACTCTCACTATTTTCAGAATCACTATTTAGAAATTTTGATTCACTATTAAAAAAGTTTTTCAAATAAGAAAGGATTAAAATGAAAGAAATAAATAAAGATATGAGAAATAAAGAACTCATAGAAGAATTGATAAGTTTATGGGAAAATTCAGTTAAAGAAACACATTCTTTTCTGTCAGTTAAAGAAATTGAAGATATAAAACAATATGTCCCACAAGCTCTTAAAGCTATCGAACATTTAATTGTGGAATTTGACGATAATGAAAAACCAATTGCTTTTATGGGAATTGTTGGTGAGAAACTTGAAATGTTGTTTATTAGCCCTAATCACATGAAAAAAGGACTCGGTAGAAAGTTGCTTGAAGAAGCAATAAAAAACTATTCGGTAAATGAACTTGTAGTGAATGAGCAAAATCCGCAAGCCAAAGGATTTTATGAGCATTTAGGCTTTAAAGTTTATAAAAGAAATCCAATTGACGAACAAGGAAATCAATATCCAATTCTTTTTATGCATTTGGGTTAATAATCAAAAATCTCACATTTGAACAGTGGGATTTTTTTAATACACGTGAAGAGATTAGGATAGAAGGCTATGTTATAATAGAATAGATTAAACCCAAGGAGTTTGAATGGCTTTTTTAATAATTTCCCTGATTATCATGCTAATTGGCCTGCTAAGATTAAAAATCAATAAACGAAGTATAATAGGAGGAATTTTTTTAGCCTCAGGTTTGATATTGAGCCTAGCCTCTCTGTTTTTTGAATTATTATACCTTATTTATCTTTATCTTCCGTCGGGTGATTTTGCAACCTTGATCATTGCTTATGGAATCCTTCCCTTAATATTTTTATTGGTCTGTGGATATTTCATTTTTAACTCAAAAACAATGAGAACTAAAGAAGGTAAAAGTGCCACTGCAAAATTATCTGCTCTATTTGGCTTAAATTTGCTTATTGCCTTTCCAGCACTCTTTATGTTATTCACATTTTCAACAAAAACAATACCACAAATAATCTGGTACATTCTTCTTTATATTTTACTTATTGATATAATTCTCTGTTTTTTGTTTGCAGCCTATATTTTATATTCATGGATGAGCCAAATGATTCCTTTACAAAAAAAGATAGATTATATTATCATTTTGGGTTCAGGTGTTAGAAGTGAAGAAGTTCCACCCTTGTTAAAGAGTCGATTGGACAAAGGAATTGAATATTACCAGAAAAATCCTACAGCCAAATTTGTTGTTAGTGGCGGACAGGGGGCGGATGAGCCTGTATCAGAAGCCTTCGCCATGCGAAAATACCTCCACTCACAAAACATTCCTAATCATCAAATTCTTTTTGAAGATAAATCCACCACTACTTATGAGAACATGTTATTTTCTAAAAGGATAATTAATGAGGATTGGTCAGATAAAGAAATGCCCCCTTCAATCATTTTTTCAACCAATAATTATCATGTTCTCAGAGGAAGTTTATATGCGCAAAGAGTAAAATTAAAAGCCCAAGGAGTAGGGGCACCCACAGCACTTTATTTCTTACCTACGGCCTTAATTCGTGAATATATCGCATTACTTCTACATAGAAAAATTATTCTTTTTAGTGTATTGGGAGGTGTCTTACTATTCATCATTATTTCCCTTCTTCCTATTTAAAAAAGTTAGCAAACCTCAAGAAAGAATCTCTTTCTTGAGGTTTTTAGTACTCATTTTTTCATTACAAAAATGTAAGAAGGAGGCATCGGACTTGATGTTAGAATGAAAGAGTAGCTAAATTGTAAAAAGAAAAAAAGGAAAGATATAGAATGAAGAAAATACTAATAGCGCTAATTATCATAGTACCAATTGCCATTACCGGATTTCTCGGTTATGACTTTTTCAAAAAAAATTTTGCTCATGTTCACGGTATAATCATGTATAGTGATAATAAGGATGAAGCAGATACTATATTAGAGAATAATAAAAAATATATTGATAAAAGTTTAACTGTAGAAGGTAAATACAGTTCAAAATCAGATGTCTTAGTCTTGAATACTCAAGCTGCTAATAAATTAATAAATGAAAAAGTTTTTAATAACGTAACCAAAAAAGGAGACAAGTTTAAATTTAAGACAGTAGAAAACTTATCAGCCGAGCCAGCTTTGTGGACAGGAAAGGAAGATAAAACAATAACTGATGATAAAGGACAGTCAGTGAAACCTAAAAGTACAAAATATATTGTTCTAGGAGAATACAGTGCTACTTCTAAGCTATTGATTCTTAATGATGAAGATTATCAAAAATTTGATGCAAAAGCTAAATTTGTAAGTGTAATAAAAGAAAAACGAGATGCTGATAAAGTCCTTAAAAGCTACATTACGAGTGGTTCAATTCCCTCACAGATATTCCCTTACAAATAATAAAAACTACTAAAAATAACTCTTATAAAATGTTACTGGAAATTTTTCCAGTGACATTTTTATTTTTTAACAAATTAAAGATGATTATACTAAGTTATAAAGTTATCAAGCGAATAAGACAGCTTGACTCACTATTTATGTAATAATATAAGTATAGTAATCAAAAGAACTCATGTATATTAAAAGGGAGAGAAATTATGACTAGTAAAAAACTAAAAGCATTGGGACAACTAATATTATTTATTGTAGGAATTGAACTAATTGGTGGCCTATCTGGCCTCTTGGCGGGGGATATTAAGGGGATTTATAATAATCTTAAACTCCCACCCCTAGCTCCACCAGACTATCTTTTTGGGATTGTTTGGCCTGTATTATATGCTCTTATCGCCATTTCCGCCTATTTGATTTTTTATAAGCTGAAAACTCAAAGAAGTGAGGGACAAAATGCTTTATTCTATTTTGGAATACAACTTATCTTAAACTTTATTTGGAGTATTATTTTTTTCAAAGGCTATTTTTGGTTAGGAGTTATTATTATTCTCTTACTAGATTTTATTGTTTATCTCTGCATCATTAAATTTTCAAAAATTAATAAGTGGTCTGCATTCCTTCTAATTCCTTATTTTATTTGGATTATTTTCGCAACATATTTGAGTATATCAGTTGCTATCTTGAACTAAATAATTTGAGGAGAATCTGATGGTTTGGGCAATAAATAATGATTATATAACATAAAAATTTTGATATTTATAAGTATATACATCTGTAAAACTGAAAGCTATAGATTGGAGAAGAATAATGAATTTTATTAAACCCTTTATTATAAGTGGAGTAATTTTTTTAATTTTAGATATTTGCTGGCTCTTTTTTGCAAATAAAAAAATCTATCAGCCAAATATTGGTAACTTGATGGGAGATTTTAAAGTTATTCCGGCCATTATCTTCTATATTATTTATCTAGGAGCACTAACATTTTTTGTATTAATGCCCGGACTTGAAAAAAATAGTATAACTTACGTCTTACTGAGTGGTGCTCTACTAGGATTAGTATGTTATTCTACATACGATTTAACAAATTTGGCATCAATTAAAGACTGGTCACTAATGGTAACAATAATTGATATTATTTGGGGGACTTTTGTAAGCTCTTTGAGTGCAAGTCTTTCATTTCTTGTGATTACAAAGTTTATGGAAGGATAAAGAATGGAAAAGGTAAAATCTGAAGACCGTCTACTAGAAAGTATCATAGCAGGAGCGCAAAAGGTTATTAACGGAAAGGATGAACTAAACAAAATAAATGTATTTCCAGTTGCCGATGGGGATACAGGGAGTAATTTAGCATCTTTAATGCAAACCATTATTGATAATTTATCTAATAATAATTATTCAACGAACCTTTTATTTGATGAAGTAGCTTCGGCAGCACTCATTGGGGCTCGGGGAAATTCTGGAATTATTTTTGCCCAGTACTTAAATGCCGTTTCAGATTATTATAGTGTATATGAAACTAACTTAGAGATACTTGTTTTAGCTTTCAACAGAGCAGTAAAGAGCGCCTATGATTCTTTGATTGAGCCCAAAGAAGGAACGATTTTATCAGTTATGAAAAGATGGGCAGAAGTATTACTGATTACTTTTAAAGAAAGTACATCTTTTGAAAAAGCCTTGCTAGAAGCAAAAGGAGAAGCTTGGAAAGCTCTTAAGGAAACACAATTTCAGATGTCAATTTTAAAAAAGAATAAACTCGTTGACTCTGGAGCGAAGGGTTTTTACTACTTTATATCTGGTTTTACTGACGCTTACTGTGGAGAAAAGTAAGTAAGATACAAGAAGGACTTATCCCCAGCATAAAAGAATTAAATACAGAAGATATTAAAGAACACTTTATATCTGAAGCACCTAAAAATAGGTATTGTTCAGAATTTATTATCAAAGAACCCCTAAAACAAGAAAAGGACTTAAAAGAATCACTAAGGAAATGGGGAGATTCTTTAGTTATTGCTGGAAATAAAAAACAAATAAAGATTCATATCCATACTAACCATCCGGAAAATATATTAGCACTGTTAGAAAAAACAGGAACAATTATCTATCAAAAAGTTGATGATATGCAATTACAATATGAAATATCACAAAATAGAAAATCATCCATTGCTATTGTCACAGATTCTGTTGCCGATCTATCTGCTGATTTTATACTTGAAAATCAAATTTTTGTTTTACCTTTGAATGTTTCAGTAGGTGAGCAAGCCTTTTTAGATAAACTTACAATCAATCCTCAAATTTTTTCAGAAAAGTATAATAAAAATTTAAAAATGACAACTTCTCAACCAAGCATTCAATCTGTTGATTCACTTTTCTCCTTTTTAGAAGGAAAATATGAACATATCATCGTGATTTCAGTTTCTTCAAAACTAAGTGGCACTTATCAACTTCTCAACCAAAGAATTACAGCAAAGAAATCCTTAGAAAACCGAGTACATCTTATAGATTCCAAATTAAATTCAGTGGCTCAAGGACTACTAGTTAAACAAGTTGCCAAATTGATTAGTGAAGAGCGTTCTATTGAATCAGTACTTAATGAAACAGAAAAAATAACTGACCGGATATTTATTTATGTGGCAGTAGAAGATTTATCGCCAATGATAAATTCGGGAAGAATTCCAAAAATTTTGGGAGAAACCGCACAAAAACTTTCAATGCATCCAATTATTAGTCTTGATAAAGGAGGAAACGGAAAGCTGATTGGTGCTTCTTTTAGTCAAAATAAGAGTATGGATAAAATTTTGAAAAAAATTAACCTATTGTCAAAAGAAGGACAAATCGAAGAATTAGCTTTGACACATGTTTTATCCGAAGAATCAGCTTTAAAGATAAATGAACTATTGAAAGAAAAAACTACTAAAAACTGTGAAATTATAGACAGTTCAGCAGCAATTGGAATTTCTGCAGGGATTGGAAGTTTAGCAATTGCCGGACTATTAAAGGAGGTCAAATGAATTATATAGCCGTTTTGGTAACTTTATTACTTTATTTCATCTGTTGGTTTCTTATTGCGACATCTAAGAAAAATTACGGATTGATAGATATTGCTTGGGGCGGAGGATTTGTTCTTACAGCTGTGGTCTCTTATTTATTTTCTCCGAGAATTACGATTCAAAATAGCCTAATCTTAGTATTAGTCATATTATGGGGAGTACGTTTAGCAATTCATTTAGGAAGACGAAATTGGAATAAACCCGAGGATTATCGCTATACAAATATGCGTAAAAGGTGGGGCAATAATTTTCCAAAATTGAAAGCTTTTCTAACGGTATTTATGGTGCAATATCTTTTGTTAATCATTATTTCACTCCCAATTATTCAAGTCAATTCAAATGTTAATTCTCAATTTTATTGGTGGCAAATTTTAGGTATAATAATTTGGATATTTGGCTTTATCTTTGAAGTTTTTGGAGATCGTCAGTTAGAAGTCTTTAAAAAACTACCCCAAAATAAAGGAAAACTATTGACTAGTGGCCTGTGGTCACTAACACGACATCCTAATTATTTTGGCGAGTCAATGTGTTGGTGGGGAATATTCTTAATCTCTTTGACGACTTTATCAACGCTTTGGTTGGTTATTAGTCCACTATTGATTACTAGTCTCCTTTTATTTGTATCTGGTGTACCAATTCTTGAAAAAAAATATAAGAATCGTGAAGATTTTAAAGAATATGCAAAAACTACCCCGAAGTTTGTTCCTTTTATTGGTAAAAAGGGCTTGTAGACTAAGTTCTCAATCATAAAGGCCCATAATTTTAGTAATTTCCTTTTTATTCTTATATAAAACAACATTCGTATGCTTTCAAAATTGTAAGCTTATTAATCCAGCTCCTTGATATAATAAGGGTATAAAATAAAGGAGAATATATTGTGAAGAAAGTATTAGTAGGATTGTTAGCTATTATGGTTATGATAATCGCTTCTGGATATACATATTATAAAATGAATTATGGTGGGGAAAGTTACTATGTTCAAATATTAGTTAATGGTGAGCGGGAAGAGACGACTGCTGATGATCATACACCAATGGTAATTTATCACTACAAACTTGATTCTTTCAATTCAAAAGGAGATAAAAAGTTAGTAAAGTTTATGGCTAGTCATAATTTAAGAAACCAAGCCTATTTAGAACTGACTTATAACAAGCATAAAGGTGTAACAAACTGGAATGAGGTCCAAGAGAAAGAAATACCAAAACCTGCATTAAAAGAGCTACAAAGCTTAGAAAACTAATTTCTATTTTCCTTATCTAGATAAAGAATTTGTAAGCTAGGGAGCTAAAAGAAGTTAGTGGATAGATTAAATATTTTAGCGATATAATGATAGTGTTAAAGGAAAAAAGGAAAATAAATATGGCTTTTAATATCTGTGTAAATCTTTATGTAAAAGAAGTAGAAAAAGAAGTAGATTTTTTCAGGTCAATCGGTTTTTTAGAAATTGAAAGACATAAGATGGAAAACTCAGATTCAGTTGTAATTGCACCGCTATCAGATGGCAATGCTTTTTTACAAATTTGGGATATCGAGTTTATAAAAAAAGTCTCACCCGAAGTTGCGAATGATAAACCTTCATTACTATTCACAGTAGATAATATAGAAGAGATGAATGAAAAATTAAAGAAAATTACTCCTACAACAAGCGACTTGATGGATGCTAACGGGAAAAAAGCATTTAATTTCCAAAGCCCTTCGGGTAACTATTATGCTTTTATGGAAATTTAATCATATCTAATTTTATAATAGTACTTAAAAACTGTCATTAAAGGCAGTTCTTTTTATTTAAATGAAAAAATAAAGAAATCATATAAATTTTTATTCTGTGTAATCTAAAATATTTGCAAAAACAAGTAAAATATTTTATTATATGACTTATCAATCATTGACTCATCAAGTATTTATTTTCCAAAAATTGAAAAATAAACATTAATAAATAAAAAGGAATAAAAATTATGATTATTGTAAATGCTAAATTTTATATTAAAGAAGATAAAAAATCTCAATTCTTAAAAGAGATAGAAGGTCTGATTTCAGCTTCCAAAAAGGATGAAGGATGTCTGGAATACTCTCTTTATGAATCTACGGATAATCAGCTAGAATTTGTGATGATAGAAAATTGGGAATCACAGGAAGCGATCGAAAAACATAACACTAATCCCCTTTTGCTAGCATTCGCTAAGAACTTAAGCACTTATAGTTCAAAGAAACCAGTTCTACAAATTGCGGAAACAAAGTAAAAAATAATTAACAATATAAAAAGATAGAGCAAGAAAAATATTGCTCTATCTTTTTATATTATAGGGAAAGAAATTAGTGAAGAATCTTCTAAGGTTTAGAAGGTAAAACTGGGAAAGGAAAAGTAATCGCTCAACTATATTTTAGATATGGAAATATTACTGGATTCCTTTATAACAATGCATTATAGAAACTAAAATAAAATTTAGTGGGCAAAATTTAAAATACATAAAACAACAAGATACCATTGAAAAATGAGGATTGTCGCCATCCCTACAGTTACATAAAGGCTTAACTTATTCAAAACCTCACGTTTCAAATCTAAAGCAATAAGATTTATTTGTTCATATTAGTTTGAATACTAGGATATAAGAGGTTAAGAAGTTCTGTGATGGTCAAAAAAGGTTCACCAATAGATGTATAATTGGTCAGAATATCCGTAACTTCAATTTTATAATCCAAATATAGCTCATTTTATGTATAACTATTTGACGTTAGTCTACTCATTTTGGAAACTTTGGAATAGAGCTAACTACTTTGATAAAGTTTGTTAATTGTTCTTTGAGTTCTGATCTTTTATCCTGATTATTTCTTCGGCTATCCAATTTGAAGTATTAAAGCATTTACAGAATTCTAAGGCTTTTCGACAATCATTCATTACAGCAAGTGCACCTTCGTCGCCTATCTTATAATTATAGCGTGCAGTATTATAGACTAAAGTAAATTTTTCAAACATATAGTTATCGTTAATTTTAATGTTTTCAAGATATTTTATAAATTTTCTAGCTGGAGTGTATAACCCTGCATCTACAAAAATATTAATTATATTAAGAACAGTTTGAATTATAGCTTGCTTTACATAGGGAATGTTGATGGAATTTTGTGAAGGATTGATCATTCGATCGGATAGTTCTATAAGATGAATAAAATCTAAAAATTGTGCACATTGTCCCAAAATTGCTATATCATATTGTCCCCATTCTTTAAGATTATAAAGGTAGTTTTCTAAAAAAGTTATTTCACTTTTTGTAAGGAAATAAGATGAATCAACAAAAGAGAGAATAGATTTTGCACGAATATAATCAAGTCTGTATTTTTTGGTGGTTGAGATAGTTGAACTTATTTCTAATTTTTTATGCAATTCTTCAGTAATCATACGTAATTTTGATACGTTTTTCTCAGCAAAAGCATCTGCCATCTCTATGTTAAAAAGTAATAAATCTTTTTTTTGAAAATATTGATTTAAAGAATTTTGAAATTCAAACATATTTACATTTATATTTTGTAGAATATTAAGGAAATGATTTGTAGATATGACAGTTTTCCCATTCTCAAAATTTGAAAGATGTGTAACTGAAATCTCGTTACCAGCTGCTTCTAGTTGGGAAAAACCTTTTGATATTCGAAATTCTTTGAAAATAATTCCAATTGCAAGCTCTTCTTCAGAATATTTTTTTGTTTTTTTATCCATTTTTTAGACCTCTATTTTATATAGTTTATATTCTAAACATACTAAATAATTACAAAAAGTATCTTTAATTATAGCTTAATTTGATTTTTTAGCTAACTTTACACTTTATTTATACTTCAAATAATCACATATAAACATTTAACACCTTATATTAATACTATTATAAAATATAATAAGCGCTAATTCCAGTTCCAAAAAAATCAAAGTTTTAGATTCTTATATTTTATACTTAATTAGGGAATTATGAGGAGCTTTGCAACAGGATCTGAAAAGTGGTATTATTATAAAAAATTTTTTGAGTATGTTAGATCTAAAAAAGTACTATATAAAGAAAAAACATAAAGCAAGGAGCAAAGGAGATTTATAATGACAGTAAGCATCGAGTTGAATGACCAAATGAAAGTTAGGCGTGAAAAGATGGAAGAGTTGCGTGAAAAGGGGATTAGTCCTTTTGGGAAAAAGTTTATACGCACGACAGATTCAGGAGAGTTACATCAAAATTTCGACGCAGACAGTAAAGAAGATTTGGAAGCAAAAGCTTTAACAGCAATGATTGCTGGGCGTATGATGACCAAGCGTGGCAAAGGTAAAGTTGGCTTTGCCAACCTTCAAGACCGAGAGGGGCAAATCCAGATTTACGTGCGTAAAGATATTGTGGGTGAGGAAAATTACGATATTTTTAAAAAATCGGATTTGGGAGACATTCTAGGTGTTGAAGGCGACGTTATGAAAACTGACACTGGTGAAGTCACTGTTAAAGCTACTCGTTTAACGCATCTATCAAAAGCTTTGCGCCCACTTCCTGAAAAATGGCACGGCCTCACTGATACAGAAACTCGTTATCGTAAACGCTACTTAGATTTGATTTCTAATCATGAAAGTTTAGAACGCTTTAGGATGAGAAGCAATATTATCAGCTCAGTGAGAAAGTATTTGGATGATAGAGGATACCTCGAAGTAGAAACTCCAGTTTTGGAAAATCAAGCTGGCGGCGCTTCAGCAAAACCATTTACTACTCATCATAATGCTTTAGATATAGATATGACACTTCGAATTGCTACGGAGTTGCATTTGAAGAGGTTAATTGTTGGTGGAATGGAAAAAGTATATGAAATAGGAAGAGACTTTCGTAATGAGGGGATGGATAATACTCATAATCCTGAATTTACCATGTTAGAATGTTATGAAGCTTATTCTGATCTTAGAGATATTATGAATTTAACAGAAGGTATTTTTAAAAGTGCAGCATTATCCGTTGCTTCAAGTACAGTAGTTGAGATAGAGTTATCAGGAAAGAAAACCTCAATAGATTTATCTAAGAATTTTAAAAGATTACATATGGTTGATGCAATAAAAGAAAAAATAGGGATCGATTTTAGAAAACAGATGACCTTTGAAGAGGCAGTAAATATTGCTGTTAATCATGGTATTGAGGTACAAAGACATTTTACAATTGGGCATATCATTAATGAATTCTTTGAAAAATTTGTTGAGGAAACTTTGATTCAACCCACGTTTATTTTTGGCCACCCAAAAGAAATAACACCTCTTGCTAAAATGAGTAAAGAAGATCCAAGGTTTACTGAGAGATTCGAATTGTTTATCGGTGGGCATGAATATGCTAATGCATATTCTGAATTGAATGATCCGATAGATCAGTTAGAAAGATTTAAAAATCAAGCAAGAGATAAAGAATTAGGTGATGAAGAAGCGACTGGTATAGATTATGATTATGTAGAGGCTTTAGAGTATGGAATGCCCCCTACTGGAGGATTAGGGATTGGGATTGACCGACTTGTTATGCTCTTAACTAATACAACAACTATTAGAGATGTGCTCCTCTTTCCCACTATGAAGCCATAAAATGGTTCTATTTCGAAGTTTAAAACAGAGTAAGTTAGTCCGAAATTTGACTATGCTTTTATACCCAATTGAACTTAGATTTCCGTCGATATTTAAAAGTCCAAGAGGTTCCAAAGCTTTGGCTTTTCGGTCTCTACGAAAATCACAGTATTATTAGAAATACAAGCTTAAAATAATCAAGTGCCAGAAATTTTGTTTTTATTTATATTTTAGTTTATATAATGATATTTCAGTTCGTGGCATTTCAATAAATAAAAAGATTTGAATGTATTAGAATAACTAAAGAATGTTCAAAACCAATTTAAGATATAGAATTATTACTGAATGTTAGTGTAGCAATATACGATAGAAACTAAAATAAAATTTAGTGTGAAAATAGTGTGCAAAATTTAAAATACATAAAACAACAAGATATTATTGAAAAATAAGGAAATTTATAAAATAAAAAGCCACTAAAGTTTAGTGACTTTTTATTTATCCTTTACTTGGTATGAATGGAATGATTGACTGTGCGAGGGCTTCAACATTTCTACTTTGAATCAGGATTTTTCCCTTACCTCGAAATTTATTAACTAACCCTTCTCCTGTCTTAAAACCAAATGTTCCGGAAGCAACTTCAATTGAATAACTCAAAGATTCAGTCCATGCTAAAACATGTTGATTATCAACTACAAAATCTTCTGTTCCATCAAGATCTATTTCTACAATATCCCCGTAACCGCTGATTAACATCTTTCCGCTGCCCTGTGTTTTCATCACAAAAAGACCACCAGTTCCTCCAAATAATGCTCCATCTAATTTTTGACGTTCCATTATGTAATGGACACCACCCTCACTAACGAGGAATGCCCCTGTGTTAAGATTCCACTGTTCTTGACCGACAAGAATTTCCTTGATTGAACCAAGGCTAGCAGGAGCAAGCGAAATTTTACCATTTGCACCTATTGCGCTTGCCTTAGTAATAAAGAAACTTTCTCCACTTGTAATTGAACGACCAAGAGCTTTTAAAGCACCTCCAAGTCCTCCTTTTCCATTGCTGTTCATTTTTCCTTCAAGTTTAACAGCAGCGTTATGATAGACCATCGCTCCAGACTCAATTTGAATCTCTTCATTATTGTCAAGACTAATCTCCACTAGTGGTGCCATTGATGTTGAACTTAGTTGATATTCCATAAATCTTCTCCTTTTGAACTTATTCTTTAAACAATTATATCATGAGATGTCATCTGAATAAATATTAAAAATTATTCTTATTTATGAAATTATTGTATTCAAAGAAGCTATAGTAATAAAAAAGCATGTTTGGACATAACATGCTTTTTTCATTAATTATGAAATATTTATAATTTTTTCGATAGATATGAGGTGAATTTTATCTGTGGATTTTATTCTAACTTGATTATTGATAAATTCTGATACAAAACCAAAAACTTCAGTTATTTTATCCTTAGATTGATATTTAATTTTGACTTGTACTTGATTAGTAAATGACTGGTTGAGAAGATGAAGTATAATGTGATGTGATAAAGGTTGTAAGATTTTATCACTATTTTGCTCTTTAACAAATGCATTTTGGGCCTCGGTCAACTCTCCGGTCGCAAATGATCCCCATTTCATCATTCCTCTATCCTGATATGCTCGAATGACTTCATAGGAACTATAAGAACGGTCAACTGACATCTTTATCCTCCTTATTTTGACTTGCTGCATGACCTCCAATAAGTTTATTTCGATAAATCACACGTGAACCTTCGGATAAACTACTTGCTTTTTGAATGGATAGAAAATCGAATTTTTCTCTGATTTCGTCAATGGCTTTTTGAAGGGATTCCTGCTTTTCGTTGGATTGATTTTCTTCAACAGTTTCAAATAAAGAAAGTTGTTTGACCGAATTATCAGAGAGTTGATTGCCACTTATTCCTATTTGCCTTACTGCTCCACCTTGATATTTTTCACGAAATAAACGAATTGCGAGGTCTTGCAGTTCCTTTGTATTTTGTGTTGCTTCAATATTGCGTGAAATTTTAATAGAAGAGTGTTCAGAGCTTGCTGCAGCACCCACATAAAGTGAAAGATTGCTTGCCATTCTTCCTCCCTTTCTTAGCCTTATCGCTAAGTTTTCAGCCATTTCTTTAATCACAAGTTCTATTTCTTTTTGTTTATGGTAGTCACGAGGTAGAATTTGAGAATTGCTGAAGCTAGAAGATTTAGGAATATATTTTTCCCTTACATTACTTTCATCAATTCCATTTGCATGGAAAAAATGTTGGAGTCCAATTGTGCCTAATTTTTGTTTAAGGAGAAGAGGGTCAGCATTTGCAAGCTCTTTAATAGAACTGATTCCTAACTTGTTCAAACGTTTCTCAGTTCGTTTTCCAATTCCCCAGAAGTCAGTCATCTTAGGAAGAGTCCAGAGTTTACTAGGCACATCTTCATACCGTATTAATGCTCTCATATTCTGATTATGTTTGGCATAGTTATCCATGGCAAGTTTTGCAAGTAGAGGATTATCACCCATCCCTACAGTTACATAAAGCCCTAACTTATCCAAAATCTCACGTTGTAAATCTAAAGCAATCAGATTCATTTGCTCATATCGGTTTCTAATATCAGGATAGAAGAAGTTAAGAGATTCTGTGATATCTAAAAATGATTCATCAATTGAGTAAGAGTGAATTTCTTCAATTGATGTGTAATTGGTTAGAATTTCAGTAACTTTGATTTTATAATCTACATAGAGCTGCATTTGAGGCGGAACAAGCCATGTTCGTTTTGCCCAAGATTCGATGAAAGCGACATACTGCAAAGTTGGTTCAGCCCGTTGTCCGTAAATATCCGTATGTGTTCGATACCATTGTGGGAAATTGAATTTCCTTGTTTCAATAATAAAGGGTAAATCACTGGCACGACTTATGTTTTTCATTCCAAAGACTTTTTTAAAAGTAGGACTAGAGGCAAGCGTTAAACCTTTAGTGTTATCTGCACGACTCATGACGCAAAGAGAAGTTGTCAAAGGGTTAAGATTTCGTTGAACGCACTCAATAGAAGCGTAATTTGATTTGACATCTTCAAAAAGGATAGCTCTGCGAGGTTCAAGTGAGTAGTCAAAAAAGTTATTTAATTTATGTTTATCCATTTCTCCCCTTCAGTAACATATTTAATACAAAAAATCCGTTTATCTGATATTATACTCTAAAAAAAACCATTAATCAATAAATAATATCAGAAAAAATAGTAAAAAGGTGTTGAGGAAAATACCTCAGTTTATTCCTTCCCACCAAAAAAAGAGTTTATTTTCTGCTACAGTTAGATTTAGAGAAGGGCAAAGATGTTGTGTATTTGATTCATTATTTAAAAATATTTAAGAATAATTGATGTAAGTTTTAGGAAAAATTACAATTTTTAAGAAAAATATTTAATCAGTTCAAATATGCAAATATTACTAGTCCTCTTAGTAGCAATGAATTAAAGAAACCAAAATAAAATTTAATGGGTAGAATTTAAAATAAATTAAAAAATATTGTTAAAAAAAGAAAATTTATAAAATAAAAAACCACTAAAAAAAATAGTGGTTTTTACTTATTTTTATATTTTTAATTATTTAAGACAAAATTCATAAAATACGCAATCGTCCCATCCTTTGTTATCAAAGCTCTTGAGATTGGTTCTTCCGCGAAATACAAATTGATGTTTTTCATAAAGTTTCTGTGCAGGTGTATTTTTAAAATTAGTATCTAATCTAATAGTTACCATACTATTACTTTTGCCAAAATCTTTAATAAAGTTGATCATGGCACTTGCAATTCCTTGATTTAATTTTTTAGGATCTATAATTAAAGTATGGATTACCAATATTTGATTAGGATCAAGCTCTGGAGTGCTCCAGGTAATATTTTCATACTCTTTATCTGATTGATTATTTAGAATCACAGTTCCTGAAACAATATCATTTGAATCATAACAAACAAAGAGCTGAGATAAGTCAATTGCTTTTAGAGCTGTATCAATTGAGGGATAAATATTTTTTATCCAACTCGTTTGTTTTTCATCAATCAATGGTAAAGAATTATCATAGAATTTAGCAACTGCGGGTTTATCTTGCTCTGTAGCAAGGCGTACAAAGTATTTCATCTTATATTCTCCTATTTTGAGGTTGGAAAATTATAGCATAAAAAAGCATGAATGTAAACCTTTTCTTTGTTTTTATCTGGGATTTTCGTATATGTTATCAAAGTGGTATAATGCATATTTTATATGTTATGCATTTCGTGTTGTTCTTAAGTATTGTTTAACAAACATTTAAGGGGTATAGTTTTTTTGTATAACTAAAAAAGTCAGTTTTTTCCATAATTGGTATTGTTTTGATGTAATGTATATGGTACAATGCTCTTTGTGTGTGTAATTTGAAAAAAATAAAGGAAAAAATAAAAATGAAAATAAAAAAAATTATCATAGCAGCCACCACTTTTGCAATAGTTTTTAGTACGTGTATTGGTATTAAATCATTAGCGGATAATTATTGGACTGGACATGGAGAAATTCAGACAATTAACAACAATATTGATACACTATCAAATCGGGTTAAAAGTAAAAATCAAGTAATTTCTGATTTAAATCAGACCATAGCAAACTTAAAAAGTTCAGTTGATTCACAAAGTTCACAAGTCAATTCTTTGCAAACTCAATTAACGCAAGCTAATGTTGACAAACAAAATGAAATTAATGCAAAGATAAATGAAATCAATACAAAAATTGCAGAAGGAAATCAAAAAGTAGCTGATAAACAAAAAGAGGTTGATACAGCAAACCAAACAATTTCTCAATTAAACCAACAACTTAATGATTTAAGGCAAAAGTCTGGGCAGGACAATGATCAAGCATTGCGAGAAGTTCAAGATACTCGAGCAAAATCTGATCAGGCTGTAAAAGATGCACAATAAATAAAAAAACCTGACTTAGGTCAGGTTTTTTTATATAAATAAGCATAAATATTTAAATTTCTGTTTTCAAACTTTTATTTAAAGTAAGTAATTGCGAGAGAAGTAAGTCATAATTAATATTCTCGTTGCAAGAAACTAAACTGTCACCAATTTCAATAGAGATAGAAGGTAATTCCTTTTTAACTTGTGCTCCCTTATCTGTGAGAAATAACTCAACACTTCTTTCATCTTTATCAGAACGTTTTCTTATAATGTATCCTTTTGCTTCCAATCTTTTTAGCAGAGGGCTTAATGTACCAGAATCTAAAGAGAGTTCATCGCCTAATTTATTTATTGTCATCTTGTTTTCAATTGCTAACATAGCGATAAATCCAGTATAAGTAAGCGAATATCTATTTAAATAAGAATTATATTTTTTTATGATTTCCTTTGAAGCAATGTATAATTGAAAACATAATTCCTTGCTAAGAATATTGTCTGTCATATTTTCTCCTATCATTTCATTATATCTGAATCTATATATTTGTCAAACGTAATTGTATTTAGTACAATTATATTGTAAACAATTTAAAAAGGAGATTTCAATGAAAAAAATATTTTCTACAAAAATGATAAATACTGGCGGTCGAAATGGCGAAGTCCATTCTCCAGATAAAAGTTTTAATTTAGATATTGTTGCACCAGGCAGAAAGGTTGAAGGAGCAACAAATCCAGAGCAATTATTTGCTGCAGGATATAGCGCTTGTTTTAATAGTGCTTTAGACTATATTAAGAAATCAAAAAATATAGAGGGTGAATCAACTATTGAAGTTACAGTTTCTCTCTATAATTTAAGTCAAAATGAAATTCCAGATGTAGTATTAGGAGTTGATATTACAGGACATATCGAAGGAGTGGGTACTGAAGAAACAGAAGAACTCTTGAAACTAACACATAAAACTTGCCCATATTCTCGCGCTACTCAAGGTAATATTGAAGTAACGATAAAGGCTATCTAAAAGATTATTCTAAAATCAGTTTTCCAAAATTAAACTTTTTACTAAGTTTAGGGAGCGCAAAACTCTTATTATTTTTTGTTTTGATAATATATTGAAAATAAAAGATAACGATAGTTAATGCAGAATTTAAAATACAAAAATCAGCGAGGATCTTATTAAAAATTTAAAAAGTAAAAAAGTCAATAAAAAAAATATTGGTTTTTTTATTTTAAAAAATTCCAGAATAGGTGTTTTCATCTCGAGTGCAATAAAAAATAAGAAAATAGATAAAAGGATCTTATTACTAAGAAATTATAAAGATATACATTAAATGAAGTAACATTTCCAACCTTTGATGGATTAATAAAACAGAGAGAAGGGTTAAAATATAAATGAAATATGATATAATTTAAGTTGTGTTTTAATTTGACCTCGTAGAGTAAAAATTAGAGAAATCGAGAAAGTTTATGAAGTAATCTTTAGGGATTTTGAAGTACAGAACTTTTGATATCAATGGTTTAGAAGCTAAAAAATAAAAGGAAAAGTAATGGCGCAATTATATTTCAAATATGGGAATATTGATGGCTGCCTTTGTAGCAATGCATTATAGAAGTTAATATAAAATTTAGTGGGCAAATAGTGGGCAGAATTTAAAATACATAAAATAACAAGATATTATTGAAGAATATAGAAAACATATAAAATAAAAAGTCACTAAACATTAGTGACTTTTTATTTTATGAGTTTTAATATTAAGCAAACGCGTTGAATGTTATTTCAAATATGGGAATATTCATGGCTGCCTTTGTAACAGTATATTATAAAAATTAAAATAAAATTTACCGAATAAATCGATACTAGAAAAGCTCTTAATAATTTTTTATTTTATTAGAAATGAATAGAAGGGTATAGTCAGAAAAATTATAGTTTTTGTGAAAATACTGTTTGAATATATGTTACTTTGTTTATTATACGTTACAAATCAGTAAAAGTCAACCTGTTTTGCTTTACTAAAAAAATATAAATCAGGTTAAAAGAATCTTAGATAAATGATATTGGAATAATAAATAGAAGTGAATCAAATTATATCACTTTTTTTTTGTAATTACTCTATTTGGTGATACATGTTTCACAAAAACTATAATTTTTCGTAAAGAAAAGGAATGAAAAAATGAAGAGAAGAGAAGAAACTCGAGGATTTAGAACATGGAAATCAGGAAAAAAATGGCTAACCATAGGCGCAGTAACTCTTACAGTTTTGTTTGGTCCTTCCAATTTGATTGGTTCTGCTGATGTAATTAGCTCCTCATTTACAAATTCTCCGGAAAGTTCGACAAGTGGAGAAAGTGCTAATGCAGTAGAGAATAGTGATTTACAAGATAGCTCAAGTATAAATACTACACAACAAGACATTCCTAATGATCAATCTTCTAAAGTTATTGATAGTCCCCAAGCACCAGCTGTACCAAAAATATCGGGATTAACTTTGGATATGGATGTTAATACTCCAAGTTCAGATAATACAGTTAAATATACATTAACTCCTGATGGGGGAGGATGGCCAAATAATGCTTCTAATGCGAAACAATTTTCTGTTTCGGCTACAGTTTCTATCGGAGATACGATTAAGATTACGGTCCCAAAAGGTATAACTGTTCAAACTTATGACATTCCAAGTGGAGCAAGTGTTAATAAAACTATTGTAAATGGAGCTGCTGAACTTACTTATACATTTTCAACGTCAGGAGTAAAATCTTTTAGCGTCTCCTATTTTTTATCTGATCAAGGGGATAACAATCAGTTTGCTCCTGGAGATACAACTCTACCTATTACAATTGAAGGAGGAACAACAACTGTTACTGGTTCTATTGTGGTTACGAACCCCATAACAAGTACTGCTACTGTTAGAACACATAATACAGCTGTGTCTAATAATATATATACAGCCGATGGGAACTCAGTTTATAATTTTGTAATGGGAGTAAAAACGGAACCTGATTTTACTGCTGCGAGTACAGGAATTACACAAGCTAACCATGCTAAAATGTCAGGTGTGATCCATGTTCCATCAGGTTTTGTATTGGTTGGTGGAAGTCTAGCAAATTATCAAGATACAAATGAAAATGTTCCAACTGATGGCACTGCTATCCCAGCAATTCCAGCAGGTCTTTCACAACCAGGTGGTGCAGGTTCAGATATCATTGTATCTAATGTTGTTGGTGGGGGATACGGAGTTGATCAGACATCTTACAATGAAGCATATATGTATTTATATGGATATTTTGCAACAGGAACTGCTTCAGGAACATATCATTTTACTCCTGATTTAACCCTAACTCCTCAATACTATGATGGTACTATTGGAAATATTCCTGTATCAACTGGAAGTTTGGCTGATATTACTATCGGAGCAGCAAATCCAGGTACTATGACTCCCATGTTTGGAGGTGTTTTAGAAGGTTATGATAAAGCTTCAATTGACCCTGAGCATGAAGGCTTTTATTCTAAAACAATTAGTAATAATACAGGAGTAAAAGGTTTTGTTACAGGAAAGACGTCAGATACGAGCATAAATAGTTCAATTGCTACTCCAAACTTATCAGTTAATTTTCTTGATGATACAGTCAATCAAACGAATATACTAAAAGATTATAAATTTACTTTGCCTCAAAAATGGTGTGGTAATTTAACAGATGTATCTATTGCGACTGCTCCCAACGGTTCCGTAACAACATCGGGTAATTTGAATAATATAGGTCCTTTTACAATTGTATTGGACAATGGTTCAAGTTACAATGTATCTACAATATCTTCTAATGATGCAACAATAACTACAGCATTAAATGGGGGGGCACATATTGTTAGCATTGCAGGTCAAGCCAATATATTAGCTGGTAATAATATTGAAGTAAGGCTTCTTAATGCTGTTATTGAAGATGGTACATATAATAATGGAGAGCAAGTTCCTATAACATTAGATGTACACAGTGTGACGACAGATAAAAATATGTCCGTTACGGGCCATTTAAAATTCTTTGAGAGCAGTGTAAGTTCGTCCTCACAATTCAGTATAAAAAACACTTTGGATTACAATATATCTGGTACGTATACACAAGGTCAAACTTTTACCACAGGGGCTAAGTGGACGCTGCTTAATAAAGAAACTACAATGGATAGTAATCCAGATGGGAAAATTATAATACCAGGTAGTGCAACAACAGGATCTACAGCTGATGTAAGGCTTCCAACAATTATTGTTAGCAGTGTTGATCAAGGTCTAATTGATTTGGATCAAAGTAAGATTAACCAATGGGGGTGGACTTATAAAGGAACCAAATATTATCCAGTTATAACAGACTTAGGGCTAGATACAGTAACAGGCGAACATTTAACAAAACTTGATTTCTCTAAATATACCGTAACGATTCCTGCAGATACAAATCCAGCAGCAGCATTCTTTTATCCAGAAGCACTCCCATGGAAAGTAAGTGATGTTGCTGCTCCAGCGACAGGAACTACAAACCAATGGATTACACAATTAACAGATAATAACAAAGATGATCTTCACCCGGTTTATGGTGGAAAAGTTTATGAAGGTTCAAAAGGAATGAAATGGACCATAACCGCACCCTCATCAATTAGTAATACTGTTGGACTTGCAGGTAGTAAAACAGGAGATTCTACTTATTACACAGAAGCGACCGGTATGGCAGGATTTGATAGAGGACTGAAATCAGAAAATAATGATGATAATAATTCTGGAAAAGTAATGCTTTCAGTAACTAATGGTTCAAAAAGTGAATATACAAATGCCCAAACTCTCGCTGTACTTCCTAATACTGAAGAGGGTGATTCATTTACGATGGAATTAACTGGACCCGTTACAAATCTGTCGGGAACTGGTGCACAAGTCGTCTATTCGACAAAGAATTATTCGCTTCCAAGTGATAATTCAGACACTTCGATTGATTTGACATCAAGTGATTGGTTAAATGAAGATCAAATTACAGATTGGTCAACCATACGAGCTGTTGCTATAAAAGCAGATAAGTTGGAATCACAGATAGTCATTTCTGGATACTTACCTGTTCAAGTGTTAAAAATTGAGAATACAAAAATCGGAGATACCGCAAGGATCCAAAGTTATTCCTACGCAAAAGGAAAAGCATCTGGATCTGATCTGAGTAGTAATACGCCAATGAAAGCTCAAATTTATGGTATTCCTCAAATCACGGCACATTATGAGGAAACTCTGGATGGGTCTACTTCTAATGGCACTGTATTAGCTTCAGAAGAAAAAATTACTGGGAAAGATACTAATGGTTCAGATTCTGTAGACGAGAGTTATACTTCTACAGAGAAATCTATTGGTGGTTATACTTACTCAGGATTAGCAGTTGGTTCTGCCCCCGTTTCTGGCATTCTATCAGATGATACTGCCGATATCACATATTTGTATATGAAGAATTCAGTAAAAGCAGCGGATGTGACAGCGAAGTATGTTGATACAGAAGGTAACAAGATTTCAGATGATGTTGTGAAATCAGGAAACATTGGAGAGAACTACAGTACAGAGCAAAAAGACATTTCCGATTATACTTTCAAAGAAGTTCAAGGGAATGCGACGGGGCAATTTACAGATAAAGCTCAAACAGTCACTTACGTTTATACGAGGAATCCAGTAAAAGCAGCGGATGTGACAGCGAAGTACATTGATATAGAAGGTAACAAGATTTCAGATGATGTTGTGAAATCTGGTAATGTTGGTGATGATTACAGCACAGAGCAAAAAGATATTTTCGGTTATACTTTCAAAGAAGTTCAAGGGAATGTGACGGGGCAATTTACAGATAAAGTTCAAACAGTCACTTACATCTATACGAAGAATCCAGTAAAAGCAGCAGATGTGACAGCGAAGTACGTTGATACAGAAGGTAACAAGATTTCAGGTGATGTTGTGAAATCTGGTAATGTTGGTGATGACTACAGTACAGAGCAAAAGGACATTTCCGGTTATACTTTCAAAGAAGTTCAAGGAAATTCGACTGGTCAATTTACAGACAAAGCTCAAACAGTAACTTATGTTTATACGAAGATTAAAAATTCAACATCAGGTAATACTATAGCTAGGACTACTTCCTCTAGTCAATCTAATTCAAAAGCAAAATATTTAACTTTACCTCAAACGGGGGATGAAGAGAAGGTAACTTTGTTTACTCTGGTTTTAGGATCTATGATGCTTGGAATTGCTGTGGTTTTAGGAGAAAAAAAATGGAAGAAGAAAAAATAAGCATAAAAACAAATATCTTCTGGGAACGACTTACAGAACTAATAAAAATGAGTGGGAAATCAATGAATTGTATTGAGAGAGAACTTAACTATTCTAGAAACGCCCTTCATAATTATAAGCAAGGAACGGAACCCTCTGGTAGTAGATTGTTAGAATTAGCAGATTATTTCAACGTTTTACCTGAGTATTTAATAGGAAAATCAGAAAAGCGAAATTCTATTGTTTCAAAAATTATTTTTGAAGATTTAAGTAATAAAGAAAAATATAGGCTGTTTAAGACTAGTCAAAAATGGATGGAACAAAACTGGATTGAAGTGACTCAATTAAAAAAAAGCTAAAAATACTATCTGAGTGGCAGAATTTAAAATACAAAAATCAACAAGATATTAGTAAAAAAAATATTAAAATAAAAAATTACTGGCAATAACAACTGGTGAATTTTTATTTTGCAACTTAAAATGCTTAATATATAAAGTTGGAAGTTTAATAACAATTTTTATGATGTGATTTCTGCATGTAATGATATTTCTTTTTTAGTGAGATGTATGTAATGTATAATTGGTTACGAAATTGTTCTCGAAATAGGCTGATGGTCCTTTATTAAAGCGTTTAACGATTTAGGATGAGCGTAAATAAGCAAATGTTTGATTATTAATGTATATTTCATTATAATTATATTTGTGACGTGTATGTTTTGCGATACAGATTATTAGGAGGATAAAATATGAGAGTTAAATTTTTGAAAAAAATAGCAATGATATTTGGAACCTTACTCATTGTTTTAAATCAAAGTAGTAATGCCATTGCCCTTACAAGCTCAAAATTGCAAGGTGACGATCCTGGGGTGACTATTCAGTCTCCAGATAGTATTAATTCTCAAGGATTAGTAGATCTTAATGTTACTTTATCAGCTTCTGCCGGAAACCTAAAAGAAAATGGAACAGTAGAAGTTAAAATACCTAAAAATATAGTAGCTGATCCAACACAGTTGAGATCTATGATTAAAATGACAGATCCATTTTATTTGGATAATCCAGCTTATTCTGATGATGGAAGTGGAAATTATATTTTAAATGTGAAGTATGATGCGTCTAAAATCAATCAGAATGAGGCTGTAGGTTATACATTTACTGTGGAATTTAAAGCACCTTACTTTACCGACAATACAAAAGTTCCTGAAAATATTGATTTTAATACTAATCTAAATATTGCAGGAAATACTGTTAGTACGGCGATGGATAATTCCAAAACAATTCCATCAACAACAGGAAATCCAGCATTTGTAAAGTATAGTGGTTCCGATTCAATTAATAATAATGGTGTTAAGCAGTACATTATGTCACCAACGGATTCACAATTGAATAATTTTGTGGTCGTGTTTAATTATAACCACCAAACTTATGAAGATGCAACAATTACAGATACTTTACCAAATGGTTTAAGTTTAGCAGATACTTATCCTATTCCAGTATTTAATGGAGCACCTGGGAATCCAGCACGTGTGAATCATCTTTATATTTATAGAGTAACTGTTGATGACACAGGTAAAGTTACAAATCCTCAATTAGTAACGGATTCTTTTGCAAGTGAGATCCAAGCAACATCTAAAGGCTTCTCACTTCATTTAGGGAAAGTTGAATCAAATGAATCTTATGCCATTACTTATGGTGGATCAGTAAATTCGGGATATAATGTGGATAATTTTGGAACACAGTATAATCATGCTACTTTATCTAATAATGGGGTACAAATGTATGAGAGGGAAGTTCCTCTCATTATGCAAGATCTAACCCCTTCCGCAACAGGTTTAACAAAAAAAGTAAGCCAATCAGAATTAGCAACAAATAGTGCTAGCTTAGTATATACTTTGACATTAAGTAATTATAAAGGGGCACTTAAAGCAGGAACGGTTGTCTCTGACCCTTTACCAAATTATGTTTCTTATGACTCAACAGTTCAAAATGATGGATTTAGTGATGCAACATATAATAAAGATACGAACACTATTAGTTATACTCTTTTAAATGATTTGCCTCAAGGAGAGAGTAAAGAAATTCAAGTTAAAGTTAACTTTATTAATAAGTCAGCACATATTGGTGATAAAATAATAAATAAGGCTAGCTATACTTATGCAGGTTCAACAATTTATAGTAATGACGCCGTAACGATACTTTCAGGTTCAGCAATCTTACAAAAATTAGACAGCAAAACTGATGCTCCTCTTGCCGGAGCTGTATTCAAGGTCATTGATAACCAAGGAAATATGGTTGTCGATAATCTAGTGACTGGTTCTGATGGCAAAGTTAACTCAGGATTGTTAGCACCTGGTGAATATTCATTTGTAGAAACTAAGGCACCTGAAGGCTACGTTTTGGATAGTACACCTAATAAATTTACTGTAACTAGTAATCAGGAGACACAAGTTGATTTGACAATGTATAATACTCAATCAATAACGATATCTGGTACAAAGACGTGGATTGATGATAATGATTCTAAAAAATTACGTCCTAAAACCATAACGATAGAGTTGTATAGAGATGATCAAAAGTTTGCCTCTACAAAAATTGGTGCCGTAGATAGTTGGAAGTATTCTTTTTCGAATCTTCCTAAATATGATAAAAATGGTAAAGAATTCATATATACAGTAAAAGAAGTCCCAGTTAAAAACTATACTAGTGAACAAAAAGGATTTGACTTTGTAAACACATTGAACGCAACTACTACACCGTCCACAACGCCGCCAAGTTCAAAATCATTGTCAATACCAGCAGCTTCATCAAACTCACTGGATACAACTACTACACTTCCAAAAACAGGAGATACAATGTTAAATTCTTTTATTGGAGTATTCTTGGGAAGTTTATTAATCATGGGTACAACTGCTTTACTAGCTCTAAAATATAGAAGAGGCAAAATTGAGAAATGATAGTAGATAAATATTTACTGTTATTGAGCTTCAGAAAGTAATCATATTATTGTAGTAGAGCTAAAGTAAAAAGCATAAAATAAAGAGCCACTAAATTATTAGTGACTCTTTATTTTATACTTTTTAATTATATACATCATGCCTTTGTAGCAATGCATTATAGAAACTAAAATAAAACTTAGTGGGCAGAATTTAAAATACATAAATTAATAAGATATTTTTTTACAGGCTATAAGGTGCTAGAAATTGGACACTTTATGGACACAAATTTTATAAAATAAAAGGCTACTATTTAATAATTAGCAGTCTTTTATTTTATAAATTTATCATTATATGTACGTCAATATATAGTGATTTTTTATTTTTCAGCCATAGTTAGAAAAGTTAAAGTAATTATGGAGCAATAATATTATCGATTTATTTTTTTGATTATTTTAAAATTAGTTTATTAGATTATTATTATAATATTATAATCAAAAAGACATATGATTATAATAGTTGTTTTTATAAATAATGATATAATCTATTTTAGAAAGAGATTTCTAAATATGCCTAAGGAGTTTTTGAATGAAAAAAATAGTTACACTAACCGTTGGTACTACAATGTTATGTGGTTTATTATTGAGTAGTGGTGTGGGCAGTATAAATGCCGACAAAATTGATTATAAGAGTTCTCATAGTTTATTAATCAAAGGAACTAATAATCACTCAATGGGAGAACTTATAAAAAAAGATACAAGTCCGAGAATTAATGAATCTTCAGGGATTTCAGCGGCAGAAACAGGACGACCATCTAAGGACTTTATTGATATTTCAAGTAATAATGGTGAGATTACTAAAGAAGAATTTCAGATTATGAAAAATAAATATGGTATTAAAGGGGTTATTGTTAAATTAACGGAGGGAAATGTTTATAAAAATCCTGAGGCACCAAAACAGATTGCTAATGCTAAAGCAGCAGGCTTGAAAGTTAGTGTTTATCATTTCAGTTGGTTTGATAGTACTCAAGGAGCTATTGAGGAAGCACAATATTTCCTAGATTATGCTAAAGAACTAAATTTAGATGGAGATACTTCATTTGTTAATGACTATGAGAAAGTGGATGCTCCACTTGAGTCAAATCCAACATCAAATTCATTGAAGTTTGCGGAAGTTTTAAAATCTGGGGGGTATAAAAATGTATATCATTACTCATCTAAAAACTGGTTCTCATCTGTACTAGATATGAAAAAATTAGGAGCGGAAAACTGCTGGATTGCTGAATGGCCAATGAATCCTACGGAAGACAATCTTCTTAATACTAGCAACGCAGCTTGGCAATGGGCTAATGATCTTTACTTTCCTGAACTTGGGGATAACAGACAGTTTGATATTAGCACTGACTATCTTAATGCTTTTACTTGATTTTATAAAAAACTGCTAGGCTTTATAACTAGTAGTTTTTTTATAAAATCATGCTCATGAATTTGGATATATACCTGATAGCCAATATAAGATTAAAGCTCCTTTTGAAGTACCCAATGAAAATTTCATGATAAAACCATTATTGGAAAATGCATTAAAAAATGTAACTGGGACCATCAAATATTCGGATGCTTTTGAATAACAGTGAATTTTCTTAATAATTAATTGAAGAATTGTGCAAAAAAACTGAAGAAATTTCTTCAGTTTTTTATTTTGAGAAGCGGTTATGAGATAGTATTTTATACATAAGTAGTAAAAGTAAAGTTATATTTTAAGTCTAATATATAATGTGCTTTACATGATATATAGTAGTTTATTTATTGTTATATCTAGCATATTTAAATATAAAAACACCTACATATTGTATAATGAGAAGCAGTTTTTTGGGGTAGTTTTAGTTCATAAAGTTAATATTTAAAACATATAACCTATTAGTGTCATTTGAATATTTTTGAGGCTAAGAAAGTAGAAGAGGGGATTATTTAGGTCGTTCTCAAAGTTAAATACAGGCTTTATAAGGGTCTCAAAGTGTTTCCTATAGTAAGGTTCTTAAATTGAAAAATAAAATGGGGCAAATTGGGGGGATTTCAAGTCAAGAGTATTCAAATATGTAACTAAAAAACATTATTTTTTTGAATTAGTATTTTTGATACACATATAAAGTGCATTTTAACCTAGAATTAAAAGATGTATCATTGATAAAAATAAAATGAACCAAAGAACTAACCAAAGCAAAACTATACAGCATCTACTTTATCAGAAACCTACTGTAAATTTACAGTAGGTTTTTGTAGTTGAAAATATTAAATCAAATCTAAATATAAATATAAATCTTAGATGGATAAATATTTATTTTTCAACTATTTTTTTCAATCAATAGCGTACAAACTATTTTATTTTATATCCTATATTTTAAGATTGGAAAAATGTAGCGAAAGAAAGCTTAAAAGTAAACTCTATCTTTTATTATAAAAAATAGCCAGGAAAAATTTTTACAATTATAATATCAACAAAAAGTTTTCATTGTGGTATAGACTTTGCTTTTTAATATTTTTATGGATTCATAAAGATAAAATGTTAAATAAATTTTAATCAAGAGAGTAAATTGTAGGAATTTTTTGAAATATAAGTTAGTAGAAGCCAAAAATATAAACTAATAATAAATAAAATTATTTAAATTGACCAAAAATTTATTATATTATAAAAAATAAATAATTTAAAAATTGGTATAATACAGATAAAGGCTTTTAAAGTACATAGTTACAGTATCTATTTTTATAGTTGTAAAGTAATTTTACAATTTATATTTTAATTGAAAATAACAATTATAATAATGAGCAGAAGTTACTTAAATATTCATCCCAATGTAAAAGAAAAGATATAGGAGAATGTGTAGATGCAAGACTATAATGATTTATTTTATCTTATTTATCAACCAATAGTAAATATTAAAAATAATGGAACATTAGAAATTTTAGAATATGAGGTTCTACTTCGATCTCAGGATAAAAGGCGTTTTCCAAATAAGAAATTTAATGAAATTTTATATTCACCTGAAAAACACCAAATGTTTATGGAGTGGTATTTTGAAAAACTTAATGATATCTTAGTTAGAAATAAAAATATTAATTTGGCTATAAACATTCATCCTTTACAATGGAAGGAAACTATAATTTTTGATTTTTTTTATAAGTTAAAAGAGTTTTCAAATAGAATAAAAATTGAGTTAACTGAACATAGAAATTTTATAGAATTTGATCTTGATACGGTATTCAAATCAAGATATGCTGAATTAGTTATGCTTGGATATAATTTTGTAATTGATGATGTCGGGAATGGAACAAATGATATAGACTTTGTCATCAAACATATAGAACAAGTTTCTAGTATAAAATTTTCCATATTGCCTTTTCGAGATATAAAAAAAGAAACTTTAATATTATTTATTGAAGCATGGTTTCATTTGGCGAAAGAATTTGATAAGGAATTTGTGGTTGAAGGTATTGAGTGTAAAATATTTTCCTCATGCTTATTAAATATGGGGATAAGACTACAACAGGGATTTCTATTTGGTGAAGGTAAAAGTCATGTTGCTTCAAGTAAATAAAAAGATTTTTTTAATTTTGTATTTATAAATTTAGGGAGTGTTGAATGTTTATTAGTATTTTAGCAAATATGAGCATTTTATTAGTTTCTCTTTATGGTTACTTAAGCTATTATGTGAATTATAACAAGTTTCATTCTTTTTTGAAAGACAAGGGAACTTTTTTTAATTCAATTTTTGTAACTATTGTAGGGATTTTTTTATTGTACTTTGCAATTGAAATTGGTGGTGCTAGATATGATTTAAGATTTCTTTTATTAGCATTTACTGTTAAATATTTTGGAAATAAAGTTACTATAACGAGCACTCTATTATTAATGGTTATAAGATTATTTTGGGGCATAGATAATCATACACCTATTGCTATTTGTTATAGTGTACTATTGGTATTTACCTTACCCATGCTAAAATATATTGTGAGTAAAATTAATAGTGATATTATTCAACTCTTAATTTTGAATTACTACTGTTTATTAATTGGGAATTTTTTGAATGCTATAATTATTAAAAATCCACTTAGGGACATAAATATTTATCTGCACTTATATGTCATAAGTACGATATTGGTATTTGTCCTTTATTATATGATAAACGATATAAAAAAGATGCAGAAGAAGGCTACTCATGATTACCTAACAAAAATGAAAAATAGAAGTGAATTTCAAGCTAAACTAGAAGTATTACAGAAAAAGAAAAAAATTTTTTCTTTAGCTATTTTGGATATTGATTATTTTAAAGTATTTAATGACTCATTTAATCATTTAGTTGGTGATTTAGTCTTATTAGAAGTGAGCAAAGTTTTATTATCTTTTGAGGGAAATAAAATAAATTGCTACCGTATAGGAGGGGAAGAATTTTCACTCGTCTTTGAAGAAATAAATTTTGTAGAGGTTGAAAATAAATTAGAAAAAATTAGATTAGCAGTTCAAAAAATAAACATCGATGAAATGCTATTGGATGGAGAAGTAAGAGGTATTACTGTTTCCATAGGAGTATCCCATATAAAGACATTCTCAAATATTGAAAATTACATTTCAAGTGCGGATGACGCTTTATATAAAGCTAAGGAAAATGGAAGAAATCAATTAGTGGTAGGTAAGTAATTTTATTATTACTATTAAATCTAGTCAATTTATTTAAAGAGTAAAGGAAAAGCTTTGGAAAATCATTTGTTTTTTATTATAACTTCAATTTTTATTTTATTTATTATTTATTTTTTATCTAAAAAATATTTTATTTTTAAAAATATATTAATCAGCTTATACATTATAACTATGACAATATATATTGTTTGGAGAATTCTTTATACGTTACCTCATGGTTCTGCTATAAGTGTTTTACTAGGATTATCACTTTTAATAGCTGAGATAGGTTCTTTTGTTTTATCAATCACATTTTACTTTTTATTTTGGAAAAAAAATACAAAAGAAGATAAGGAATTAGTAGAACTTCACCCCAACTATCCCACAGTAGATATATTTATTGCAACATATAATGAGTCTAGCTCAATATTAAAAAGAACAATCATCGCTTCAAAGAAGGTTAGATATCCTGATTTAAGAAAAGTTGAGATATACGTTCTGGATGATGGAGATAGGGAAGAAATTGCACTCATTGCTAAAGAGCTGAATGTTAAATATATTAGACGAGATAACAATGAAAATGCAAAAGCTGGAAATTTGAATAATGCTTTAAAGGAAACCAAAGGAGATTTAGTAGTTACATTGGATGCTGATATGGTGCCCAGGGTGGACTTTTTAGAGAAGACGGTAGGATATTTCGAAGATTCAAAAATGGGATTTATTCAAGCACCTCAAACATTCTTTAATAATGATCCTTATCAATTCAATTTTTTTTCTGAAAAAAATCTAAATAATGATCAAGACTTTTTCATGCGTCGTATAGAAAATCAAAAAGATATATATAACTCAGTTATGTATATTGGATCCAATGCTGTTTTTAGAAGAGCAGCTCTCGAAAGCATTGGAGGTTTTTCTACAGGTGTAATAACAGAAGATTTAGCCACCGGAATGTTTATCCAAGCAAAAGGCTGGAAAACTAGATTTGTTAATAAGAATTTGGCAAGTGGTTTAGCTCCTGAAAACTTTTCAGATTTAATTAAGCAGAGAGATCGTTGGTCAAGAGGAAATATTCAAGTAGCAAGAAAGTGGTTGCCGTTAAAAATTAAAGGGTTAAATAAAGTTCAAAAGTTGCTGTATATGGATGGCATTCATTATTGGTTTTCGGGAATATATAAAATGATCTTTATGCTGGCACCTTTATGGTTTGTTCTTTTTGGATTTTACAGTTTGAATGCTAGATTCAGTGGTATATTAACTTTTTGGTTACCATCCTTTATAGCATCTCAGCTTGCATTTAATAGAGTTAGTCAAGGAACTCAAAGTATTTTATTAACAAATATTTATGAAACTGTTATGGCTCCTTTCATCAGTTACTCTGTAATTAGTGATGCAGTTTTAAAAAGTAAAAAAGGATTTACAGTTACTAATAAAGGCTATAATACTAATAAAAAATATTATAACTGGCGCTTATCTTTACCACTTTTGATATTACTCTTTTTTTCTATTATTGCACTATGTAAATCAATATTTGTAATTTTTAACATATTACCATTTGAATCTGGAAAAGATGCGATATATATAAATGCATTTTGGTTATTATATAATGTTTTCATTTTAATTTTTGCGGTTTTAGTTCCGTTTGAAAGACCTCGATTTAGAAGATCAGAAAGATTTCTAAGCTCTAAAGAAGCTCAACTTTTGGATAAAGAGAGTCATTTAATTATAGATTGCAAAGTGATGGACTGGAATGAATTAGGTGCTGGTATAACAATAGAGTGTAATAATAAAATAGAACTAAAGGAAGAGCAAAAGATTATTCTTTCCGTAAATGGCTATGAATTAGAGAGTGTTATCAGGCGAATTATACCAAAAAAAGGCGGAACAAACATAGGGTTAATTTTTACTTCATTAAATTACGAACAATATGCTTATTTAATTACTCAAACATATGCAGTAGCGTCAAGTGAATTACCTATTCGAGAAGAGAAGGGTAACAATATTGGAAAGTTACTATTCGATATTTTCAAAGGCCATTTCATATTAAAAAAGAAATAGTATGTATAATGTTGACATAAAAAAATAGAAAAGTATATAAAATAAAAGGCACTGCAGAATTAAAGCAGTGTCTTTTTGAAGAAGTAAAATATATTTTTAATCTATACCATAATGTAGCTGAACAGGAAGTTGATATGTAATGTCAATGTTATCTCCATCAATTTTTCGTATGATTAAATCAACTAAGAGTTCCGCTAAATCATTTATTGGTTGCTTTATCGTTGTTAGGTTAGGATAGTAGTTTTCTATAAATTCAGTTCCATCAAAACCTACCACATTAAGTGATTTTTTTAAATTTGAGGCGAGATCTTTTACTAATATAGCTGTTAAATCATCTGTACAAAATACACCATCAAAATCGTTGTTTTCTAGTATTTTTTTGATCTCAACTTTTTTGCGAAGAAGAGTCCATTGAGAAGGAATTTTTATTATATGAGGCTTTAATTGATTTCTTTCTAGCTCAAGCAGATATCCATCACGCCTTAAATATGTAGGAGAATTGGTATTATCGTTCCCAGTAAATATGGCGATTTTTTTACTTCCAGAGTTAATCAAAGCTTTAGTAGCTAGGATTCCTCCCTCAAAATTATCAGAGCTAACAACAGTCGTTTCAGGGGTTAATAAACGGTCAAAAGCAACAATAGGTGCTTCAATTGCTATATAATCATGTGCTTTTAAATTATGACTCCCATAAATAATTCCATCAACTTGGTTAGAAAGTAATAAGGCAAGATAGTCTCGCTCTTTTTGTTCATCATGTTCTGTTGTTGCTAACATAGCTTTGTAACCTCGTTTGAAAAGAGCTTGCTCAATTTTTTCAATCAATTCTGCATAAAAAATATTTTTTATAGTTGGAAATACTAGCCCAATTAATTTTAAAGACTTTCCTTGCAAAGAACGTGCGGCTGCGTTTGGAATATAATGCAAGTCTTGCATTGCTTTTTCTACTTTTGATATTGTTGCGTCACTCAAATATCCTTTACGATTTATAACACGCGAAACTGTCGTTACACTAACCCCAGCTTTATTTGCAACATCTTCAAGTTTAATCACTTTTTTAGCTCCCATAATTTTATTTTTATCGGATTTTGACTTCTAATCGAATACTGATTCTTATTTGGAAATACACGACCTGATAATACTTTTTCACCATCATTAATAAAAATTTCAAAAATTGATTGATCAATAAATACATTCATTTTTTCTATTTTAACATGTGCCAAACGTTTTTCATAATTTCTTATAAGTGTAATAGTATTATTTTCTTTATCTATCTCAACTTTAAGTGCACTATCCCCTTTTTCATTTGTCATTAAAGATAGAAGTGTAGAGGTTTGCTGACGAAAATCGACCTCAAGTTCATAAGAGTTAGATGTAATAATGTTATTATCTGCTAGTAAGAGATCTTGTTCCTTTTGTCTTAATTCTTTCATTTTTTCAACTGGATATTGATACAATTTGTTGTCTTTTATTGAAAGCTTCTTAACCATGGACAAGACACCTTGAACATTGTATTTATCAGTGGGATATGATGTCTCAGGTAAACCTAGCCATGAAATGGCATAAGCAGAGCCATCAGGTGCATTAAATGACTGCGTAGCATAACAGTCAAAACCTTCATCCAAATTAATTAGTTGTCCTGCATTTTTTAGCTGATTTTTTGAACCAGTAGTAAAGTCATCCGCAATAACATACATATTAGGATATATATTATCATATTTAACAATCGATTTATCTAGTCCTTGTGGACAAAAAACTAATACTGTTCTACCATTGACAAATATAAGGTTCGGACATTCAATCATATAACCCATTTTTTCTTTTGAAAAATCTAAGTTTCCCAAATCTTTCCAATCAGTTAAATTATTTTCTATTGCTTTATAAAGTTTGATTATACCATTTTTTTGAGAGCTTTGAGCACCAATTAAGCAATAAATTTGTTCTTGAAATGAAAAAATTTGCGGATCTCGAAAATGGTCGGTTGTTTGAGAAAAATCAGGAAAAATTAGTGGTTCAGTGAATTTGACTAACTGATTATTTTTGTCAACTTTTGCTCCGAGTTGATATGGAGTTCTAACCCAATCTTTGCCTCTGTGATTACCCGTATATATTAAAAATAAGGAGTTTTCAAAAGGTAAAGCGGACCCAGAATAAGCTCCTGCATTATCATATTTTGTATCTGGATAAAGGACTAGCCCTGTTTTCTCAAAGTGGACGAGATCATCTGAGACCATATGTACCCATGATTTTAAACCATGTACTGGCCCAAAAGGGAAATGTTGGTAGAACAAATGCCATTTTCCATTGAAATAAGAGAATCCATTTGGATCATTAAGAAGTCCAGTTTCTGGTTCAATATGAAAATTTGATTTCCAAGGAGATTTTAGTGCCAGTTTGCGTAAACTCTGTAAATCATTTTCAGAATAACTATCGTAGGTACGATATCGTTGTTTGGTAGACCATTTCATTTTATTTCCTCATTTACTAAATTATATATATTTATGATAAACGTTTTTTATAAAAAAATCAATATAAATAAGCACGTAAAAATAAAAAAATAAAAAATGTGGCAAGCGCTTGACATATATCAGAAAAATGATAAAATAACTTCTGTAAGCGAAATCATTTTATTTGAGGAGAAAATTATGAATCATAAGCAGGTAGCTGAACGCATTTTAAATGCAGTTGGGCGTGATAACATTCAAGGAGCTGCACATTGTGCGACACGACTACGTTTAGTCTTAAAAGATACTGGCGTTATTGATCAAGAGGCTCTAGATAATGACCCAGATCTTAAGGGTACTTTTGAAGCAGCTGGTCAATATCAAATTATTGTAGGGCCAGGTGATGTTAACACTGTATACGAAGAATTTATTAAACTTACAGGAATAAGTGAGGCATCAACTGCAGATCTCAAAGAGATTGCAGGAAGTCAAAAAAAACAAAATCCAGTAATGGCACTTGTAAAGCTGCTTTCTGATATTTTTGTTCCTTTGATACCAGCTCTTGTAGCTGGTGGTCTGTTAATGGCTCTTAATAATGCGCTAACAGCTGAACATCTTTTCGCGACGAAATCGCTTGTTGAAATGTTTCCGATGTGGAAAGGATTTGCTGATATTGTTAATACTATGAGTGCCGCACCATTTACCTTTATGCCAATTTTAATAGGTTATTCTGCCACAAAAAGATTTGGCGGAAATCCATATTTAGGTGCTGTTGTAGGTATGATTATGGTGATGCCTGGACTTATTAATGGATATAATGTTGCTGAAGCAATCTCTAATCATACAATGACTTATTGGGATATTTTTGGTTTTAAAGTTGCTCAGGCTGGATATCAAGGACAAGTTCTTCCTGTAATTGGAGTGGCTTTTATCCTTGCTAAACTTGAGAGATTCTTTCATAAATACCTTAACGATGCTATAGACTTCACATTTACTCCATTGCTTTCAGTCATCATAACGGGATTTCTCACATTTACTATTGTGGGACCAGCACTTCGCTTTGTATCAAACGGCTTAACAGATGGTTTGGTTGGACTTTATAACACATTGGGAGCGCTAGGAATGCTTGTGTTTGGAGGCTTCTACTCCGCAATAGTAGTAACTGGATTACATCAGAGTTTTCCGGCCATTGAAACAATGTTAATCACAAACTATCAACACAGTGGTATTGGTGGAGACTTTATTTTTCCAGTCGCTGCCTGCGCAAATATGGCTCAAGCTGGTGCAACTTTTGCAATTTTATTTGTTACTAAAAACATTAAGACAAAAGCTCTCGCAGCTCCAGCTGGCGTATCTGCTATCCTAGGTATTACTGAACCTGCGTTATTTGGGATTAATCTAAAACTAAAATATCCGTTCTTTATTGCTCTTGGGGCTTCAGCAATTGGTTCATTATTTATGGGATTATTCCATGTCCTTGCGGTTAGTCTGGGATCCGCAGGATTAATTGGCTTTATCTCTATTAAAGCTGGGTATAACTTGCAATTTATGATTTCGATATTTATTAGCTTTCTTATTGCTTTTGTTGTTACCTCAATCTATGGTCGTCGGATGGAAACTAAATCTATTACGAAAGAAAAAAATAAACAGAATGCAACAACTCAATACCAACCGGAGAAAGTTATTATCGATCCAGTTAAAAGTGACGAACTCCTTGCCCCAATAAATGGATTTGTGATTCCTCTGTCTGATGTAAGTGACCCTGTTTTCTCAAAAGAAATTATGGGAAAAGGTATTGCAATCAAGCCTAATTCTGGAGAACTTTTCTCACCAGCCGACGGAGAAGTTATTATTGCTTATGAAACAGGTCACGCTTACGGTATAAAAACAAAAAATGGAGGTGAAGTTCTTTTACATATTGGAATAGATACTGTTTCAATGAATGGTAATGGATTCATACAAAATGTTAAAGTTGGCCAGAAAGTAAAAGCAGGGGATTTACTAGGATCTTTTGATAAAGAAGAAATCAAGAAGAGTGGATTCGATGATACTGTGATTATTGTTATTACCAATTCAGCAAGTTACAATGAGATTTTACCATTGAGTGAAAATGTTGATATCAAAGTTGGAGAAAAAATTCTATTATTGAACTAGAGGGAGCGAACTATGTCCGTATACTATGGATCAATTGAGGCTGGTGGCACAAAATTTGTACTGGCTATTGCAGATGAACATTTTAATATTATAAAAAAATTTAAATTTGCTACTACTACGCCCCAAGAAACTATAAGTAAGACGATTAAATATTTTAAAGAAAATCGAGTTTCTGCCATTGGTTTAGGATCATTTGGACCTATTGATCTAAACCTTTCAAGTGAAACGTATGGTTACATCACTTCGACGCCAAAAGTTGGTTGGAAAAATATAAATTTAGTTGGGCAATTAAAAGAAGCACTTGATATTCCAATATATTTTACTACTGATGTAAACGCCTCTGCCTATGGTGAAATGAAAAATACAGGAATAAAAAATCTTGTTTATTTAACAATTGGTACAGGTATTGGAGGAGCAGCAATTCAAAATGGATATTTTATTGGTGGCATTGGGCATTCGGAAATGGGTCACCAGAGAATAAATCGTCATAAAGATGATCTTACTTTTGAGGGAATCTGTCCCTTCCATGGTGATTGTCTTGAAGGAGTTGCGGCGGGCCCGAGTCTTAAAGCAAGAACAGGAATACTTGGGGAAAAAATTCCTTCAGATGATTCTATATGGGATATCTTAAGCTATTATATTGCTCAAGCGGCTATTAATGCAACATTGACATTAGCTCCCGAGTGTATAATTTTGGGAGGTGGAGTAATGGAAAAATCAAATATGATATCACTTACACAAAAACATTTCATTTCTATGCTTAATAATTATATAGATTTACCTTGTTCTGTAGAAAAGTATATTCGCTTACCAACTGTCAAAGAAAATGGTTCGGCAACATTAGGAAATTTTTATCTAGCATATTCTTTATTTACAAAAAAATAAAATGGTAGTTGTAAATATTAATTCAATATTATAACTATAAAAAAGTTTCAGTTTTTTGTTATCTTTTAACTTTTTGAAAGATAACCGAAAGTTCTTTTAGTGGTACTAACCGCCTAATAATTCAAGTATAAGAAAGGTAAATTTACAGGTCTTAGTTTGGAAGGTAGTATTTCACAAATTATGTATTGTCTTATTTAGAATAAGAAATGTTGAAATGCCCAAAAATAAGAAGAATATAAGCTTTCAATGGCGTGCGTGTCGTTATTTTAGGGTATAAAATCAGTAATTCTTATATAAATCGTAGACACTATTAAACTCATTTGATTTCTGAGTGTATAAATTTAATAAACTAACCATATTATTTTAGAAGATTTGAACAAAAAATAAACTAAAGAGTCATTAAGAATTGAATTAATGACTTTTTATTTTGTTAAGCTTGTTTGATGCTTTTAAGCTATATGTTTTTTCTCTTTATAAACTAATAATCAGTATTGAGCTTAACAAGGTGTTATACTTAATTTTATGAGATCACAGTCTCTGTTGTGGAATAGAAACCAAGTATGGTTTCTATTTTTTGATTGATATTGTAATTTCGAATTAAAGTGATATACTTAGTTCATGGGTGGTTTAGCGAAAGCACCACACCTTCATCATTAGCTGCTCAATTGTGAGTAGCTTTTTTAAAATAATGTGTAGTGATAAAGAATTAAGTCGCTAATAAGAGTGAGGAATGTCTAACGAATAAAAATAAAGAGAAAAAAGCGATTATAAGCTTACTATTTTTTGGGTTTGTAGTAAGCATATTAGTTATATACCTAGTAATAAGTTTTCTGATGTGAGAAAAATTTTGAGTTCTGTCCATAAAAATCCTTTTTAGTTAAATAATTATTGAACTTTAAGGGTTAAATTGACTTTAACTGATATTAGTGTTATACTTGCGAAGCGGGATGGAGCAGTTAGGTAGCTCGTCGGGCTCATAACCCGAAGGTCATAGGTTCAAATCCTGTTCCCGCAATATTTTAAGGGCTTTAGGGAGCCCTTATTTTTCTTATATAGAACTCACCCTTAAGTAGTAAAATTTTTTCGTTAAATAGGCAAAGCCTAGATTGGAAGTGAAAAATGAAAACAGGAGATAAAATTACATTATCTAATGGGGAACAAGCAACAGTCGTTTCTGGAGATGTTAATCTCTATAAGAATGCATTAATTGTAGAATTAGAAAACCATGATGTCAGAGTTGTGGATAGAGAAACCTTGACACTTGCTAAAGCAAATCCTCATGAAAATCTTGGGAATCATAAGAAGATCAATAAGTTTTAAATAGACCAATTTGACTTTAGTAAGAATAGGTGTTATTATTAAGAGGTAGGTTTTGTCTCGAGTTTAAATGTTTTAGGAATGCACTTTTTCGCAAAATAGGATTTACAGATGATGCGAAAGGATGTATTATATGAATAAAGGAACAATAAATTGGTTTAACTCTGACAAAGGCTATGGTTTTATTATGGCAGATGATATGCAAGATGTGTTTGCTTACCTCTTGTCTATTCAAGGAAATGATTTTAAAAAATACGATGAAGGTCAAAAGGTTACTTTTGATATCAAAATGACGTCTCGTGGGCGTTATGCTTCAAACGTACATAAAAGATAAATGATTTAAAGCATGGGATGTCCTGTGCTTTTTATTTATTGCTATTGCAAAAATGAATTAAAATGTTATACTGAGTGAGGGAAAGATTAGTTGCTTTCCTTACAGTTCATAAAATCCATGTCACTACGATATGGATTTTATTAATGAGAGAGTAGTTTGACATTGAGTATAATTAGTGTTATTATGAAGAAGTAGATTTTGTCATGAGTAAAATGTTTTATAGATTCACTTTTCGCAAAATGAGATTTACAATTTTGTCGAAAGGAAATAAATATTATGGCAAATGGAACAGTAAAATGGTTTAACGCTACTAAAGGATTTGGTTTTATTACCTCTGAAGATGGTCAAGACTTGTTTGCGCACTTCTCAGCAATCCAATCTGATGGATTCAAATCACTTGACGAAGGTCAAAAAGTTGAATTTGATGTTGAAGAAGGTCAACGTGGACCTCAAGCAGTTAATATCACAAAAGCATAATTATATCTGAAAATCGTGCAAAAACTGGAGTCATGACTTCAGTTTTTTTATATTCAGTTGCAATTATGAGAGAGTATGATATACTTAGCCAGCAAGAGGAAACTCACACTTCCCTTGATTTAAATTAGGGCCACTCGTAAGGGTGATTTTGACAAAGCATTAGGTAAAGTTTTATTCTTGCATGCTGAACCAGTAATGGTCTTTGAGGATGGAGAACCAAATGAAGAAACTGGTGAAATTAAACGTTATCCGACAGATAAAGTTGATTATTATGAGGTCAACGTTTATTCTGACGCACAAGACAAACAAATTGTTGTAAAAATGCCTGCAGAAGCTGATTTTTCAGGGCTTGAGTATGAAGATGAAATTAAATTGACGAATCGCTCAATTAATTTTTGGTCTGATAAGGAAATCGTACCTACTGGAAACGGTCAGTTCCGAACGAATTACTTTTCAGGTGAAAAATGGAATGCTGAAGGGATTGAAAAAGTGGGTAAATCTAATTCAAAACCTGAACAATCTCCAAAGCCTGAAGCTAAAAACAATGAACCGAAGAAATGATAAATGGCAAAACGTACAATAAGTAAAGGCTCTCGTTTAAGGCTTAGAGATAAGTATGACCGTGAATTTTTTGTATTGATTACTGGTTTACTTGTCGCTAGTCCTGTAGGGTTCTTTTATAAAAATTTTGAAACCTTGCCACCAAAAGTGCTAGCAATTTATGCTGTAGGTATTTTGCTCATTGCATTTTCGGTGGCTTTTGGTTTATTGATTTTGCTTTATCACAAGTTCCTTTTCTTTTCAAAAAAAAATTATAAAAGATTGTTGCTGAACTATGTTGTGAAGCATGGTCTAGTTGAAAAAGAAACGGTTAAAGATGAAAAAGGAAGTCATGAAAAGTTAAAACTAGCACCTATTTATCTGAAGCAACCTAACACGTATGAATTACATACATATTTTCCGATTGACGGTGGAGTTCATCAAGAAAAATTTCTTGATTTAGCTGACGGTTTAGAAACAACTTTTTTTGCTGATTATCAAGAACAAAATTTTATAAATGAAAATAAAATTCTTTCTAAAAAGGCATTTGTTGAGTATGTTTTTGCAATTGACGGAGAACGTAATCGTATTTCAGTTAATGATGTTATAGTCGATAAAAAGCTAGGTTTAAAATTAATGAATGGGGTTTACTGGAATTATGAAGCTGACCCACATCTGCTTATTGCAGGTGGTACTGGGGGCGGGAAAACCGTTCTTTTGATGTCAATTTTATCAGCCCTTGCTAAAGTAGGACATGTTGATATATGTGACCCTAAAAGGTCTGATTTTGTTGGAATGAGAGATGTTCCAGTTTTTGAAAATCGTGTGTTCTTTGATAAAGAGTCTATGATTGAGTGTTTACGTTCAAAAATGCAATTTATGGACGAACGCTATGATTATATGACAAATCACCCTGATTATAAGGCAGGAAAACGGTATTCTGATTATGGTTTGACACCTGAATTTGTACTTTTTGATGAATGGGCTGCTTTTATTTCTAGTTTAGATTTTAGAGAATTTGATGAAGTAATTCAAATTTTAACTCAAATTGTTCTAAAGGGTCGTCAGTCAGGCGTTTTCTTAATTCTTGCCATGCAACGTCCAGATGCTGAGTATCTCAAATCAGCTTTACGTGATAACTTTATGAAACGGTTGGCGGTTGGTCGTTTGACTGGTTCAGGCTATCGTATGGTATTTGGAGATGAAAATGAGAAAAAAGTTTTCAAATATATCAAGGGTAAAATTGGTCGTGGTTACGTTGCAAATAATGGTGAACTTGCACGTGAATTTTATAGTCCGTCTGTGCCATTTGATAAAGGATATGATTTTCAAGAAGAGCTTTCAAAATTACCAGTTTTAGCTAATACTACTGAAGTTCAGCTTGAAGCTCCACCAATTTCTAACGTTGAACAGGAACGAGTAGAAAGTGGGGTTTTGGAAGAAAAATCTTATACAATTACCTCTTTATCTCGTAAGTTGGGTCAACCTTCAAAAACTGTGAAAACAGCCATAGAGCGTTTAACAAGTGGCGGATATTCTCTAAGTGAAAAATCACCTTACAATGAAGATGATTTTATTGCTTTACAAACTGTTTTCTTAACCAAAGAAACAGAAGAATGCACTTTGAATGAAGCCATTGATACTGTTTTATCTGATGAAGCGGAGTTTGAAAAGGAATATGTCAATTTTAATAGATTTTAATTTAATTAGCATAAGGATAGACGGTTAATATTAATATTTATGAAAAGGTTTGCAAACAAAGTTACAATATTATATAATTAATGTATGAGAAAAAATACATATAATTTTATAAAATTATCTATAATTGCTTCGCTATCAGTTATTGGGATCATGTTTGCTGGGGATAATGTATTAGCAGATAGTGCTTCTACAGATAGCCAAACTGTATCATCATTACAGAAAGAAGACATAAACTCGTGGATGCCAGATAAAAATCTACAGGATATTGTTGCAAAATCTTTAGGAAAAACAGTTTACGATTTAACAAAATCTGATATGCCCAGCTTATTAACCGTTAATTTTGAAAGCTTTCCTAAAGATACAGAAGTAAATTTGACTGGGCTTGAATTAGCGACTAATCTTCAAAGTCTATTTACAACAAATATTATTGCAACTAATATACCTGAGATAAGTATTGCACAAAATGGGACTCTCTTTACTCGTCCTAATGTTTTAAAACATGTTACTCCAAAAGGTAAATTTTCTAATGTACACATAGGTAATTATGATGCATATTTACCTGCTTCAGATTTATTAGGTGTAGGAGATGATATTGCTAATTGGCAGACTTCTGACTTAACAATATATACTACACAAATGACTGACTTTTCTCAGCTTCGTATACCATCGAATGTTCTAGAAAATAGTTATGTAACTATTATAACTGATGCACAATCAGTAATAACTCCTATTTTGATAAAAGATAATAATTCTAATGTGTTATATTCAGACGAGAATGTAAAAGATATTTCTGGGAATTTATTATTATCTTCTCTATCAAATGCTGCCTATCCATTTTATTTGACAGCTTTTGATAAAAATGGAGATCCTACTTATCTAACGGAGGATACTGATTATTCGTATACTGAAAAGGGGATTCAATTCAAAAATTTACCTCCTAATACAGATTATATTGAGACTCAAGGACTCTTGCCTGCTCTTTTATCTTTAACAAAAAATGCTAATATCTCTGTTAATTATGGTGCGTCATTTAAGATACCGGTAAAATATATGTATAGTGCAAAAAATATTACGGTAAAGTATATAGATACAAAAGGCAATACAATCCCTGGTTCTAAGGATGAAATACTGACTGGATATATTGGAGATAGTTTTAAGTCTGAGCAGAAAAGTTTTGAGGGGTATTCTTTTGTGAACGTAGAGGGGCAAGCAGAAGGAATATTCTCTGATCAACCTCAAACTATCAAGTACATTTATTCAAAAAATCCAATAAAAGCAAAAAATGTTGTAGTCAGATACGTTGATTCAAAAGGTAATAAAATTCATGATGATAATTTAATTGTTGGTAATATTGGAGATAATTATGATGCTTCCTCCGCTTCTTATAAGGTAGCAATTAACGGTTATACTCTAGACGAGGAAAAGCTACCACTAAATATTAAGGGAACCCTTACTAACCTAGAACAAGTAGTTGTATATGTATACAATAAAGATAATTCACAAACTACCCCTTCTAGTTCAAAACCAAGTAATACAACATCAAATCAAGGTTCTAATTCAAAGCTAAATACTATATCACTGAATCATAATTCTAATTCACAAGGCAAAGTGTTACCTCAAACAGGTGAGAACAATAAATTATCTAATATCTTATTAAGTATCGGTATATTTAGTTTATTTAGCCTTTCGTTATTGCAAATAGTAAGGTTGAGAAGAAGAAATTAGATAAATAATTCAACTTCTAAAAAATAAAGAAAGCACTATTAGTTTAGTGCTTTTTTTGTTAAAAATAAACATCACGCAATCGGCGGTGAGTAAATGATAGGAACTTGTTTCCGTTTGTCTTTAGACAACTTGCCGTAGGCAAGCCATTTTCCACGGTCGAATTGCCCTCGCAAACGGTAGTGCGCGACAGCGGTTTATTCTTGAAAGAATTGGAGGAAAAACTTTTGGGTTTTGTTTTAAGGCTATTGCGTTTTAAACGTAATGCTTTTTTGAAAAAGTGCAAGAACGTAAGCATAGCTCCGAGTGTAGCGTAAGGAGTGAGCGTGTGATTGCACGGCTGACGACTTGCCGTCAGCTTGGACTTGACCCCCCAAATGCTAATGAGGGGGGGTACAAGTGACACAAGTCTAACTACCCTAGTCATACCAACGGTATAGCTTGTGTCACCTCTTCTGTGTTTTAGAAAGTGAGGAACGAACGATTGATTTAAAGGATATACGCTCTAGTGCGAATGTTACTCAACAGTTCATGTGTGACCTCTTAGGGATATCTTTGAGTTATTACCGAAAAATGGAAAAAGGTGAACGTGCTGTTACTTCTGAAATGGAAGAAAAAATAAGGCACTCCTTTTTCAAAAAAAGAGAGAGTTCAACGATCTTTGTTGGTACAAATGACTATACAAATATTCGCTTTCAGACTTTAAATGTTCGTGAAGTTGTTTTTAAGATTTTAGGTTTAAACGTTGAGAATTTTCAACTCAATGAGTATAACCGTTATCAATATCCTTTCTTTATTAGTTACGGTGTATTATCATGATAAAGATATAAAAGCAGGTGTGTTGATTGAAATGAGCGGTCAAGCGTGCCGTGAAATGGAATATGAGTTTGAATATCATCAAAAACAGCGTACATGGTACGATTTTTTTAACGATTGTTTTCTCTATGCTAATAAAAAAGCACCAAATAATGATGATTTTGTAAAAATCACACGTTTTGATTTAGCACTTGATGAACAATATAACCCGCAAGAAGGAAATTTTGACTTGTTCAAGATTTTAACTTCTGCCCGTGAGGGGCGGTGGAATGGTCGTAAACAAAACTATTCTGCGGTTCTTGGTGGAAGAAGGACAAAAGAAGGAATGATTAATGACGGTCTAACCGTTTATTTTGGATCTAAACAAACTCATTTATTTTTTCGGTTCTACGAAAAAGATTATGAGAGAGCAAGTCAAGAAATGACTTCGGTTGAAGCGATACGTGAAATGTATGGTCTGCGAAATCGTTATGAAATTTCCATGCGAAAAGAAATATCAACCGACTTTATAAAAAGATATATTGAGCAAGATTTTGATTTAGCTGATGAAGGGGTCAAAATTATTAATGATAATCTGACATTTTATGATAAGGAGGGAAACTTAGATACTGAATGGTACGATATGATGGGTCGAATGGATGCCTATCATTTTACCGTCCGTCCTGAAGCGCCTGATTTGAACCGAAAATATACATGGTTTGAACGTGGTGGCCCTGTATCAACTTATCTTTTGTTAAAAAAAGCGGAAGAGTTGACAGGTGAAAGTCGTTTGGAAGAAATTTTTAATGAAGCTGAACTCACGGAAAGACAAGAAAAGTTCCTGAAGGAATTTAGAATGATAAGAGGGGTAAATGATTAAACCTAATGTAGAACACTTTCAAAAAAGAATGCTGAGAGTTCCAAACAACGTCCGAATGCTTCAGTATAAAATGAGTGGATATGAACTTAATTTGAAAAAATTTGAGCAAGGGGTTTATGACCAGCTCTTTTTTTATATTCCAAATGAAACTGAAGCATTAGGATTGCTTAATGAAATAGGCTTGATGTTTCCGCCTGATTCAATGACACGAAAAAAATATTATTCACTCTATCAAGAAAAAAGGATTGCTAATTTGCCTGAAGGCTATAAAATGGCAATTTACTTTTTAATTGATAATGATTTAGCACAAGCAACTTTATGAATTTTCATAAATAAAAACAAAGTTATTTTTCAGATAAGGGAAGGCAAATTTAGTGGAGGGAAAATCAAAAAAGAAAAGAGATAAAATATGCCAACTTTAAAAACAGAACTTAACCAAATTACAACTGATTTAAACGAAATTGAAGCAATTATTAATGCTGGGAATGTCTATCAAGAAGCTGTTTCAAAGCTTAAAGGAAAAGGGAAAGCACTTCGTTCACTTGAAAATGATACATCAATTTCAGATGATACAGTCGAAGTTCTTGCTAACCGTACAAATGACTTGATTAGAAATCTTGTTAAGGCTTCATCATCATACAATTTCACAAAAAAATCATTTAATGAATTAAAAGGAAAACTGGAAGAAGCACAAGCGCAAGCACGTAGTGGCGCTAAATAAATAGTCCACGTAAATCTTTGAATAAGGGTAGGGTTTGCCTTTCCTTATCTGAAAAATAACATTTTAAAAGCCTCACTCATGGTAAGGTAAGAGAAAGGAACCTCACCATGAGTGAGAAATAAAAAATATGACGGTAACAAATATGAGCAAAGCACGACCACAGATTGATTTTTCACTTCACAAAGCACCATATAAAGATTTGTATGATATTCAAATTATGTTTTCTGACGGTACAAATCAATTTTGGTCTGGAATTAATGAAAAAAAGGTTATGTGGCTGTGTGAGAAATACAATCCTATTTCAACTCCGCTGTCAATTGCGATTGCTCCTAGATTTTTACCAAAATCTAATATTCAAAAACCTAACTGGTCTATTAAGAAAGTATGAGTATAGTAACAGTCGAAAAATGATTAGAAAGAGTTATTTAGTATTATTTATTTATTTATTTATTTATTTATTTATTTATTTATTTATTCTATTACAAAATATGAGAAGGAGAGATTTTATATGATTTTAGTGAGCTTTTTTTTGTATGTAGTTATTTTTGCATTCTATATAAAAATGAGAATGGAAGGATACAAAGTACCATTTTATAAAAATTTAGATATTAAAAGTACAAAAATAATTTGCATTTTATTTGAAATCTGGATTTTGTTAGTACCCTTAATCTTATATTTTTTTAGATTAAAAATGTAAATTTAAATTTAGCGTGAATTCCAAGCTTTAAAGAAGTTAATCATATCAGAGAAATATATAATCAATAAAAACAATAATCCTAGAGTAATAATATTAAATATAATAGAAGACTTGCGAGTGGGTTTGATATTTTTTCTTGTTTTGAATATTCCACCTAGAAAGTGTCCAAAAATAGCTGACACAAGAAGAATTTCAAGGACTAAAGAAATTGCGAGATAATCTCCTTTGGAAAGTTTGGAAAAAACAATAAATATTTGTTCAGTGATGGCTGAAATTTTAGATGAGAATTCTGTTTTGCCATATAGATCTTTAGAATTGAACGTTTGCATTTGATTCCAAAAATCAATAATATTTTGAGGAAGAAAATTTAGAAGAAATGCAGCAAGTAAAAATATTCCACCATTTAAAAGTTCTAAAATATAACTGATATGTAGTAGTTTATATCTCCACATACTAATCGCGAAAAGGACAGATGCTATAGTGGTGAAATAAGCATGTATTTGTGAGAAAGAATAGAATACAGTAATGAAAGATAAAAATACGAAGAATTGTACACTTCCATCATTACTGTTGCTTCGAGATTCTGGGAAATAAAAATTAGTTGAATTGTCAATGTATACTAAATCACCGCTAGGCAAGAAGAAGGCTATTATACCTAGTATTCCAGATATTAGGCCTATCCAGGCTGCGGGTGCATTAAGAAATTGAGGGAACATATGTACTCCTTTGTGGTTAATATAACTAAAGATTACATAAATTATACTAAGTAAAAATTGAGTTGTCAAACAACAACATATGTAAAAAAAGAGTAATCAACAGATGATGTTAACGTTTGCTAATTATCGTGTTAAAAATACAAATAAGTTTTTAATAGATGATTGAGTTGGAAATAGGTTAATCTGTTAGATTTGAATAATTTCCATTTAGGTTTTGTTCAAACAGTTCTTTTTGGGTACATCTGTAGTTTCTCGGAATGAATTGTCTAATACCATCATCGTTGAAACCAATTTGTAGGTGAGTATCATCTACAATAATTGGTCGTTTGATTAAAGCTCGGTGTTCGTTAATAAGAGAAAGAATTTCGCTGATAGTTATGTTCTCAAAGTCAATGTTTAGTTCTTTATAAATATCACTTTTTTTAGCAATGATGTCGTCAAGACCTGCTTCTGTAAGAGATAAAATATGTAAAAAATCTTGCTTAGGTATCTCGGAAGCTTTATTTATGTTTATTTCTTCAAAAGGAATTTGATGGTTATTGAACCAAGCTCTAGCTTTTCTACAAGATGAAGAAGATGCTCTTGAAAGGTAAATTTTTATCATATACTATCTCTCTTTCTAATTTTATTCTAATTTATATCTAACTTAATTCTAACATAAAGGATTTAGAATATAAAAAAATATAGATTGTAAAGAAATACAGAAATCCAATATATGTCCGAAACGACAAAAAACTAGTCGCTTAACTGTCAGAAATGGCAGTTTTTTTATTTTAGCTAAATTAAAAAAGGAGATTTACTCATGCGTAAATTAGAAAAATTGTTGAATGACTTGAAGGAAAAGAAAGTCACAAATTGGAAAATGCACAAACGAAAAAAAGCATTTGTTGCCTTTGCAGGAGTTTTGGCTGTGGGTTTGGGTACAGCAGGACTTGTATATGCTAGTGCACAAAGTACAAGTGCGAAGGCTAGTTTACCAACGGATACAACGGTTAACTGGGAAAATAACAAGCCTTTGTATTATGAAATCGACCAAACAGGAAAAGAACACCCAAAACCTATTCTTAAACTAGCAGACGGTACACCTGCATGGTGTCTTGGCCTAGGAGTTCCACTTCCAAACAATTCCACAAAAGCTCAATTAGATGCAACAAATGGAATTTTGAATGATTTGACAGATGAACAGATAGCAGTTCTTAATAATGTAGATTATCTTGCACAAAAAGACGGTTCAGAGCTTGCTTATGCACAAGCTCAACACGCTACATATCTTTTACTCGATGAAGCAGGCATTTCTGAAAATCAAACAAAGGATTTAGTAGTCAAAGACAATACATTACTTCATGATGCTAATGCAATTAAAACAGGGGCAAATGATTTAATTAATCAAGCTAAGAAAATGCGTGAATTACCTAGCTTTAATGGTTCAACAGTTGATGTTATTCAAGGAGTAGAAAAGAAAGTTACAGATACCAAAGCTGTACTTCCAAATTTCCCTTATTTCAAAAGTAATGTGGACGGTGTAACAGTCAGCACTTCTGGAAATGATGTGAAAATTAAAGCTGATATTTCTAGTAAATTAGGGTTGCTTTCTAAAGCTATTTTGTTCCAAAATAAAGCTCAATCAACCTCGACACTCCCTTATTATGTTTATTCAACAGACGGAGATAGTACAGGTAAATCTAGTCAATCAGTTCTTGCATCTCAAGACCCTTCAAAGGCATCAGGTTCATTAAATTTGAACATTATCGGACTTGGTGAAGCTGATTTGTTAAAACATGATGCAGATACTAATTCTACTGAAACAGAAAAAGGGAAAGGAAGTTTAGTAAATTCTGTTTGGGGGCTTTACAAAGCAGGAACAAACACTTTGGTTAAATATTCTGACGGTCAAAAGGGTTATCCAATTTCTGTAGTTTCAGGTACAAAAACCAATAACGATACTGTTCAATTGAAAATGGCAGATTTAAAAGCAGGTGTTGCTGTTAAAAATCTTGATAATAGCAAAGAATATGAGTGGGGAGAACTTCAAGCACCTGAAGGTTATGACCTAAGCACCAAACGTATTAAAGTTCAATTTGATAAAAACGATAAGTTTGATTCAAAAACAAATAACTATGTTGATAGTGCAATCGCTACTGATAAACCATTAGATTATAGCTTTGGGTTCATAAAAGCTCAAGATGTCAATGGCTCACATACTGGTTTAAATGGTCGTACTTTCCGTTATACTCCAACCAATGGAACAAAAGGTGAACCAATTGAGGTAACCTCTAAAGCAACTGAAGATTCTAACGGTGTGACTAACAACGGACAAGTTAATTTCACCAAAATTCCGTTTGGTGACGGACTTCTTGAAGAATTACCACAAGAAGGTGATACCCTTCAATTAATCAATCCAATCTCTATTGTTACTACAACAAATAAAGATAAGGACGGAAATATCACAGGATATACAGTAACATTTACTGATACTGTTACAAAACAAGTAATTACAACGCTTGATGTCACAACTGCTAAAGTGACTGATAATTCTACTATGTTTAATGTCAATCTTGGAACATTAGTAGATAAACCTGTGACACCAGTTGTTCCTACAATCAAGACAAAAGCACATACCAAAGACGGTGACCAAACGATTCAAAAAGTAGAAGTGTCAAAAGCAACTCCTGTCTATGACAAAATCATGATGACAAATGCGGAAAAAGGTGACCAAATGGTGGCTTCACTTCACCGTATTGTGACGGATAAAGACGGAAAAGTCACAGAATCAAAAGTTATCCGTACTTTGAATTTCACAATTGATGATGAAACGGTCAAAGCACAAGAAAAACAAATTGAATCTATTGTTGATACGACAAAAGATGCTGATGTTCCTGAAGCTTCAACTGTTTCTTATGTTTGGACTGAAGATTTATTTGATGAAGGAAAAAATCCTAAAACAGATGAACCAAAAGCAAAACATGATGATTTGAAAGACCAAGACCAAACGTTGACAGTCGAAAAAGTCAAAAAACCAGTTACTCCACCAAGTTCAACAACTCCATCAAGTTCAAAACCTACTACTCCAAGTACCACTCCTACAGAAACTCCTAAAGTTTCATTACCAACTACAGGAAGTGAAACAGGCGATATGATTATGTATGGTGGTGCGTTAGCCGTATTAGTCGCTCTAGGTACTGGTGTTGTTTATTACATGAAAAAGAAAAAATCAACTAAAGAAGAAGGATAGAAAAGAGCAGACTTGATTGTCTGCTTTTGTTTTTTGGTAAAAATGGGAAATAAAAAGATAAGTCAATATCAACTGCAAGATATGAAGAGAGCAATCTCAAAACGTATTGCGGTTAAATCAAGAACTCCACCAATTAGCAAAAGGTTTTATGGTTTTAAAAAGGAACTGTTAACTACTAAATGGTACTTGGAAGATGAAAAAACGCTCTTAGTTATGTTTTATCATGATAAATTAGGTGTTGTTTCATATCAACTTTATAAGAAAAAAGGGTGAAAATGTACGTTGTAAAAATGCGTGGTGGCTATCTTTGTGCCAATGGTGGCCCTACAAAACATTTAAAATTTGCTACTACTTTTGATACTAAAAAGAAATCTGAAGAAGTGGCTGAAAAATGGTTAAGAAGTGATGTATCTTTTAAAGCTGTTGAAAAAGAAAGTGAGGAATATGAGCAAAATTAAAATTTATGAATTAGCTGACAAGTTAGGGGTTGATCGAAAAGAGTTACTTTCTAAGGCTCAAGAATTTGGAATTTCAGCTAAATCAACATCAAAATCTTTGAGTGACGCTGAAGTATTAAAACTAGAAAATTTCTATAAAAAATCAGATACTTCAGAAGTTATTGAAAAAGAAGAATGTGAATCGGAAATGAAAGTTTCAGAAACAACTAAAATTCCTGAAAAAAAGGAATCGAAATTTTCCTTTCTTTCAAGTCGAAAACCTGAAAAGAATAAACCTAAAATGTTAAAGAAACAGCCGAATGAAAAACCACCAAAACTAAAAAAGATGTCTGCTAAACAGGCAGGGGCTTTGGTCGTGGGAGGGGTTGTTTTTTTATTTATTGCAAATGTTGCTTTAGGTAGTCTAGTAGCAAGTGGATATAAACCCACTCATAAAATCATTCGTGAAGAAGTGAGTGCTACGCAAAAAGCATCAGGTAATGGGCTTGATTTGCAAGCGAAAAATTATCTTGACGGCTTTGTTCAAACTTATTTCACTTTCCCTGAAGATGAAAAAGAACAAGAAACAGCAGTTAAAGATATTAATGCTTACTTTGTTCAAAATCTGCCAGTGATTAGTCAAGGTATTCAACGTACACCTTCCAAATTTGAGGGTGCGGTCATGATGAGTTTGACGGATAATGAAGCGACTTATAAAGTGACTTATAGTGCTGGTGAAGTCACAACAAAAGAAGTCAAAAAGGGAAAAGATACAACGAAACAAAATGTGGTGAAATATCATGATGAAACAACTTTGTTTACGATTCCTTACCAAAAAGTAGGTTCAGCTTACTATATTTCAGATGAACCTTATTTTTCAAGTGTTCCTGATTTACAAGCAACTGAAAATCAAGTGCCTACTAAAACGTGGTCTGATTCAGGAAAAACGAGTGATTCTGTAAAAAAAGATTTGGATAAGTTCACAAAAACATTGTTTACCGCTTATACAACTGATGGTGATACGTTGAAATTGATTTCAAAAGGGTTATCTCTTAATAAGGGTCAAGAGTTTAAATCTTTAGACCAAGCGACCTATGAATCAAAAGGGGACAATAAATATCATGCGGTAGTTCAAATCACAATGAAAAATGCACTCGGTACGCATGTAGAAAATTATCAATTTACGATTGAAAAACAAAAGCAGTCATATTTTGCGACTGACTTTAAACACACTTTACCTGAAGGTAAAAAAGAATAGGAGAAAAAATGTTACGAAATATATTAATTAACAATGTTATCTTTGGCGATATTGGGTTGACTGGTGGTTGGTCTTGGTTTCAACAACAAGGGCAAATCGTAGTTTGGATAGCTCTTGGTTATCTTGCAGGAAAAGAATTTTTCGGTCGAAAGTATGGGAAAATGATAGTTGTTATTGTTTTTGGTTCATTATTGGCTCTACTCGTCAATAATCCAGGTGGTTTGCTTACACCAGTTGGTAATTTAGTGAAAAAAGTTCTCGGTTTAGGATAGAAAGGAAGGCGGAATGTCTGAAAAAGCAAAAAAGAAGAAGTGCCTAAGTTTTCCTATAAATTGTCATTAGACCAACCTTTTTGGATACAGCAACTGACAGATAATTTTGCATTGAGAAAGGCAGTCCGTCTTTCCTTATTTGCTTATTTTTTCTTAATATTCATTTTGCTATATTTTACAGTTGGAAAATTGATTCCATATTTTCAATGGCAAGTGAAAGTAGCGCTCACCCTTTTTGTATCGTGGCAAATTTCGGTTAAAGTATCTGATTTGCGCCCAGATGATAAATTACCACCAGTATTTTTGTGGGACTTTATCGTTTATCAATTTGGGTATGGGTTGAAAGCTATTGAAATATATAAGGGTCAAAAATATGAAAAAACAAAATTGCGAAGTGTAGAAGAATTTATGGAGGAAGAATAAAAAGTGAATAAAGTCGATTTTGAGAATAGAGTTATTTCTGTTCATGATAACTTAGCACTAAGGGATGACGGTTCAGTCATTGCAATGTATGAAGTGCCTGCGTCTATTATTTCAAGTATGGACGTAGAAGGAAAGATAAAATTTAAAAAAAGAACTGAAGCGGTGTTTGCTAGTTTAGCACCTAATTTATCGTTTGATATTGGAATGTTACCAGTTCCGATTAATTTAGAAGAACGTTTTGGGGCTCTCCTAGAAGATTGCGCAGATGATACTTATGATATGGCGCTTTATTTCTTAGAAAAAACAAATGAAGATTTATATGGTTCAATTGGTCAACTGATTAACTATAAGTTCTTTATGACTATCCCTTTAAAATCGTTTGAAGTTTCAGGTGATGTTAAGCAAATGTTAAAAGATGCGTGGGGGCGCTTTAAAGAAAAAGCAGTTTCTGTCGTTCGTCAAACACTTGAATTTGAGATGAACTGGTATGAAGCCTATGACAAGGCGAATAGAGATTTAGAGTTAAATCTTTCATTAATTCAAGGTCGAAAAACAACAAAAAAAGAAACAGGCTTTTATCAACGAGTAGATTATTTACGAGGTCTTAATTATAATCGTGATGAAGAAATAGCATCAATTGAAAGTAGCATACAAAATATTGATGATACAGTTATTGAACCATTATCAAATGGCGTAATTGGATTGAAAAATAGCTACGGAAAAAGTTTAGTAAAAACGTTGCCTATTGCTAATATGCCAAACGTTGTAAATAATATTCATTTAGTAGAACATGCTCAAAAATTACCTTTTCCTATCGAATTACATTGGAAGTTCCATTTCTCTAGAATGAAAGGGGCTTTTTCTTTAGCATCAAAAGGAGAACGTGCATCAGACAGAATCAAAGAAAACCAAATTGAAGCCTATGAAAATGGTTCAAATCAAAAAGGGTCACTTGCAACTGCTCGTGTTATTCTTGATGAAATGACTGACGGTGTAGATAATCGTGAACTCTTTGTCAATTACCTAGCGTCTTTTGTAGTTGCAGGTCAAAGTATGAGAGAGGTTAATTATTATAAAAAAATTATTCAATCTGATATGAAAGATATTGGAGTTCAAGTTGTTTCTGGCATGTCAGACCAACTTTATTTCTTCTATAAAAATCGATTTATCGAACAATTGGAAGAAAAAGACAAATATTGTATTCAAGCTATGAAACTTTCATCAGCCTGTGAAAATCTGTTTTTCACTAGTCAAAAAATTGGTTCAGATATCGGTTTTCCTATTGGGCGAATCGACCATGCAGTCGAATCTTGGGCAGGTGACTATAAAAAAGCACTTGCTAGTTCTACCAATGCTGTATTTCTTAACCTGTTTCAAGCTAATAAGCAAGGGATTGCAGGAAAAATCACAGACAATCCAGCTTTTGCCATTGTAGGACAAACTGGTGAAGGTAAATCATTCCTAACTAAAGGACTATTCCTTTGCCACTCACTTCTTAAAGCTCTGACACTTTATATTGATCCTAAAAATGAAATGAAGGCTCAATATATGAAAATCAAAGCAAAATATGAAGCCGATTTTCCAAAAATGGAGTTTGAAATTGAGCAAGCACGTGAAGCAATTGAAGATGAAGAACAGCTTTACTGGGTAATTCGAGGGATTGAATATAAGTATTATAAACCAGTTGTTGATTATATTAATAACATTCACTTTGTCAGCTTAGATGCAAAAGAAAAAAGCAACCACGGAGCGCTAGACCCTTTGGTATTTTTACATGGTGATGCTTGTAAAAAAATCTCTGTTAAAGTTACTGAAGAATTGCTTGGTGAAAAATATACAAAAGAAGATAAGTTTGAAATTGCCTTTCTTGAATCTTTAGATGCAGTAATGAGTGAACGAGAAAAAGGAAAAAAAGTTGGTTTATTAAATGTTTTTGAAAGATTATTAGATTCAACAGATGAAATAATTTCTACACGTGCTAATTTGGCTTTAAGAAAAATTAAAAATTCTCAAATGGAGCTAGTTTTTTCTCACGGTAAAAATTCAGCCGTTGATATGGACGCACGCATTACAGTATTGGGTGTTACTGGTTTAAATCTTCCTAAAGCAGATGAAAAAATCACAAGCGACCATAAAGAGTCATTAATTGTTATGTATGCTTTAGGCGAATTTTGTCGTGAATTTGGGGAACGTGACCGAACACAAGAAACCATTATATTTGTTGATGAAGCGTGGTTCTTTAATAAGACAGAAATCGGAGCATCTATTTTAATGTCAATGAAACGTGTCGGACGTTCTCAAAACAATTTCTTAGGATTGATTACACAATCTATTTCAGATGTGGAAACAGAAGATGATTCAACGGCTTTTGGTACAATTTTTGCTTTTCGTGAACCGACTGAAACAGATAAAGTCCTTAAATACTTTAAACTTCCAGTTGAGGAAACAACGCAGGCATGGTATGACAATATGACTAAAGGACAATGTATCATGCGTGATCCATTTGGACGGACAGCTAGAATTACGGTTGATTTCCAATTACCAGAAGTCACAGTTTTATTTGATACTGTAGAAACTAAAATGAAAAATACAAAGGCGGTGGCATAGTGAAAAAGAAAATGTTGTTATTTGTGGGGCTATTCGCATTTTTAAGTGTTTTAGCCCTACACACTTATGCAGATAGTTCAGGCTTTACTCCTCCGTCAACCCCTGATTTTTCTGTTTCAGACAATAAAAATAATTCAAAAGATGATTCAAAGAATAGCTCAAATGATACATCTAATAAAAAAGTTTCCTCTAATACAGGGAATAGTGGTTTAATCAATCCACCAATTGCTGATAATATGAATGACTATGGAGATGCTAATTCTCCAGGTACAGTAGTAGATGAAGCCAAAAATGAGGAAGCTAGAAAAGATTTAGATAACTATACCTCTTATATGTATGCAAGTGATAAAGTCGTAATACTTCCTTCATTTACTGCAGGTATTCAAATGGTGTTTATACGGTCACAATTTTTCCTGACAAAAACCATTTATCAGTTTGTAAATTTTGTGAATCAAGGCTTAAATGGTAATTCAATACTTAGCGATTGGAGAACATCTGTTTTCCAAACTGCTCAAACCATTTACGGTAAGTTTATGAGTCCAGAGTTACTTCCGATAGTCGCTATGGGACTGTTTTTGACACTTCTATATTATTTTTTACATAAGCAAATGATGCAGGGGATTAGAAAAGTTCTTTCAATCATTGCTTTAAGTACGTTTTTTGTTTATGGGGGAAATAGTCTAGTGACTAAAGTTCATGATGCAATGAATGATGTTACAACAAGCGTTGTTAAAACTATTTCAGTAGCAGGTGTTTCAGGAACTGATAAAAATGATTTATTTACCACAATGGTTAAAATTCCTTTCCTTTACCTTAATTTTGATAATGTCAAGATAGATAAGGACGGAAAAATAAATATTAAGCAGAGTGATATTGACCGTTTGCTAACTTCAGATGATGATAACGATTCGATTAAGAAAATACAAGAAGATTTAAAAGATAAACATTTAACCTTTAAAAAACTAGGGGATAAATTTTTAACAGCACTAGCAAGTGTATTTAATGCTTTGTTGCTTGGTGCAATTTATTTATTCTTTTCTATTTTCTCATTCTTTATGGATTTCTTTTTCATCATTTTAGTGTTTATATTACCATTTGCAGCGATTGCATCATTTTTTCCAAATTTTGAAAAGACAATCATTCAATGGGGGAAAACAAGTTTTGGTGTATTAATTCTATCAGGTTTAGGGGTATTTGGAACGGCTCTAATTGGTCTATTTGACGGAATTGTTAGCCTAGCTCTAAGTTCTCTATTAGGAAGTAACTACTTTTTCATAACACTAGTAAAGATTGGACTTTATATCTTTGTTTATGTTAAACGTAAGACTATAATTGGCATATTTTCTGCTCATCACATGGGGCAAGGGAAATTTACTGGTCGTATGGATAATATGTTGTCAAATATAAAATCTAAAGCAATGGGAACATTGAAAGCTCCTGTTTTGGCAGGGGTAACTGGTGGAGTAACCGCAGGTATGCTTGCAGGTAAATTTGCGAAAGATAAAGTTACAGCAGGTACTGGTTCGGTTAGACATGGGTGGAATAACCAACGTTACAATAAAACCTTAGATAAATTGCAAAAAAAAGGTTCTGATTCTGAAAAGGGTCAAAAACTTAATCAACGTGAGCAAAAGTTGAGAGAAAAAATGAATAAACGTCAAGGTAAATTCAATCAGTCAGAAAATACAAAGCGTTCTAAATTCCGTGAAGCGTTTGATAAACAACGTTTGCGTAAAAATACTGAAGCATATAATAATCTTCAAGATAAACGCAATGGTAAACGTGAAGGAATAAAAAATATGTATGATGCAACTAATGCTAGAGCAGAGGAATTCCTTAAAAATAAACCTAATTCAACCAATGATAAAAAATCAAAAAGTGAAACATTGGATAAAGTTGACCCAATGATAAAAAATAAATCAAAATCAGCTGACACCATTAAACCCTCAATTAATAAAAATGTGATTAATGAAGGCAATAAGAATAATTCTAGTGCATCACCAATAATTGCTGAAAATGCAGGGAAACCAAAAGTTTTACATGGTAAAAATATGCCTGAAGGGATAAAAAAACCACAACAAAAGAAAAAAGAGCCGTGGGAAAAGGATAGTGACAATCCATTTACTCAAAAAATACCAGATAATCCATTTGTGATTAAGTAATAGAAAGGGGAAAAATGAAAAAGGTGATTAAACGGAAGGTTATATTATTTAGCCTTCCTTTTTTATTGCTTTTATTGCCAATTCTAGCTTTCTTTGCTCTATTTGTAGGTTCAAGTGATTCATCTTCAGATAAAGATATTAATACTAATACACCACAGCAACAAACTGCAAAAGTGATTTGGGATAGAGTTCTAAAAGAAGGTGGAACGAAAGAAGGGGCAGCTGCTTTACTTGGTAATAATCAAGCAGAAAGTGAACTTCAACCTTCAATTATTCAATCTAATGCAACTTATAATGAAGCAAAAGCAATGGATACCACTTTAGGCGGTTATGCTTTCGGCTTGGCTCAATGGGATAGTGGCAGGCGAGTAAACCTACTTAACTATGCGAAAAGTCAGAAAAAATCTTGGACAGATACTAATCTTCAAGTTGAGTTCATGTTTGAGCAAGACGGTGCAGATTCAACGTTACTTAAACAATTAGTAAAAGGAACTAATGTTAAGCAAACGACTGAAGATATTATGCGGAAGTGGGAACGTGCAGGGGCGGTTGATAGCCTTTCAAAACGTCAAGGTTTTGCGGAATATTGGTACACGTTCATGACGACTGGTGGTGATAGTGGAACTGGTGGTGATTCAGGAATTACTCCAGATATACCTTCTGGTTGGAATTTAGATAAACCAATTAATACAAGCGGTTATATTGCGACAAGTTATGAATATAAACAATGTACTTGGTTTACGTGGAATCGAGCGAAAGAATTCGGTATTACTTTTAGTCCATTTATGGGAAATGGTGCTGATTGGCAACATCAAGCAGGATATACTGTAACGACTACTCCAACACTTCATAGTGCGGTTAGCTTTAGTGGCGGTCAAACAGTAGGTGGTCAATGGACTGCTGACCCACAATACGGTCACGTGGCTTTTGTGGAGGCAATACATTCAGACGGTTCAGTCTTGATTTCACAGTCAGGAACTGGATTTAGCACAGTTTATACTTTCCAAGTCTTAACCAAAGCACAAGCAAGTCAATTACATTATGTGATAGGAAAATAAAAGATAGTCTATAAATGATCGGTATTAGCATAGTTTTCACGTTTAACATTTGATGACGTTTGAAATTATTTCCGAACAATAAAAAGGTAAAAATGGAATTTAAAAAATATAGAGCAACAAGAAAGAATGTTGAGCTTTTGAGAAAAGCATTAAACGAGTTAGGACATACTACTTATGAAGATTATTCATTAGACTTACCATATCCTACAAAACACAGTATTAATAGTATGCAAGTAGAACATTTTCAACGTGAATTTTGGAGTGATATGTATAACAATGAAGTAAATTACAAAATGCAGGAATTGGAAAAAGAATTATAAAATATTTTTTTTAATTTAAAAAGGAGATAAAATGGAATATTTACAAATGAGTGTAAGTTTTAGAGCAGTAGGTGATTTAATTCAAAGAAGTAGCAAATTAAATTATTTATTGGATGAAAATATAGAAGTTATGGCTGTTCCACTTCATGGAGGATACTATAAAGATGATATATTTGTAGATAGGTTTGCTCCTGATGAAATGTATGATAAAGCTAAGAATGATGGTTTTCAATTTGTAACACGAAATCTAGTTTCATACATTAAAAATGGGCGACTTGCTAAACAGTTTGTAGTTGTTGGAACTGGTTATAATGTTATCAAAGTTTATGAAAATGGGATGTTAGAAAATCACTATTAGTAAAAGGTTATTATTAAGAAAATGAGCAGGAGAAATCTTGCTCTATTTTTTTGTTTTCAGGAAAGGAAAAAAGATGGAAGGAATAGTTATTGAAAAGAAAATGGTAAGTGCAGAAGAAATTTCAAAATTTTATGCCATTACAAAGAAAACAGCACAAAACAGAATAAGTGAGATGAAAAATAATTCTATATTTATGACGGGAGATTTTTTTAGAATGAATGGGAGGGTTTGGTTTCCAGCATTTGATGAATTTATTAAACAAAGAGATGAGTTAAAATATAAATGAAATATGATATAATTGAAATTGTATTTTAATTTGCCCTCTGTGTGTAAGGAAGGTAAAATGATAAAAATTGAAGATATACAAGAAGGTAGTTTATGGTATGAAGTTCGAGGAAAAAAGTTTTTATGGAGATTACGTTTTTATAATCCCCATACAAAAAGCGAGGATAAAGTATCAATCACTTTGAACTCGAATAGTTCTCAAGCAAAAACTAAAGCTAGACAATTATTGCTAAAAAAAGCTAAAGCAAAGATAGATGAAGAAGTAAATATTTTAGATCCTAATCTATCAATTACATCTTTTTGTTTTGAAGAAGTAGCCAATGTATGGCTTGATGATAGTCAAACAAAACTTAAACCTTCTACATTGATACAACGAAAAAGAACTATCAAATTATTTTGTAAAAAATTTGGAGAACAGCCGATGTCGGAATTTACTGTTTTTCAACTTCAGAACTATTTTAATCGTTTAAAATTAAAAAAATCAACAATTAATACATACTTTCGGGTAATGAAATTATTTTTTGATTTTGCTGAAAGAATGGAAATAATCGAAAATAATGTTTTGAAAAAGGTTAGAATTACTTATCCTCGTAAAACAATAGAAGATTACCAAAAATTAGAGCGAAAATTTTTTACTTGGTCGGATTTATCCTTTGTATTTGAAGAAATGAGTAAAAGTTCTAATCCACAGACTCAAAGAATTAAATTAATTTTGGAATTTCTATTTTTGACTGGTTTAAGATATTGTGAGTTGGCAGCCTTAAAAGTTGAAAATTACGATACTGATAATAAAGTAATCTCAATAGAAAGTGATATTGATTATAGCGAAGGAATTTCAAAGAAACGTCATGTTACCACAAAAACATTAAGTTCTTATCGCAGAGTTTCATTAACAGGACGAGCAATTGATATTATTGAACAAATAATATCAGAAAATCAAAGAAATATTTCTTATGGTTATAGTGATTATGGTTATATATTTACTAGTAGGACAGGTAATCCGTGGTCTATATCAGGGATAAATCGGTCTTTTCGTAATTTTGGAAAACGAACAGGATTAGATAAACAATTTTCTTGTCATTGTATGCGACATTCGCATATTTCTTTATTAGCTGAGTTAGAAGTTAGTCAAAAAGCTGTAATGCAACGAGTGGGGCATAGTTCTTCACGAATAACAAACGAAATATATACTCATGTAACTCCAAAAATGAACCAAAAATTATTGGAAAAATTGAATAGTTTTAGTGGGCAAAAAGTGGGCAAAACTGAGTGAACTTTAGGGAATTATAGGGAATTTCAAAAAAAATTATTTAATGCTTAATAAACTTTAAACCTTTGGTATCAATGGTTTAGACGATAAAAATAGTAAAAGGAGAAGTAGTGGCACAGTTATATTTCAAATATGGGACGATGAATTCAGGAAAATCAATTGAGATTTTGAAAGTGGCTCATAATTATGAGGAACAGGGTAAGCCTGTTTTATTAATGACTTCTAGTCTGGATACACGCGCAGGGGTTGGGACAGTTGCTAGCCGAATCGGGATGAAAGCTGAAGCTGTCGCAATTGATGAGGAAATGTCTGTTTTTGATTATGTGAACAGCCTGCCAGCTAAACCTTTTTGTGTGCTGATTGATGAGGCACAATTTTTAAATAAAAAACATGTCTATGATTTTGCGCGTGTTGTGGATGAACTAAATGTTCCAGTCATGGCTTTTGGTTTGAAAAATGATTTTCGTAATGAGCTCTTTGAAGGCTCAAAATATTTACTTTTGCTTGCGGACAAAATCGAAGAAATTAAAACAATTTGTTGGTATTGTAGTAAAAAGGCAACAATGGTGATTCGGACAATTGATGGAAAACCAGTTTATGAAGGCGAACAGTTGCAAATTGGTGGAAACGAAACCTATATTCCCGTTTGTCGTAAACATTATTTTAAGCCTGAAATTTAAAAAATAAGATTAGAATTTTACACGAACAGACTTTATATCAAGAGGGAGGAACTCGATGTTTTATCATTTTAAAGGAACGATTACTGGTGAGGATTATCAAAGAATTCTTGGGCAAATGACCAAGCGGATGATGCTTGTTTTTTCAGGAATTATGCTTATTTTTTTGGTTATTAATTTATTTAGGAGTAAGGGGCAATGGCTTTGGCCGGTTGTTTCTGCTTTGCTTGTTCTTGTTTTAGGAAATCTTTTTTTACATTGGCAATTGAAAAGTCGTTTTTTGAAAAATTTTAAGCCACAAGAACTTGATATGTATGTGACAGAGGAACAAATTAAAGCTCAAATGAATGTACGTAATGTTGAAATTTTTTCAGATCGTGTGCACTTTTTTCAAGGTAGAAATCAAGTGATGATTTTTAAAAAAGACATGCTGCAAGATGTGACACAATGGGATTCATTTGTCAATATGGCTAAAAATTTACCATTAAAAACTAAAAACTAAAAAATAATTAAAGGAAATAGAGAAATGTTTGATCAGTTAGAATCAATAGTTGGAAGATATGAAGAATTGGGTGAGTTATTGTCTGACCCTGAGGTGGTTTCGGATACAAAGCGTTTTATGGAATTATCGCGTGAAGAAGCAGATTTACGTGATAAAGTAGCGACTTATAATGAATACAAAAAAGTTCTTGAAACAATTTCTGATAGTGAAGAAATGCTTGGCGAAGGTGGACTTGATGATGACATGAAAGAAATGCTCAAAGAAGAACTTTCATCAGCAAAATCACAAAAAGAGCTTTTGGAAGAAGAAATCAAAATCTTGCTTTTACCAAAAGACCCAAATGATGGAAAAAATATTATTTTAGAAATTCGTGGAGCTGCTGGTGGTGATGAAGCTGCACTTTTTGCTGGTGATTTGTTGAATATGTACCAACATTTTTCTGAATCACAAGGTTGGAAGTTTGAAATTATGGAAGCAAACATCACCGGAATTGGTGGGTATAAAGAGGTTTCAGCTTTAATTTCTGGTCCATCTGTTTATTCAAAATTGAAATATGAATCTGGTGCTCACCGAGTACAGCGTGTTCCTGTAACCGAAACACAAGGGCGGGTCCATACATCAACGGCTACTGTTCTTGTTATGCCTGAGGTTGAAGAATTTGAGATGACAATCGACCAAAAAGATTTACGTGTGGATATTTACCATGCCTCTGGTGCTGGTGGACAGAATGTCAATAAGGTTGCTACTGCGGTACGTATGGTCCATTTACCAACTGGGATTAAAGTGGAAATGCAAGAAGAACGGACGCAACAAAAAAATCGGGATAAAGCTATTAAATTGTTGAATACAAAAGTCTTTGATTACTATCAACAAATTGAATTGGATAAGCAAAATGCAGAACGTAAATCAACTGTCGGAACTGGGGATCGTTCTGAGCGGATTAGAACTTACAATTTCCCACAAAACCGTGTGACTGATCACCGGATTGGCTTGACTTTACAAAAGTTGGATAGTATTTTATCTGGGAAAATGGATGAAGTGATTGATGCTTTGATTGTCTATGACCAAACTAAAAAATTAGAAGAATTAAATAAATAATGGATTTTGAATTTGAAGATTTTGTTATTCGAGAAGTGGGACATGAAAATAGGAAAATGCAAACTTCGAAAAAGGTGAATAATGTTTCAACAGATGTGACTATTTTTAAGGTCAAAGGCTTTGATTTATCTTTTGATTTACTTTATTGCAGGGGTGAAAATGGAGATGTTTGGGTAGTTGCTGAAAAGATGGAGTCTCTTTCTAAGCATTTGCACCGAGCGCAAAGAACTCGGATGTCAATTGAAAATTATAAAGAAAAGCAATATTGTCGACTTTGGCAAGAAGTAAAAAAAGATGAAGACTGGAGTCGGACCAAGAAAAGTTTACCTTTGTCTGAATTGGGAAAATATAGTAAAAATCCTTTACGTCAATCTTTCTCAGAACTTGGAGCAAAACTTGGAACTTTAGAAGAGTTGGTTTCCGAAACGAATCAAAATCGAAAGCAGTATGCTTTGCTTTTTCCAGCTCAAGAAGTAAAAATCCCTTTATGTGCTTATCTTTTAACTCGAATTTCACCTCTTATTTAGTAGAGAATCTTGTAAAATAATGATTACTTATAAAAATTATTAGTAGTGAGGAACTTATTTTGATGAATGATGAAACAATCATGAATCCAACGATTGAAAAAATGTTGCTCCACGCATCAGTTCGTGATTTTAAAGCAGAACCTTTGTCAGCTGATGTCAAGGAGTTGTTGCTAAAAGCTGCACAGTCTGGAGCTTCATCTAATTTTCTACAAGCTTATTCAATCATTGAGATAGCGGATAATGATTTACGTCGTGAACTGGCTAAGATATCAGGTTCAGATGATTATGTGAATCAAACAGGTGTTTTTTATATATTTGTGGCTGACTGGTATCGACAAGCTCAGATTTTACGGACAGAAAATAAAGATGTGAAGGCTCTCCAGAATATGGAAGCGTTGACGGTTGCCATTGTTGATACTACAATTGCTGCACAGAATATGGCGATAGCTGCAGAATCTATGGGGCTTGGAATTTGTTATATTGGTGGGATTCGTAATGATATTGCTAAAGTGGCAGATTTACTGGATTTACCAGAATTGACTGTTCCACTTTTTGGTCTTACAATTGGGATACCAAAAACACGAAATGAAGTTAAACCACGTTTACCAAGAGCAAATATTTTGTCAGTTAATGCTTATAATCATGTGGCAGTAAGGAATTTACAGGCTTATAATGAACAAACTTCAGCTTATTATGCCAATCGGAGTCATCATCAAAAGTCTACTGATTGGACGCAGGAAATGAGCAATTTTCTGACAAATCCACGGCGTGAGGATGTTGCCAAATTTTTGAAAAAGCAAGGATTTACATTAAACTGAAAAGTTGATTAAGCCTGATTTTATTGGGCTTTTTTGCTATACTTGGAAGAGTAATTTAAAAAGATATTAGAAAAATAATTAATATTGGAAAGTAGAAAAAGAAAAATGCTTTGGATTGAAGCTGTGCGAACTTTGTCAGCAGATTTAGAAGACCCTTTTGAGTTGGAATTTGTCTGGCGAAATTTACATGAACTTGATAAATTATCTTGGTTGAATTTAATGCGAGAAAAAATTACTGACCAAGAATTAAAATTACTGACAGAAGTGTCAAAACGTCTTCATCAAAATGAGCCTCCACAATATATAGTGGGTTGGGCAGAATTCCGTGATTTGAAATTGAAGGTCGATGAGCGTGTTTTAATTCCTCGTCCGGAAACTGAAGAATTAGTGGAAATGATTTTGGCTGAAAATGAGAATGATTCCCTCAAAATTTTAGATATTGGAACGGGGTCAGGAGCGATTGCCATTTCTCTTGCTCATGCGCGTGAAAATTGGTCAGTAAAAGCTTCTGATATTTCTAAAGAGGCACTAACTTTAGCAGCTGAAAATGCTGAAATAAATCAGGCTAATTTGGAATTCATTCAATCAGATGTACTAGATAAAATTACTGACAGCTTTGATATTATCGTTTCTAATCCGCCATATATTGCTTTTGATGAAACTTACGAAATGGATAATTCTGTCATTAAATATGAACCTGATTTAGCGCTTTTTGCGAAAAATCAGGGATTAGCAATTTATCAAAAAATTGCTGACCAAGCGGTCAATCATCTGACTGATAATGGAAAAATTTATTTGGAAATCGGCTATAAGCAAGGGCAAGCTGTGCAAGCTATTTTTCAAGAAAAATTTACTGACAAGCTTGTTAGTATTCATCAGGATATATTTGGAAAAGATCGAATGATTAGTGTCAAATGATAAAAGCTACTGTTGCTATATTTAAGGAGAAAAATGAATTCTTTAATTTTTGAACAAGTATTTCAGCAAAAAGAAGATTTTTTACCAATATTATTATTAGCTGATGATGGACCACATTTAGAAAATTATCTGGAAAATGGTGATTTGTTTACTCTGTCATTAAAAAATGGCAAGACCGTTGCCTGTGCTGTAGTCATAAAAAAACAAAAAAATACTTTTGAAATTGAGAATTTCGCGGTAGAAACTAGTTTTCAAGGACAAGGATTCGGTCAGCAAATGATGAAACAACTCATCACATATTTGAAAGAAAATTTAGCAGCTGATGAGCTAATTCTTGGAACAGATGATGTTTCAAACAATGTAGCTTTCTATGAAAAATGCGGCTTCACAATTACTCATAAAATTTCCAATTATTTTCTTGATAATTATGATCATCCTATTTTTGAAGGAAAAGTTCAGTTAAAAGATAAAATATATTTAAGAAAGAAGTTAAAATGAAAGTTGAAAATGATTTACGAACAATGTCCTCTTTTTTGCAAGTGCAATTAAAAGATATCAAAACTTTGGTTGAGTCAAACAAGATAGACCAAGCTAAAGAAAATTTGAAGTTTGTGCAAGGGGGACTCAATAATTTTGCTAACGAACTTGAAAAAGTCGAAGGTGGATTTTATGGTATTATTGGTTTTCTCTTTCGTCGTCCCTACAAAGTACCCGATGATTTGAAAAATATTAGAGAAAATCTTTTTATTGAAGCAAAAACATTACAAAAAGAACTAGACAAGCAGTCAGAAAAAGAGAATAATAATAAAAACCGCTTATCAGCTAGAGCTATCAAAGCACTAAAATCTGGTCAGTTAGCTATTTTACCGACAGAAACAGTTTACGGTCTCTTTGCAGATGCGATGAATGAAGAAGCAGTCCAAAAACTCTATTCAGTTAAAGGACGTCCAACAGAAAAAGCTTTAAATATGAATATTTCAAGCTTTGAAGATATTTTAAAATATTCAATCAATCAACCAGTTTATCTCCAAAAAATTGTGGAAGCCTTTCTTCCTGGCCCTTTAACCATTATTTTAGAGGCATCTAAAGATGTTCCTGAATGGATTCATATTGGAAAAAGTACTGTTGGTTTTAGAATGCCAAATATTGCAGTAACTCAAAAAATTATCAAAGAAGTCGGTGTTTTGGTCGGACCTTCTGCCAATTTAAGTGGTTCTAAAAGTCCAAGTTTCTTTGCCGATTTAAGTCCTGAAATTTTAGAAAATGCCGCAGTCGCTGTTCAAGATGATAGCATCTATGGACTAGATACAACAATCATCGATTTGACGCAAGAAAAACCAAAATTACTGCGTCAAGGGGCTGTTACTAAAGAAGAATTACTTAAAAAAGTTCCTGAACTTGGTCAAATTGAATAAAATAAGCTGAAAAAAGTAATCTAAAAATTTCCGAACATTCTTTGGCAATGATGAGATTTACAAGCCAACTTATTTCAAAAAAGAGCCTTTAGCCGATATAATAGTTTTAGAGTTGAAAGTTTGCTTGCGAAAGTAAACTAAAATTAACTGATTAAGTTTATAGCGCCAATGACTATAAAATTCTACTTATATTTTTTAAAATATCCCAAAAGACATACAAGGAGAACCAATGATTTTTGATAAAGAAGATTTTGAAAGTTTTGACCCAGAATTGTGGGCAGCCATTCATGCTGAGGAAATTCGTCAGCAACAAAATATTGAATTAATTGCTTCAGAAAATATTGTTTCAAAAGCAGTTATGGCAGCACAAGGTTCTGTTTTGACAAATAAATATGCCGAAGGTTATCCTGGGAAACGTTATTATGGCGGAACAGAAGCGGTTGATGTTGTAGAAAATTTGGCTATTGAACGAGCAAAAGAACTTTTCGGTGCAAAATTTGCCAATGTTCAACCTCATTCAGGTTCTCAAGCCAATGCGGCAGCTTATATGGCATTAATTCAACCTGGAGACACAGTCTTAGGAATGGATTTAAATGCTGGCGGTCACTTGACTCATGGGGCTTCAGTCAATTTTTCAGGAAAAACTTATCATTTTGTTCCTTATGGAGTTAATTCTGAAACTGAGCTTTTAGATTATGATGAAATTTTAAAAATTGCTAAAGAAGTTCAACCTAAACTGATTGTTGCTGGCGCTTCTGCCTATTCACGCCTGATTGATTTTGCTAAGTTCCGTGAAATCGCTGATAGTGTTGGAGCAAAATTAATGGTTGATATGGCACATATTGCTGGATTGGTAGCGACTGGTGCGCATCCTAATCCACTTCCTTATGCTGATGTCGTTACAACAACAACTCATAAGACACTCCGTGGCCCTCGTGGTGGAATGATTTTGACTAACGATGAAGCTTTGGCCAAGAAAATTAACTCTGCAATCTTCCCTGGAACTCAAGGTGGGCCTTTAGAACATGTCATTGCAGCAAAAGCAGTAGCTTTTAAAGAAGCACTTGACCCAGAATTCACAACCTATATTGAACAAGTTATTAAAAATACGCAAGCAATGGCTGAGGAATTTGCTAAAGTGGAAGGCTTACGATTGATAGCTGGTGGTTCAGATAATCATTTGCTTAATCTTAAAGTTTTAGACTTAGGAATTAATGGGAAAGAAGCTCAAGATTTATTGGATAGTGTTCACATCACACTCAATAAAGAAGCAATTCCTGATGAAACATTATCACCATTTAAAACTTCAGGGGTGCGAATTGGAGCAGCAGCAATTACATCAAGAGGATTTAAAGAAGTTGAAGCGAAAAAAGTTGCACAATTGGTTTCAGAAGCTTTGGTTAATCACGATAATCAAGAAAAACTTGCGGAAGTTAGGAAAGCAGCTTTAGAACTGACTCGTCAATTTCCCTTATAATATCAAAAAATTAGACAAAGAAAATTTGTCTAATTTTTTAATGTTAAGCTAAATTTAAAAGAGAAGTGTTATAATAGAACTTATATAAAAAATGACTGCAAAAAAATAATGATATGTGCTAGTAAAGAATAAGAGCAGTCAGAAAATTTAGGTAAGTGAAATGTTTAAAAAATTAATTGGATTAATAGTACTGATACTTCTTGTATTCAGTGGTTTTTATGTTTACCGTATGCATGAAAATGTGAAACACGTAATGTCTTATGAGGCAGAGGTCGAAAAAAGCCTTAAAGCACAAGGCTTGAGTGGTGATACAAAGTTGGCTTTGGCAATTATTTATACAGAAACTAAAGGAAAACAAGTTGATATTATGCAATCAAGTGAAAGCTTGAATGGCACAACAAATACTTTCTCAACAGAACAAGAAAGTATTAAACAAGGTATTTCTAATTTGTCAAAAGTTTTAGAATATGCTTCACAAAAAAAGGTCGACGCTTGGGCAGGAGTTCAGGCTTATAACTATGGGAAGGCCTATGTTGATTACATAGCTGCTCATGGTGGAAAGAACACTATCGCTCTTTCTAAGGATTATTCTCGTGATGTCGTTGCGCCAAGTTTAGGAAATACAACGGGTGAAACTTATTATCATTTGACTCTGGATTCATTGATTTATAATAAAGGAAAACTCTACTCTAATGGTGGGAATATTTTCTATGCCAAAGAGGTTGAATGGAACATGCTCTTACTTGATTTATTAAATTGGTAAATTACTGTTAAGATAGAAAAACACAGTTGACTGTGCTTTTTTGTCGAACAGTATTTTTTTATATTTGAATTATCAGAAAATTATACTATAATAGTGATTAATAAATAATTTGAGGAAGTGAAATCGATGATTTATAATTTTGGCGCAGGACCCAGTGTACTTCCAAAGGAAGTCTTGAAGAAGGTTCAAGAAGAACTGTTAGACTTTGAAAAAAGTGGTATGTCAGTGATGGAAATTTCGCATCGCTCCAAGGCTTTCCAAAAAGTAATTGATGAGGCTGAGAACGATTTGCGTGATTTGATGTCAATTCCTCAAAACTATAAAATTTTGTTTTTACAAGGGGGAGCTTCCAGTCAATTTTCAATGGTTCCAATGAATTTGGCAATTGGCAAAAAGGCTTATTACAATATTTCGGGCGCCTTTGGTGAAAAGGCTTATGATGAAGCGGTGAAATTGAGTCATTTCCTTGATTTAATACCGATTAGTTTGGGCTCAACTAAAAAAGATAATTATAATCATCTATTGAAAATTGATAAATCTAAAATTGATGAAAAAAATGGGGCATATCTCCATTTGACAACGAATAATACGATTGAAGGAACAAGTATTTTTCCTGAAAATTTGCCTGAGTTTGCAAGCCTTCCTTTGGTTGCTGATATGAGTTCAAATATTTTGGCGGTTGATTATGATGTGAGTAAATTTGGCTTAATTTACGCTGGAGCTCAGAAAAATTTAGGTATTGCTGGTTTAACCATTGTCATTATTCGTGAAGACTTACTAAATGAAGCTGAAAGCCTCTCATCAATGATGGATTATAAGATTTTGGTTGAAAATGGGTCGATGTACAATACCCCACCGACTTTTGCTATTTATGTGGCCGGGCTGGTTTTCAAATGGGTAAAAGCGCAAGGTGGCGTAAAAAAACTCGAAGAAATGAATCAGAGAAAAGCTCAATTGTTGTATGATTTAATTGACCAATCTGACTTTTATCAGAACCCAATCAAAAATAAAGATGAGCGGTCGATTTGCAATGTTGTTTTTACAAGTCCAAGCCAAGAATTGGATGAGCTATTCACCCAAAAAGCTGAAGAAAAAGGTTTCAAATCACTCAAAGGTCATCGTTCCGTGGGAGGAATGAGAGCAAGTATTTACAACGCTTTTCCTTTAGAGGGGGTTGTTGAATTAGTGAAATTTATGAAAGAATTTGAAGAGGGATATAAATGACTTATCATATCAAAACAATTGGAAATAATATCGACCAAATCGCATTAGATGAAATTGGCGAAGGCTTTCTTGTTAATCAAGTGTCAGAAGCTGAATCTGACGCATTTATTTGTCGGGCTCAGCCTTTCCACGATTATGAATTTTCCAAAGCGCTTTTGGCGATTGGACGTGCTGGTGCTGGTTTTAATAATATTCCGATAGAAAAGTGTGCCAGTAAAGGGATTGTAGTCTTTAATGCGCCTGGTGGGAATGCCAATGCGGTTAAAGAATTAGTTTTGTCAATGATGATTTTTGGAACGCGTAATTTAAAACCAGCAAACAAATGGTTGACTGGTCAAAAAGGCGATGATAATACTATTGATGGGGCGGTTGAACATGGGAAAAAGGCGTTTTCTGGTTCTGAAATTTCAGGAAAAACTTTAGGGGTAATTGGCCTTGGGAATATTGGTTCAAAAGTTGCCAATGATGCACAGCGTTTAGGAATGAAAGTTATTGGTTATGACCCTTATCTTTCAATTGAGCACGCTTGGAACTTGTCACATCATGTTAAAAGAGTGAATGATTTGGCTGAGATTTTTGAGAAGGCAGATTATATCACGGTTCATACGCCAGCGACGGATGAAACGACGAAAATGCTCAATTGGAAAAATTTATCTAAGTGTAAAAAGGGAGTGATTTTGCTCAATTATGCACGAGATGAGATTACGGATAAAGAAGCAGTGCTTAAAGCGATTGATGAGGGAATTGTCCGCTTTTTTGGAACGGATTTTGGTTCTGAAAAATTTTATCATCATCCACAAGTTTTTTTAACTCCTCATTTAGGTGGTTCAACGGCGGAAGCCAGTTTAAATTGCACAAGAATGGCTCTGGATTCTGTTCAAACTTATTTGAAAACTGGCGAAATTATTAATTCAGTCAATTTTCCACGTGTTTTGCAAGAGTTGAATACGCCTTATCGTGTGACCTTAATCAATAAAAATGTGCCTAATGTTGTGGCTCAAATTTCACTTGCGGTGGCAGCAGAAAATATTAATATTGCTAATATTGTTAATCGTGGTCAAGGAGATTATGCCTATACTTTACTTGACTTGGATGAAAAAGATGAAGGAAAGTTGGCGGCTTTAGTTTCACGTTTTGAGGCTGCTGATAATATTATTCGTGTTCGCTTAATTGAAAATCAGAGTTTAGTTTAAAAAACGAATAGAAAAGGAAGAAAATGGCTGCAAAAGGATTACTTGTGATGGATGTGGATAGCACATTGATTGAAGAAGAGGTCATTGATCTCTTAGGGGAAAAAGCGGGTATGGGTGATAAGATTTCAGAAATTACGGCTGCCGCCATGTCTGGCGAAATTGATTTTAAGGAATCTTTGAGAGAAAGGGTGGCTTTGCTTTCTGGTTTGCCCACAACTATTTTTGACGATGTTTACAAAGAAATTCATTTAACTAAGGGTGCAACGGGATTAATTGAAACTTTGCATGCGAAAGGCTGGAAAGTTGGCCTTGTTTCTGGTGGTTTTCATGAAATAGTGGATAAAATCGCAAGAGATTTAAAAATAGATTATGTTTTTGCAAATCGTTTGTCTGTGGAAAATGGCCATTTGACTGGAAAAACTCATGGGACAGTTGTGGATAAAGATTTCAAAGTTGATAGGCTCAAACAATGGGCAAATGAAAATAAGTTGAATTTATCTGAGGTTATTGCTGTAGGTGATGGCGCAAATGATATTCCAATGTTAAATACAGCTGGTATTGGGATTGCCTTTTGTGCAAAACCTGCGGTCAAAGCTGCTGTTTCCTATCATATTGATAAGCGAAATTTACTGACCGTTTTGGAATTTGTGGATAAACTTGCTGATAAAGAATAAAATGTAAATGTAAAAAATTACTGACGGAATTTCCGTCAGTAATTTTTCTTATCTGCCGCTTCAATGCTCGTTTCAGTCGCATTGAACTGACAAGCTTTTTGTCAGTATTTTTTAATTTCTAATATTTGATATTGAAGTCAGTGAAATCAGGAAAATTTGCAGGGCTTGATTTGACATCAGTGACTTTAGCAAAGGGTGAAAGACGTCCTTTACTTGATTTTTCCCCACGAACAATGGCAGTGAATTCTTCTAATTTTTTTTCGTCCTCTGTTTGCGCGAGAATTTCAACTGTACCGTCATCATTATTCCAAACACGCCCTAAAATGCCCAGTTCACGCGCACTTATGATAACAAAATAACGAAATCCGACACCCTGAACGCGCCCAGAAACAATCATTTTTACTTTGAACATCTTAAGACCTCCTAGCTTTATGTTGTTGAAATGATAATAATTAAAACGTTTTCTTTTATTATAACATAAGCACCAGCAAGATTGACAAAAATCTGATAAAAGTTTCACTGCTTATGCTTTGCTGTCCAAACCAAAGGGATCTATGTTTTTCATAAGTCACAATCACTTAGTGGGAAATTATCCTTTTTAGATGAAAGAACTAGCATATCTGTAAGCCAGTAAAGTGGCGACAGCTATCTTACACTTCATTTGATTATCAATGCAATGGGATACTGGCAATGTAAAACTTTGTTTCGCCTTACTGGCTATGATATAATTGGAGAATGGAAATCATCAGTTCAAAAGATAATAAAAAAATTAAAGAAGCAAGAAAATTGCTGACAAAAAAATACCGCAAAAATTCATATCTCATCGAAGGCTTTCATTTGTTGGAGGAAGCGCTGAAAGCTGGTCGTTCAATAAAGCAAATTTTTGTTGAAGAAAATAAACTGACTAAACTGACAGAAATGATTGGGTCTGAAAAATCACTGACAGACTTATCTGTAAATCTGGTCAGTAAAGAAGTGTTGAAATCTTTAGCTGACAGCGAAAGTCCACAAGGACTGATTGCTGAAGTGACAAAAATTGAAGAAGTCATTGATTTTTCAGCAGCAAAATTTTTACTTTTAGAAAACGTACAAGACCCAGGAAATGTAGGGACAATGATTAGAACAGCTGATGCGGCTGGATTTTCGGCTGTTATATTACTTGGAGAAACCGCAGATATTTACAGTCCAAAGGTCATGCGGTCTATGCAAGGCTCAAATTTTCATTTGCCTCTTGTACGAATGGCTAAAGAAGATTGTTTTGCTCAACTTAAAAAAGCAGGCATTTCAATATTGACGACCACGCTGTCAGCAAATTCTGTGTCTTATAAAATAATCAATGAACCACACTTCGCATTGATTATGGGAAATGAAGGGGCCGGAGTCTCTGACGAAGCCGTTAAAGCTGCTGACAAACTCGTTCATATTGACATGCCAGGACAAGCAGAATCTTTAAATGTGGCTGTAGCAGCTGGAATTTTGATGTTTTCATTATAAAATTACTGACAAATCAGTCCAAACAACCGAATATCAAATTGGTAGACAAAAAAATTACTGACAGAACCTCCGTCAGTAATTTTTTTGCATTTATATTTATTTTTCCGTCTTTGTCAGTAATTCTTATCACATATCTTAACTCAATCAGTTAAAGTGAGCCGCCAAAGTTTCCGCAAAGGCTTCGAGATGAGCTTCGTCTTCATCTTCAGGAGACAAGTCAACACGAACAAGTTCAGCTCCTTTTGTTGCGCCAGTTTTTTCAAATTGCGCTTCAAACATATCGACACAGATACAGAAGTCATCATAGAAAGTATCACCTGACCCGAAACAACCGTAAATTTTACCAGATAAATCAACCTCAGCTAATTCTTCATAAAAATCGACAATTTCGTCAGGTAATTCACCGTCACCGTAAGTGTAAGTTCCAACGATACAAAGATCAGCATCAGCCATCTCATCGGCATCAACAGAAGAACATTCGTCAAGTTCTACTTCAAAACCTAATTCTTCAAGTTTATCAGCGACAATATCGGCACAAGCTTCAGTATTTCCTGTCATACTTGCATATACAATTTTTGCTAATGGCATTTGTTCACTCTCCTATAAGATGCAAGGAGCCATACAATTTAGCGCTCCAAGCTCAGTTAATTGATTAAAGTTCATCTATCTATTATTGAGATAATTCAATTCAATTATATCAAAAAACAAGTGAAATCAAAGCTAAAAACTACGAATTTTATTTGTTGACCTTCTTTTGTGAAAGGAACATGGCTGGAATAGCAATCACAATTAAAACAATCGAAGAGACAAGAAAGCCAAGTTGATAACCATTAAGCGTGACTGCTTTTTCAACAGAAGTTTTTGCTCTTGCAATGACAGTCGGTGTTAAATTGGTGTGCATCGCCGCTAATTGATGTAGTTTAGTTGTCATCTGTCCAGCAATTTCAGACGTCACAACCGCCGTCACAACTGCCGAGATGACGGCTGAACCAAAAGATGAACCAACGTTTTGAATGATTCTTTGTCCTACTGATGCACCAGGGATATCTTGTTTGTCTAAACCAATGAAAATATCAGTCATCATTGGCATTTGCAAACCACCAATTCCCATTCCACGAACAAATAAAACCAATCCCAACCAAATCAAATTTGTATTTTCGTGAACAAAAATGAAAGGAATTGTTCCAAGAAGGGAAATAGCCAGGGAAACAAGTACTACAGGACGAGCTCCCATACGGTCAATCATCTTCCCAATCAAAGGTCGAGTCACCATCATACCAATCCCTTGGGGAATCAACATTAGACCTGCTTCAACGGCTGTAAAGCCTTTTGTATTTTGAAAGAAAAGTGGCAGTAAAAGCATAGGTCCATTAGAAGCAATTCCAGCTAAAAAGATTCCAATATTCGCTGCAGTGAAGTTTTTAGATTTGAAAAATCTGAGTGGAAGAACAGTATTATTTTTGCGAATGCGATTATAAATTCCGTAAATAACAAACAAGGCTAAGCCAATGATGACAAAAGTAATCATTTGACTATTGAAAAAATTTTTAGCATTAGTTGAACCCTTCATCATTCCGTAAATTAATCCCACAGAACCGCCAGCCAAAAGGAGTGTTCCAAACCAATCTAGTTTAGCTTTAGGGTTGAAAGGTTTGAAAGAACTTAGATAAAAATGATTAAGGAGGACTGCAATAATTACAACCGGAATATTAACATAGAAAATCCAGTGCCAATTTGCTCCAGATACAATTGCACCACCAAGTACTGGCCCGATAATTGGTCCAAGAATAATAGGAGTTGAGACAACAGCCATTAATTGACCAAGTTTATCTGGAGGCGTAATTTGCATTAGCAGGGTTGTCATCAGTAAAGTGATAAAACCAGCTGAAAATCCTTGAACAGCTCGGAAAATGATAAAACTATCAATATTCCAAGCAATTCCAGATAAAAAGCTAAAAAGTCCAAAACTAAGGAGTGACCACTGCATTACTTTTTTTCCATCAATGTGATTGACAACATAACCACAGACAGGGACGGCTACAGCAAGTGCAAGAACGTAGCCTGTAATTGCCCACTGAATCATGTCTAGTGAAGTATGTAAGTCACTTTGAAGTTTGTTGATTGCGATATTGACCATGGTTGAATCAAGCATTGGAGCAATAGCACCAATGACTAAAATCCAAGCATTTCGCGTCAATTCCTTTGGCAATTTTTCTTTTTCATTCTTTTTTGATTTTGCCATGTTAATCCTTTCTTTCGTCTGAGCGAAAACTAAGTTATTAAAACTTAGGAATTATAATTTAAAAATAACATACAATTTGTATCTTAAATACAAAATTATTATAAACCTAAGAATAAGTTTTGTCAATAATAAGATTCTTTTTGTATCTAATTTGATTTGTTGGTATTAGATAAAGATGATGTTATAATAGAATTAAGAAACACGAGGTCTCTTATGTTTGAAGAAAAAGAAAAAAAATCACCTAATCATTCTCGAAGAAGAGGGGATGAACTTAAGAAAGCAATTTATAAAGCGGCAGTTCATATTTTAGAAAATGAAGGCTACGAAAAAGTAACCTTTCAAAATGTCGCAAAAGAAGCCAAAACCACACGAAGCGTACTTTATCGTTATTGGGATGATGTTTTTGACTTAATTTTTGAAGCTGTCCGTTTCAATATTTCACAAAATCCTGAGTGGCGAGGAAATGTGATAGACCAAGAAATTAACAGTGGGAGCTTGCGGCAAGATTTAATTGAACTTTTAACCTTTATGAGAGAGAATTTTAAACTCTATCCCAAAGGATTTCTGGCCTTCGTTTCATTTATGCAGTCACAAGGAAAAAATGTTCTTGAATCGACCGTTGGCAATGTCCTTCCAAGTAATCTGATTATTATGGAACGCTTGCTTGCAAGGGCTCAGGAAAGAGGGGAAGCGCGTGAAAAAATTGGGCAAACAGCTAAGCTTTTACCTTTCCAGATGACCCGTCATCATATGCTCCTTGAAGGTCAATCCATGAATGATAAGCAAATTAATGAATTGGTAGATGAAGTTTTACTGCCAATTTATATAAAAAACACCTAGTTATAGGGAAATTTATGGTAAAATAAAGTGTATTTATACTAAATAGACTGTTTTGGATTACAAAAAAATCTGTTCAGTTGAATTAGCATTCAAAGTAATTTTGAAAAGGCTCATGATTGTCGAAGAAAATTCTTATAGATAAAGTCATAAATACTATCTTATAAGGATTCAGTAACCCCAGTAAATGAAAATTTATTTTTCGATGAAGTATGAGTCACTTCAAAACATTAATTTAAATAAAAAGAACTGAGTTTTTCTCAGAACTTTAGAAGGAAAGAATAAATTGATTACATTAAAATCGCAACGTGAAATCGAGCAAATGGAACGTAGTAGCAAAATTTTGGCAGATATCCACATTGGGCTTCGTGAGTTGATTAAACCAGGGATTGACATGTGGGAAATTGAAGAATATGTCCGCAAAGTTTGTAAAGAAAAAAATGTTTTACCTTTACAAATCGGAGTGGATGAAGGAAATTATAATCCATTCCCTTATGCTACTTGCTGCTGTTTGAATGATGAAGTGGCTCACGCATTTCCACGTCATCAAATTCTTAAAGATGGTGATTTGATTAAGGTTGACATGGTTCTCGGGTTGGTTGAAGATGGTTCTGTTGATGTTTCAAAACTTAATTTTGACGATGCTGAATCAATGGTTAAATATCAAGAAGAATTCCGCGGTGGCGTTGCTGACTCTTGCTGGGCTTATGCTGTAGGCCAAGTTTCTGACGAAGTAAAAAACTTGATGGATGTGACCCGCGAATGTCTCTATCTTGGAATTGAACAAGCCAAAGTAGGCAACCGTATTGGTGATATTGGGGCAGCTATTCAAGAATACGCTGAAAGTCGTGGCTATGGTGTCGTTCGTGACCTTGTAGGACATGGCGTTGGACCAACAATGCATGAAGAACCAATGGTGCCCCACTACGGACGTGCTGGACGTGGACTTCGTTTACGCGAAGGAATGGTCTTAACCATTGAACCAATGATTAACACTGGGGGTTGGGAAATTGACCATGATGGTGAACGTGGTTACGTTACACTTGACGGAAGTTTATCATGTCAATACGAACACCAGTTTGTTATCACTAAAGATGGTCCTGTGATTTTGACTTCTCAAGGCGAAGAACGGACTTATTAAGAAGTAAAAGGAAAAACAGATGAGAGGAAAGATGAAAAAAGTTATACAAAAAATTGCTGAGCTAACGACAACTTTTATGACTTTTTTCAAAAGTTCAGAAATGAGTCTGTCTTCAATTGCTGTTGCCTATTACCTTTTACTTGCAATCTTTCCTCTAGGATTGATTGTTGGAAATATTTTACCCTTCTTACATATCAATACAACAGCTTTATTGAGTTTTTTGTCTGAGCAACTCCCAAGTGATGTTTACAAAGGAATTGAACCAGTCATTAATAATCTCTTAAATCAAAGAAATACAGGCCTACTTTCACTCTCTGTTTTGGCAGGCTTTTGGACCTTTTCAAGAGCCTTATCTGCTCTACAAATGTCAATGAATAAAGCTTATGAAGTCTTTAATCATCGAGATTTTATTGTCAGTCGAATTATCGGTTTAGCTGCCGGATTTGCGATTTTACTCTTTCTTTACTTTTCAATTGTTCTCTCTACTTTTGGACAATTAATTCTTGAACAAGTTCATCGCTTATTTCCTTTTGATGATCATCTCTACCGAACGTTACACAATATGACTTTACCAGCGATTGCTGTAGCGACCTTTTTATCTTTGATGATGCTTTATTTTATCCTACCAAATGTTAAAATAAGAAAATTGAGATACACCATGCCTGGAACAATATTTTCAACCTTTGTTCTTGTTTTTCTAACCAACTGGATTGCAAAATATGTTAGCTTTGCTCTTCAACGATTAGATGACTTGAAATTGATTGGGTCATTGGTCGTCTTTGCACTGATGATTTGGTTTATTTTCATCGCCCGCGTTTTGATTATTGGTGCCATATTAAATGCTGTTTATCAAAAAACAAAAGTTGGTAAGATTGAAACACGACGTGGTGAAATTGTTGAATTCATCAAGGAAATTAGAAAATAAGAAAACTGATAAAAATGAAAAAAATACTGACAGATTTTCTGTCAGTATTTTTTTCATCTTGTCAGTAATTTTCTATCAGTAAAAAATTAGTTATTCTGTTAAATTTTTATCTTTTTTGAAGACAAAGAATTTTGAATAAAGATAGTTAATAACAATAATTAAAACTTGAACGACGAGGTTAAGAGCAGCAACCATATTATTTTTAGAAAGTCCAAAAAGATTCATCAAAATATCAGGATGTTGGTCAATGAACCACCAGTTAATAAAGATGGATAGGAGTAAAAGAACAATTCGTCCTGAAGTAAAATTGATGAAATCACGTAATAAGTTTGATGATTCATGTTTGAAAACAAAAAGTTTATTGGTAAAAAATGCAAAAATAATACTTGAAGCTTGAGCGGCAGTTTCTGAACCCCAGCCAGAATGCCAAGCTTGCCAAGTTAACCATTTGACAAAGGCATAGACTGCTGTTGCTAGGACTCCGAAAATGAGATATCTAACAGTTTCAGACTTAAAAAGATTCATGAGTTTTTTCATGAGGTAATTATATCACACTCTTTTAATAGACTCCACTAAAAGTAGCAATTTAACAGATGTTTCAAATAAAAAGGGAAATAGGGTATAATAACAAAATATATATAATAAAATCAGTGACAAAGAAAAGGAAATAATTTTTGAATCAAATGATGAAGAAAGTGGTTATTTTATTGCTCGTCAGTGGCTTAGTTTTAGTCACACCTCATGCTTTTGCAACAGCATGAGGATTTCGGGGGGGAGGAAATAGAAGTACAAGAACTGGCGGTAATTTTGGAGGTGGAAATACTAACAGCCATTATAGTAATACTGGTTCTAATAGCTATACTTTTAATTCTAGGACATCTAGAATGGGGAGCAGGTATAATAGAGGAAGGATTTGGAAATGGCTGATTGTGCTTGCCGGTCTCGGATTTTATTTTATAAGAAATAGAGTTAAACTTCCCTTTAAAAAAAGAGGTTATTTTCAAGAAAAGACATTAAATAATTCAGCTTTGGAAGCAGAAATAGAAGCAATTTTTCTAAAAGTTCAAGATGCTTGGGATAAACATGACTTACGAGCTTTGTCCGAATCTTATGGTGATAATTTATATGAAAAACATGAAAAAATTCTCCAAAAGATGAGTGACAAAGGTCAAATTAATCACACGCGTAGTGTGGTTTTGGATGGAATCACGCGTTATAAAGAAGTAAAAGATAATCAATTTGAAGTTGACCTCTATTTTGTAGCTATTGACTACCTTGTTTCTGTTAATTCTGGTCAAATTATTGCGGGAAATACTCAGGAAAGACGGGCGTTTAAACAACGTTGGACTTTTAGTGGTCAAAAAGGGGCTCTTCGAGTTGAGAAAATGAAAGAATTTAAAATCTAATGATATTTAGTATAGATGTGAAGGGAGAAAAATGATTCTTTATTTATTAGTTTTATTAGCAGTTTGGAATCTTATTGTTTTTGTTTTTTATGCGGTAGATAAGTACAAGGCCAAACATCATCTGTGGAGAATTCCTGAAAAAGTTTTACTTGCACAAGCACTTTTAGGTGGAGGGATTGGAGCAATTTTGGCTGGGCATCTCTGTCATCATAAAACTAGAAAATGGTATTTCAATTTCTCATGGTATGTGGGACTATTGGTTGATGCTGGACTTATCTTTTTAATTATCAAATTCTTTGCTAAATAAATCATCAAATTGAAAAGCTTTTTAGAAAATAAAAAGCTTTTTTTATTAAGGATTATTCAACACAATCCATTGACATTTCTGGCTTAAAAATGTCATAATAGAGGCATGCCTAAACAACGATTTTATTCTTTTATGATTGGAACGGTACTTGAAGCTTGGATTTTCAGCTGGTCCTTCCTATCTGCTTCGTGGTTTTTAGCCACGTTTTTCGGCTTTCTTTTAGTACGCCGAATCTTCCTTGCTTATCGCTTGGATAAATTTATACGTGATATGAAAATGTGATTTTTATCACAATTTTTATTATAAAAGTACTGACAAAGTTTTATGACGAAAAAATATTCTCTGTCAGTTGTTCTTATTTATGAAATAATAGGGGAGACTTACAATGGCGGTTTCAGTTCAAGATTTACTTGACAAAATTCATTTTCATGTGATTTACTCAACAGAAACAGCATTACAAAAAGAAATTACAACTTCAGAAATTATGCGCCCAGGTTTAGAAATGGCTGGGTATTTTGATTATTTCACACCCGAACGAATTCAACTTTTTGGGATGAAAGAATGGTCATACATGATGACTGTAGTTGGAGATAATCGTTATGACCTCTTGAAAAAAGTCATGGCCAAAGAAACACCGGTTGTTATTGTTGCACGTAATTTAGAAATTCCTAGTGAAATGGTGGCAGCAGCTAAAAAGTCTGACATTGTTTTACTTCAATCACGTGAAGCAACCAGCCGATTGAACTCAGTATTGACCTCATTTCTTGATGAACGTTTAGCTGAAAGAACGACTGTTCATGGTGTTTTGATGGATATTTTTGGGGTCGGCGTTCTTATTCAAGGGGCTAGTGGGATTGGTAAATCAGAAACTGGTCTTGAGTTAGTCAAACGTGGCCACCGATTAGTTGCTGATGACCGTGTAGATGTTTTTCAACGGGATGCATTCACACTTTCTGGGGAACCCGCAGAAATTTTGCGCAATATGATTGAAATTCGTGGCGTTGGGATTATTGACGTGATGAGTCTTTTTGGTGCTGGTGCTGTTAAAGATTCAACGGATATTGATATGGCTATATATTTAGAATACTACGATAAGGAAAAAGCTTTTGACCGTTTGGGAAATGCACCGACTATTGTTGAATTTTCTGATGTTGAAGTCCCACAAACCCGCATTCCTGTAAAAACTGGGCGGAATGTGTCAGTAATTGTTGAAGCTGCGGTTATGAATTTTAGAGCTAAGCAAATGGGCTTTGATGCAACAAAAACTTTTGAAGACCGTCTCACTGATTTAATCAGTCATAATAAAGAATCATAAGATAAAACTTAGAAATTACTGACCGAAAATTCTGTCAGTAAATTTAGAAAACTGATAAAAAATATGAATAATCTATTTCCCTTTTTAGCTTTAAATAAGATTGCACTCCAATTAGGGCCGCTAGCCATTCACTGGTATGCTATTTTTATTGTGGGCGGTGCCGCATTAGCCGTTTGGCTCGCATGTAAAGAAGCCCCAAAGCGTAATATAAAAACTGATGATATTATTGATTTTGTTCTCTTTGCCTTTCCTTTAGGAATTGTTGGAGCGAGACTCTATTATGTCATTTTCCAATGGTCTTACTATAGTCAACATCCTTCACAAATCATTGCCATGTGGGATGGTGGCGGAGCCATCTATGGAAGTTTAATCGCTGGAGCAATTGTCCTCTTTGTCTTTAGCTACTATCGAATGATTCATCCGCTTGATTTGCTTGATATTACTATCCCGGGTGTTTTTCTCGCTCAGGCAATGGGACGTTGGGGGAATTTTGTCAATCAAGAAGCCTATGGAAAAATTGTTTCAAATTTAGACTGGCTACCTGCTTTCATTAGAAATCAAATGTTTATTGATGGTCATTATCGAATGCCTACCTTCCTATTTGAAAGTATTGGTACACTAAGCGGTTTTATTCTGGTCATGGTCTTTAGACATCGAATTAAAGGCTTAAAACGTGGGGATATTTTTAGTTTCTACCTCGTCTGGTATGGAGCCGTTCGTTTTATTGTTGAAGGAATGCGAACAGATAGCCTAATGTTAGGACCTGCTCGTGTGTCACAATGGCTTTCAGTTTTATTAGTAATTGTAGGACTTGTTCTCTTTATTTATCGCAGAATGAAAAAAAATTAAGAAGTCTATCCTTCAGGATAGACTTCTTGTCATAAAAAAATGTAAGTTATATTAGAAAATAGCGAAACAATTTGTTATAATGAAGTCAAATAGAATCGCTTTCATCAAAATGAAAGAAGATTGAAAAAATGGGTGCTGATTTTATACCCGAATAAAGAGGAGGAAACGTGGGAAATATTGCATTATTGATTATCGCGATAGCATTTGCTGTATTGGTGGTCTTCTTAGTTATTGTATTACATAAAGTTTCTAAGGTTGTAGAAGAAGCCAACCGTACAGTCAAATTAGTTTCTAGCGATGTAGATGTCTTACTTCATCAAGCTGATGGCATAATGACTAAAGCCAATACCTTGCTTGATGATGTTAATGGGAAAGTCGCCACGATTGACCCTTTGTTTACAGCGGTTGCTGACTTGTCTGAAAGTGTTTCAGACATCAATGCTTCAAGTCGTAAACTTGTGACACGTCTTAATAGAGGTTCAACAAAACGAAAAACAACTTCAGCTTCAGCAGTCGTTTTGGCAAAAACAGCCAAAAAATTCTTTGTTAAAAAAGATAAAACTGAAGCGGGTGTAAAAGTAAATTAAACTTGCTTACGAAAGAAAGGACTTAACCGATGTCAAAAAAAACAGGATTTCTAGTTGGTGCTTTAGTTGGTGCCGCAGCTGCTCTATTTTTAGCTCCTAAAAAAGGAAGCGAACTCCGCGAAGGGGCTGGAAAAATTTATGATGATTTAAAAGAAAACCCTCAAGAAACATTGACTGGAATGAGAGATACTGCTATTGATTTCTCAGCTGAAAAATTTAATGAGATCAAAGAAAAATTTGATTCAGGTGAAATTTCAGCTGACAAGGCCAAAGAATTTTTGCTTTCAAAACGTGATTTAATTATGGAAAAAGTTGACTCAGGTGAACTGTCTAAAGATTCAGTTGTTGATTTCTTCAATGATACTAAAGATGCTGTCGTTGAAAAAATTAATTCAATGAAAGACAGTGGAGAAGAACTCTTTGATGAAAATGAATCAGACATCTCAGAAGAAGCCGCAGAAGTTGTGGCTAAGTTCAGTGATGCCAAAGATGAAGTGAAAGAAGATATTGATACTGAGTCTCTTGCTGAAGAAGCGAAAAAAATTGCTGACAAAGCCAAAGAATTAACAAATTTTCCTGACGAAAAAGAATAAAATTTAAAATCTGTCTTTAAGGCAGATTTTTTTGTCATGTAAAATATTTACATACTTAACTATGGTAATTGGAAATAAATTGCGTTATACTATATAGTATAGAATATAAAGAAATACTCTGGAGGATTTCAAATGGCACAAGCAAACTTTGGTGTTGTCGGAATGGCTGTAATGGGGAAAAACCTTGCACTCAACGTAGAGTCACGTGGTTATACCGTTGCAATTTACAACCGTACGACTTCAAAAACTGAAGAAGTTTATAAAGAACATCAAGATAAGAATCTTGTTCTCACTAAAACACTTGAAGAATTTGTTGGAAGTCTTGAAAAACCACGTCGTATCATGCTCATGGTTCAAGCAGGAGCAGCGACAGATGCGACAATTAAATCACTTTTACCACTCTTGGATAAAGGCGATATCTTGATTGATGGTGGAAATACTCATTTCCCAGACACAATGCGTCGTAATGCTGAACTTGCAGACTCAGGTATTAACTTCATCGGTACAGGAGTTTCTGGTGGTGAAAAAGGTGCACTTTTAGGCCCATCAATGATGCCTGGTGGCCAAAAAGAAGCCTACGATTTGGTTGCACCAATTTTTGAACAAATCGCAGCTAAAGCTCCTCAAGATGGTAAACCATGTGTGGCTTACATGGGAGCAAACGGTGCTGGACATTACGTTAAAATGGTTCACAACGGAATTGAGTACGGCGATATGCAATTGATTGCTGAATCTTATGATTTGTTGAAACGTGTTCTTGGTCTTAGCAATGCAGAAATTCAAGCCATTTTTGAAGAATGGAATGAAGGCGAACTTGATAGCTACCTCATTGAAATCACTAAAGAAGTATTGAAACGTAAAGATGATGAAGGCGAAGGCTACATCGTTGATAAAATTCTTGATAAAGCAGGAAACAAAGGAACTGGTAAATGGACTTCAGAGTCTGCCCTTGACCTTGGTGTACCACTTCCATTGATTACAGAATCAGTATTTGCTCGTTACATTTCAACTTATAAAGATGAACGTGTTAAAGCAAGCAAAGTTTTATCTGGACCAGCGGTTAATTTCTCAGGCGATAAAAAAGAAGTCATTGAAAAAATCCGCAAAGCGCTATATTTCTCAAAAATTATGAGTTATGCTCAAGGATTTGCTCAACTTCGTAAAGCTTCTGAAGAATTTGATTGGGACTTGCCTTACGGTACAATTGCACAAATTTGGCGTGCTGGATGTATCATTCGTGCAGAATTCCTCCAAAATATTACTGATGCTTTCGACAAAGATAGCGAACTTGAAAACCTCTTGCTTGATGACTACTTTGTAGACATCACAAAACGTTATCAAGAAGCTGTTCGTGATGTAGTTTCACTTGCTGTTCAAGCAGGAATTCCAATTCCAACATTCACATCAGCAATTAGCTACTACGATAGCTATCGTTCTGAAAATCTTCCAGCTAATTTGATTCAAGCCCAACGTGATTACTTCGGTGCTCACACTTATGAACGTACAGACAAAGCTGGAATCTTCCACTACGACTGGTACACAGAAGATTAAGTTGAAAAATAATTAATTAAAAGCTAGAATTTTCTAGCTTTTTTTCTTATAAATTTTGCAGTATTCTTTAGACCATTTTTTAACAAAAAATCAAGAAATTGTTATATGATTTAGGTAATCAAATGTGAATTATTTACTTTGATAAATTTTATGGAACTAGAGAAAGTTGAGGAAATTAGAATGGGTTATGAATCTAATCGCTCATTTAATAAAGCAACAGGTGCCGGTTTCATCATCGCAATGGGAATTGTTTATGGCGACATCGGAACGAGCCCTCTTTACACAATGGAATCAATTGTCCAAGGCCAAGGGGGGCTTGAGCGAATCTCAGAAACGTCAATTATTGGGGCACTTTCGCTCATTATCTGGACGCTGACATTAATTACAACAGTCAAATATGTGTGGATTGCTTTAAAAGCGGATAATAATCATGAAGGCGGAATTTTTTCATTATTTACTCTTGTTCGCAAGTATGCAAAATGGTTAATTATTCCGGCAATGATTGGTGGTGCTGCTTTGCTTTCTGATGGAGCCTTAACACCTGCCGTAACGGTTACGTCAGCAATAGAAGGCTTGAGGTCAATTCCAGCTTTTCATGAAGCTTTTGGTCAGCAGCAATTACCGATTGTTATTATTACTTTAGCGATTTTAGCGGTCTTATTTTTAATTCAACGATTTGGAACTTCAATCGTTGGTAAAGTGTTTGGACCAGTCATGTTTATTTGGTTTAGTTTTCTTGGAATTACGGGTTTGATTAATCTCTTTGGTGATTTTTCTGTTCTTCAAGCAATTAATCCTTATTGGGCAATTCATTTACTTTTAAGCCCAGAAAATAAAGCTGGAATTTTTGTTTTAGGTTCAGTCTTTCTGGCAACGACGGGCGCAGAAGCTCTTTATTCCGATTTAGGACACGTTGGTCGGGGAAATATTCATGTCAGTTGGCCTTTTGTTAAAGTTTGTATCATCCTATCCTATTGTGGGCAAGGGGCATGGCTTTTACAAAATCGCGGAAAATCATTAGGAGATATCAATCCATTTTTTGCTGTCCTTCCTCAAAATTTAATCATTTTTTCAGTAATTTTAGCAACCTTGGCGGCAATTATTGCCTCACAGGCATTGATTTCTGGTTCATTTACTCTTGTGTCAGAAGCTATTCGTCTTAAACTCCTTCCTCGATTAAGAATTTTTTATCCAGGAGAAACTTTCGGACAATTATATATTCCAGCCGTAAATTTGGGACTCTGGTTGGCAGCGAGTTTTATTGTTGTCTATTTCCAAAGTTCTGCTCACATGGAAGCGGCTTATGGTTTAGCAATCACAGTAACCATGCTTATGACAACAACATTGTTAACTGTCTATTTAAGTCACTATCAAAAAGTTAAAAAAGTATTGGTTGGCCTATTTTTCACCGTTTTTATCTTTATTGAAGGCTTGTTTTTTGCAGCTTCCGCTGTAAAATTTATGCATGGCGGTTATGTCGTTGTGATTATTGCTGCCATGATTCTATTTGTTATGGCAATCTGGCATAAATCTGATCAGCTTTTTTATAAATATCTTAATTCTTCAAATCTTAATGATTATAAAGAACAAATGGATAAACTCCGCAAAGATGAAACTTACGACCTTTATCATACGAATGTCGTTTATTTAACGGCTAAAATGGATAAAGAATGGATTGACCGTTCAATCTTGTATTCTATTTTGGATAAGCGTCCTAAAAAAGCTAAAGTTTACTGGTTTGTGAAGGTTAATGTTACAGATGAGCCTTATACTTCTGAATACGAAGTGGATATGCTAGGAACTGATTTTATTGTCTGTGTTAATCTATATCTCGGTTTTCATATGCGTCAAGAAATTCCTCGGTATTTACGGACGATTGTGACCAACTTGATGGAGTCAGGACGATTACCACAACAAAATCAAACTTATAGTATTACACCAGGACGAAAAGTTGGAGATTTCCGTTTTATTATTTTAGAAGAAAAACTAATTAATGCAAGACAAATGCCTGGCTTTGAACGATTTGTTCTTCAAACAAAAGAGCAAATTAAAAAAATTACAGCTTCGCCAGCACGTTGGTTTGGTCTTCACTTTTCAGAAGTGACGGTTGAAACTGTTCCTTTGGTTCTCTCGGATGTTAAAAATTTGGAAATTCACGAACGAATTTCAGAAGAAAATCAAGGAGAATCATAATAAAATAAAAGCAATCAAAAGATAGCTTACTGTTGCTATCATCGCTTTTGTGATGATTACTGTATTATATATAAAACTGTGAGAAATAAATAAATATAATTTCCCGCAGTTTTTTTTGAATAAACAGGGGATAATCTGCTATAATAAAGCTATTAAAAAACGAGCTACGCTTCGTTTTATTTTATTTGACTATTTTCGTTGAAGAAAGTTGAGGAGTTACAAAAGTGGGTCAAGTACACTTACATAATCGGTCGTTTAATAAAGCGACATCTGCAGGGTTCCTGATTGCATTAGGGATTGTTTACGGTGATATCGGAACAAGTCCACTTTATGCCATGCAGGCCATTGTTCGAGGACAGGGAGGATTAGCAAATCTTTCTGAAAGCTTTATTTTGGGGGCTGTTTCTCTTGTAATTTGGACTTTAACATTGATTACAACTGTTAAATATGTTCTGATTGCTTTGAAAGCAGATAACCATCATGAGGGGGGAATCTTTTCACTCTTTACCCTTGTGAGACGGATGAGAAAATGGCTGATTATTCCAGCAATGATTGGTGGGGCGACATTATTAGCGGATGGAGCATTGACTCCTGCGGTGACGGTCACGTCAGCCATCGAGGGTTTAAGAGGAGTAACACATGTTTACTCAAATCAGACGGCAGTCATGGTAACAACTTTGATAATCCTTGCCTTTCTCTTTTTGATTCAGAGGTTTGGAGCAAGTTTGGTTGGCCGTTTATTTGGACCAATTATGTTTATCTGGTTTGGCTTTTTGGGTGTAAGTGGATTGATTAATTCTTTTCTTGACTTATCAATTTTAAAAGCAATTAATCCATATTATGCGATTCACTTATTGTTTAGTCCAGAAAATAAAGCTGGTTTCTTTATCTTGGGTTCTATTTTCTTGGTAACGACAGGGGCAGAGGCACTTTATTCTGACTTAGGACACGTTGGGCGTGGAAATATTTATGTCAGCTGGCCATTTGTTAAGATTTGTATTATCTTATCTTACTGTGGACAAGGAGCTTGGCTTTTAGCTCACCGTGGTGAACACATTGAAAAACTTAATCCTTTCTTTGCTGTTTTACCTGATAATATGGTTATTTATGTCGTTATCTTATCAACATTGGCGGCGATTATCGCCTCTCAAGCACTGATTTCGGGTTCATTTACTTTGGTGTCTGAAGCGATTCGTTTGAAACTTTTGCCATTGTTCAAAATTTATTATCCAGGGCAAACTTTGGGACAACTTTATATCCCAGCAGTTAACTTTGCTCTTTGGGTAACGACTTCATTCTTTGTTTTGTATTTTAAAACTTCAGAACATATGGAAGCCGCTTATAGCTTGGCCATTACCATCACTATGTTGATGACAACAACACTTTTGACTTATTTCTTAATTCAAAAAGGAACGCCAAAAATTGCCATTGCAATTATTTCTATCGGTCTCTTTTGTATTGAAGGCTCATTCTTTGCTGCTTCTCTTGTCCAATTTATCAACGGAGCATATATTGTGGTTCTGATTGCCTTGGCAATTATCTTCGTGATGTTCATCTGGAACAAGTCACACAAGATTGTCATGAAATATATCAAATCATTGAATATTAATGAGTATAAAAATCAACTTAATGCTTTGCGTCATGATGAATCTTATGATTTATATCAAACAAATGTGGTTTATTTAACAAGCAAAATGGACCATGAATGGATTGACCGTTCAATCTTATATTCAATCTTGGATAAACGACCAAAACGTGCAGAATGTTATTGGTTTGTAAATGTAAAAGTTACTGACGAGCCTTATACTTCTGAGTATAAAGTAGACATGATGGATACTGACTTTATTGTTCGTGTGAATCTCTATCTTGGATTCCGTATGCGTCAAGAAGTTCCGCGTTATTTAAGAACAATTGTGACGGATTTGATGGAATCAGGACGTTTGCCACGTCAGCATCAACATTACAGTATCACTCCAGGACGTAAAGTTGGAGATTTCCGCTTTGTCGTTGTTGAAGAAAAGCTAATGAATGCACGTCAAATGCCAGGTTTCGAGCGTTTTGTTCTTCAAACTAAAGCACAAATCAAGAGAATTACGGCTTCCCCAATTCGTTGGTTTGGTCTTCAATTCTCGGAAGTAACTGTTGAAACAGTTCCCTTGGTTCTTTCAGATGTACGTAATTTGGAAATTCATGAACGATTGGAACAGGTGGATGAAGCAGAAGCTTCAGCAACTCATTAAAGGATATAAAAAAACTTACTGACAAAATTTCTGTCAGTAAGTTTTTATTTCTGTAAGTAAAATTTTTAACGAGCAAGTCGTTTTCTAGCGGCTTCTTTTCGTTTTTGAGCGATAAATTCGTTCTTATCAGCAGAAGGAAGATAACCTTTTTTCTTGGCAATTAACAGGGCTGTACCTGCAACAAGAATTTCGACAGATTTTCCAATGAGATAGCCTTGGATAAATTTATTTTTCATTTAGTGGACTCCTTTATATTTTATTTAAAAATTGCTCTATCTTAATTATAAATCAAAAAATGTGAAAACGCTAACGAAGCACATTTTAAAAAGAAAGACTCTTTAATAATTAACTGGTTAAGGTTAAGATTAGGTGCATGTGATATATTAGTAGCAGTTGTAATAAATAAATGATAAAGAAAGAAGGTAAGAAATATGACAATTATAGGTGTAAAAATTGACAAAAAGTTTATGAGGGACTTACTCATACTTATTTTAGGTGTCGGACTTTATGTACTCTCAGTTCAGTTATTCGTCATCCCTAATCGTCTAGCAAGTAATGGTGTCGCTGGTTTTTCTGTACTTATGGATTTTGTTTTTGGCATCAACCCAGCCTTGACTTTCTTTTTGGTAAATGTACCACTTTTCATTTTCGGAGGACGTTCGCTTCCGCGGAGAATTTTACTACTGAGCATTCCTGGAGCGCTTGCCATGAGTGGTTGGTTAATGATTTATGAAGCATTAGGAGTTACTGGTTTCCAATTCTCACATGTTATTTTTGCTGGAATTTTCGATGGACTTCTTTCAGGATTCGGGGCAGGATTAGTTATTATTTCTGAAGGAACATTTGGAGGATCAATCTTATTGAGCCGAATTTTGGAGGAGCAATGGAACTTTAAAATTGACAAGGTTTTGTTTATGGTCGATGTGGTCGTTTTAAGTGTTTCCTTATTAACATTCTTGTCACTTCCTAACTTTGCGGTCACACTACTTTCATGCTATATCTTTAGTAAAATGACTCTGATTGTGGGACGTGAAGATTATCGGAAATCTTTAATGAATCGTGGAAAAAGAATTTATCAAAAAGTTTTTGCTGCATAAAAACTTTAAGAATAATAGAATAAAAATTACTGACAGAAATTGAGCTGTCAGTAATTTTTTCTTGTCAGTGCTTGAATTTACAGGCTATTTCTGAAATAATAGAGAATGAAAATGGTGAGAGTGAGTCATAAAAAATAAATGAAAAATAATAAAGTTTTAGTGGTTGTCGGGCCTACAGCTGTGGGGAAAACAGCACTTGGCATTGATTTAGCAATCAAATTTAATGGTGAAATTATTTCTGGTGATTCTCAGCAAGTTTATCAAGGATTAGACATTGGAACCGCTAAGGTGACTATGGCTGAACAAGCTCAAGTTCCTCATCATTTGATTGATGTACGTAAATGTACAGAAAATTTTTCGGTTCATGATTTTGTCATTGAAGCTAATCAATTAATTAAAGAAATTCTTGACCAAGGAAAAGTGCCAATTATCGTTGGAGGAACTGGCTTATATATTCAATCTCTTATCGAAGGCTATCATCTTGGCGGACAGGAAAATCATGAGGAGATGATGAAACTTCGTGAAGAATTATCTCTTTTATCTGATGAAAAATTGTTTGCAAAAGTGATTAAAATAAATCCAGAAATTCCTGAGTTAAATCGTAGACGGGCGATTCGTTTTTTGGAGCTGCAAACTTTCGGCTCTCAAGATGAAAATTTGGGTTCTGATTATGATTTTTTGCTTATTGGATTAAATGCTGACAGAAAAGTGCTTTATGATCGAATTAATCAACGGGTTGATCAAATGATGCGTGAGGGCTTATTAGATGAAGCTAGAACTTTGTATGAGCAAGCACCAGAAGTTCAAGCGGCAAAAGGGATTGGTTATAAAGAATTTTTCCCTTATTTTTCAGGGGACATTAGTTTGGAAGAAGCTGTTGAGTTGGTCAAAAGAAATTCAAGACGCTATGCCAAGCGACAATTGACTTGGTTTAAAAATAGAATGTCTGTCGAATTTGAAGATGTTTTTTCAAAAAATTATCCTGAACCAATTTTTGATAAAGTCACTCAGTTTTTGAACTGACGCATTTTCTTAAAAATGTTATAATGAAAAAGATTGAAAAAAGGGCTTTACAAGTAAATTTTATTAAAAATGGAGAGAAAAAATGACTGATAAAAAATGGATTGATTTGGGAATGAAATATGGTGGCTTCATGGCTCAAGACCATATCTTTTTAGAAAATAGATTAGCTACCTTAACCGATGTAAAAGATAAAAGACTTTTGGTGACTCCACCAGCATCAGTTTTAAATGCTTATTTTGCTGAACTTTATCAAAAACGCTCACCGAAAGATGCAACAGATTATTTCTTTGAACTTTCTAAAGCTTTTGATATTTTTGAAGAAAATCCAGATTTTCAACTTGAAGGAAAAAATGGTTATGAAAATTTCAGATTTATTCGACTCAATCTTTCTGGAAAATCATTTGGTTTTTCATATAAAAATGACGCAGAAGAAGCAATTATTTTCAGTGAATTTCCGGTAAAAGTGACAGCCGAATTGATGTTTGAAATTGCACAGATTTTCCCGCATTATCTATTAGTGGAAGAAGACGGAAAATTGACAATGAAACCTGCTCAATTTCAAAGTGAATTTGAGAAAGTGAAAGACCTAACAGCATTAACAGAACAAGCAGAAAATGGGGAATATATTCGCTTAGCCGGCTATAATATTGAGGATTTATTAGAACAAGCCGAAGAAATTGGCTTCTTAAGTCCTTTATGCTTTGGGCGTGACGGACGTAAACACTTTATCTATATTACAAAAGGTTTTTAATCGTTAGTTAATAAACTATCAAAAAAATTGCATTTCTCTTTGATAAGTGATAGACTATGTGAAAACGGTTACTGGCGATGCTGTCAGTAATTAATAAGACTGAATTTTTCATAATTACTGACAGAAAAGTTTGTCAGTAACTTTTGGTCAAATATAAGGAGGAACTTTTATGATTTTTATTCCACTCGTTGTTTTAGCAATTATCCTGCTCATTTTAATCTTTAGTTTGAGTACAATTGTATTTGTTGTTAAACAACAAACTGTTGCAATTGTTGAACGTTTTGGGAAGTATCAATTTACTGCAAACCCTGGTTTTCATTTGAAACTTCCTTGGGGAATTGATCGGATTGCTGCTCGAGTTCAATTGCGCTTATTACAAACAGAGATGACAGTTGAAACTAAAACTGCGGATAATGTTTTTGTTACGATGAATATTGCAACGCAATATCGAGTAAACGAACAATCCATCAAAGATGCATACTATAAGTTAATGAATCCAGGTGAACAAATTAAGGCTTATATTGAAGATGCCCTTCGTTCAGCAGTACCAAAATTGACTTTGGATGATGTTTTTGAGAAAAAAGATGAAATCGCTCTTGAAGTTCAAAAAACAGTTGCTGAAGAAATGCAAACTTACGGTTATATTATCGTAAAAACATTGATTACTAAAGTAGAACCTGATGCTGAAGTTAAGCAATCTATGAATGAAATCAATGCGGCACAACGTAAACAAGATGCCAGCCAAATGTTGGCAAATGCTAATAAAATTCAAGTTGTAACTGCCGCTGAAGCAGAAGCTGAAAAAGACCGTCTGCATGGGGTAGGGATTGCTGAACAACGTAAGGCTATTGTTGACGGTTTGGCTCAACAAATTACCGAAATCAAAAAGCTTGGTGTGGCGCTTGATGAAGAACAAATTATGGCGATTTTGTTAACTAACCAATATTTAGATACCTTGAATCAATTTGCTGCAGGTGGAAATTCAACCATTTTCCTTCCAAGCGGAGCTGAAGGAGCAGAAAGTTTAAGGACTCAGATTTTATCAGCCATTAAAGCAGGTAAATAAAGTAAAAATGGAAAGCTATCGATGGATAGCTTTTTTTATTATAGCAAGCTTCTTCTTGCAATTTTTTTTGAAATTAGGTAGAATAAAGTGATTGTAGCGCGTCCGTAGTGTAATGGATATCACGTAAGATTCCGGTTCTTGAGATGGGGGTTCGATTCCCTCCGGACGCATTTAATTAAGTAAATAAACCGCTCGGTTGAGCGGCTTTTATTGTTTTTGTGCTAAACATGTGCCAATGACTGCGTTTTATAGAATCCTAAATATGTTATAATAAGATATTGACTCGAAGGTAAAATGACTAGGTTTTAAATTTAAAAAATAGTTAGAATGAAACCGAGAGTTTTTTGATATTATCATTTTACAGGAGGGCTTTTATGAATCAAGAGAAATTTATTAAGTATTTAAGTTGGGTAGCGACTGGGATGTCGGTAATGATGTATGTGTCATATCTTCCGCAAATTGCTAACAATCTTAGTGGAATGAAAGGAAATCCTATTCAGCCCCTTGTTGCTGCAATTAATTGTACACTTTGGGTCACTTATGGAATTGGCAAAAAGCCTAGAGATTTAGCTTTGGCAACGGCAAACTTTCCAGGTATAATTTTTGGATTGGTCACATTTTTTACTGCCCTTTGATGATGAAAAAAATGATTAATTGGGCATGTGTGTGGCCATTATCAGAGATAAATAAATAATAAATTTAAAAAAAATAAAAAAATTACAGCTGAGACTAGAAATTTCAGAAAGTCTGTGTTATAATATATTTCGTCGTGAAAATGACGCTTTAAGCATGACTCGTTAGCTCAGTTGGTAGAGCATTTGACTTTTAATCAAAGGGTCGCTGGTTCGAGCCCAGCACGGGTCACTAATTTATTGAAGAAAAGATTGTGGGGAAGTTTCACAATCTTTTCTTGTTTTGGAAAATAATTCTCATTTTTGAGAAAATAAAGTTTTAATTTGCCTTAAGGTGAGTTGAAACTGATGGAGGTTCAATGGAAATCCAATTTTTAGGGACTGGGGCTGGTCAGCCTTCTAAATCAAGAAACACTCAGGCAATTGCCTTGAAAATGCTTGATGAGCGTAATGAAATTTGGCTTTTTGACTGTGGTGAAGCAACGCAACATCAAATTTTAAATACGACAATTAAGCCACGAAAAATTACTAAGATTTTTATTACACATTTACATGGGGATCATATTTTTGGCTTGCCTGGTTTTTTGTCTAGTAGAAGTTTTCAAAGTTCAGATGAACAAACTGATTTGGAGCTTTATGGCCCTGTGGGAATTAAAGATTTTGTTTTGACCGCTCTTAGAATCTCGGGTTCACGCTTAGCTTATCGTATCAATTTTCATGAAATTGATTCGGCTGGAAAAATCTTTGAAGATGATAGTTTTGAAGTCCATACAGATTTGCTTGACCATACTATTTTCTGCTTGGGTTATCGCGTCGTAGAAAAAAATCGAATAGGTGAACTCGATGCCAATGCTTTAAAAGAAGCTGGGCTTCCTTTCGGACCCCTTTTTGGTAAAATAAAAAAAGGTGAGATTGTTCAGTACGAAGGAAAAACTTTCGATCCTAAAGATTATATCGGAGCGGATAAAGCTGGTAAAATAGTCACGATTTTAGGCGATACAAGAAAATCGAATGTTGCAGTACGCTTAGCTTATGGAGCAGACTTATTGGTTCATGAGGCAACTTATGAAGCAAATGAAAGTAAAATGGCAAAAGCACATGGTCATTCAACGACTAAACAAGCAGCAGACGTCGCCAAAGAAGCCGGAGTTAATCGATTGTTATTGACTCATATTAGTGCACGCTATGTTGGACCTTTGGTTGGACAATTGGTGCGTGAGGCACAAACTGTTCATTCCAACACTTTTGTGGTTAAGGATTTTTACGAGGAAAAAATTGGTTAGAAATATTGTAATTACAGGTGCAACTGGTGATATTGCTAAAGAAATTGTCAAATCTTTATCTAAAGAAAATGACCATTTAATTTTGGTTTCACGTAGCCGTAAGGCTCTGATTGAACGCTATGGTCAGCTTGAAAATGTTACATTACTGACCAATGATGAACTTTTGACTAATGAACAATCTTTTGTTGTGGATATTTTGATTAATAATGCTGGTTTTGGTATTTTTAAAGAATTCACTGAACTTACTGATGGGGAAATTACAGAACAGTTTGTCATTAATACGTTAATGCCAATCCAGTTGACCAGATTATTAGAACCGAAAGTTCAATTGATTAATATTGCTTCAATTGCTGGAAAGTTACCAACAGGTAAATCATCAATTTATGCTGCCTCTAAGGCGGCTTTGATTACATTTTCAGATGCTTTGCGTATGGAAAATCCACAATTAATTGTGACAACTGTGAATACTGGACCTGTAAAAACCAAATTTCACAAAGATAATGGAGATTATCTGGAAAAAGTGGGGAAAAATGCAATTTCAGCATCTAAAGTTGCTGACAAAGTTGTGAATAACTTGGGAAAAAGGAAAAGAGAAATCAATTTACCTTGGACTTTATCCACAGCGGCCAAATTGCGAGCTATTTTTCCTTCGCTTTTTGATTTTATATCTGCCAAATTTTTTAATTTCAAATAGAATTTTTTTACTGACAGAAGCTTAATGCTATTTGTGTCAGTAAATTATAGAAAAGTTTAGGATTTTATTAAATAAAAGAAAAATAATCTCTAAACTTAGCCATTTTTTTCGAGTAATTTATGCTAAAATAATTGAATTGAGCATAGAAAAGATAAAGAGAATTAAAATGATAAAAGCAAAATATGATTGGAAAGTGGCTGATACAGCCATTTCCGAAGATTTTCTAAAGATAGCGAAAAAACATAAATTAGATGAATTGACAAGTCGCGTGCTTTATCAAAGAGGAATTCATGCAGAAGCTGAAATTGAGCAATTTTTAAAGCCAAGTTTAGAAAATTTACATGACCCTTTTCTACTTCATGATATGGAAAAAGCAACAGGGCGTATTTTATCAGCAATTGAGCAAGGTGAAAATATCTTAATTTATGGTGACTATGATGCTGACGGAATGACTGCAGCATCAGTCATGAAGTCAGCTCTGGATGAATTAGGAGCTGAGGCTCAAGTTTATTTACCCAATCGTTTTACTGACGGTTACGGGCCAAATCTTGACGTTTATCAGTACTATATTAAGAATGAAAATATCAATCTTATTATTACTGTAGATAATGGGGTTGCTGGCTTGGAGGCAATTACCTGGGCACAGGAAAATGGAGTGGATGTAATTGTTACCGACCATCACTCAATTCCTGACCAACTTCCCCCTGCTTATGCCATTGTCCACCCCGAACATCCTGACAGTCAATATCCTTTCAAATATTTGGCAGGAGTTGGTGTCGCCTTCAAAGTCGCCTGTGCTCTTTTAGAATATGCACCCAGTGAAATGCTTGATTTAGTTGCAATTGGTACAATTGCTGACATGGTCAGTTTGACTGATGAAAACCGAATTTTAGTGGCTCATGGTCTAAAAGTTTTGGCCCAAACAGAGCGTGCCGGCCTACAAGAATTAATGAAGTATGCCGGGGTTGATTTTGATAAAATCACTGAGGAAACGGTTGGTTTTCAAATTGCTCCCCGTTTAAACGCTTTGGGACGTCTCGATGACCCAAACCCAGCCATTGAATTGCTGACAGGTTGGGATGAAGATGAAGCGCATGAAATTGCCAAAATGATTGACCAAAAAAATTCAGAGCGAAAAGAAATTGTGGAAAAAATTCACAATGAAGCTCTGAGTATGCTGACAGATGAACCTGTTCAGATTTTATATCATAAGGACTGGCATAAAGGTGTCTTAGGAATTGTTGCGGGTCGCTTGCTAGAAGCCATACATAAGCCAGTAATCATGCTGGCCCAAGAAGATGGGATTTTGCGTGGGTCTGCTCGGTCAATCGAAAATTTTGATATTTTCAAGGCATTAAATGCCCATCGTGAACTTTTTATTGCTTTTGGTGGTCATAAACAAGCCGCAGGGATGACTTTAAGTCTGGAAAACGTAGAAGCAGTTAAAAAGGCGATGATTGATTATATCGTGGACAATCATTTAGATATGTCTAAAAAAAGTGCCTTAGAAGTTGCTGACCGTTGCCACTTAGACGATATTTCGCTCTCAACAATCACTAATTTAGCAAAATTGGCTCCCTTTGGCATGGATAATCCTAAGCCTCGATTTTTAATCGAAGATTATAAGGTGATTCAAAGCCGAAGTATGGGGAAAGACAATGCTCATCTTAAATTAAAAATTCAGGAAGAAAAGCAACAAATTGATGCCGTTTATTTCCAACATGGTTCAGAAGAATTGGAATTCGAACAGGCACAAACAAAATTAGTCGCAACACTTTCAAGTAATAGTTGGAATGGAAATACGAGTCTTCAATTAATGATTGAAGATGCTGATTCAGTTGGTGTCGAACTTCTTGATATAAGAAGTAAACAAATTCCTATCCCAAAAGAGGCTAATATTTTTTCTCAAAATCAGCTAAAACATGGTATAATGGAAGATGTGCTTGTCATCGAAGAGACACCTGGAGATTTAGCAGGTTTGTCAGTATTAAAAGAAGCTGTCAGTAAAGCAGCGTCGGATGATTTTAAAATGATTTATTTTAAAAATAAAATCACTGATAGCTATTATTTAACAGGAAGTGGAACACGAGAAGAATTTGCAAGACTTTATAAAGCAATTTATCAATTTCCAGAATTTGATATTCGCTATAAATTAAAATCACTTGCGGATTATTTGAAAATCCCTCATCTCTTGCTTGTCAAGATGATAAAAATCTTTGAGGAACTTGAATTTGTCAGCATTGACAATGGCTTAATGACCGTTAATAAGACGGCCGATAAACGCGAAATTTCTGAGAGTACAATTTATCAAGAACTAGAAAAAATTGTAAAAATGCAAGAACTTTTTGCTTTAGCACCCGTCAAAGAAATTTATCAAAATTTATTAGAAAAATAATTTCGTTTTTATAAAAAGTTACTGACGAAATCAGCTATACTCATAATAATAAAGCTGTCAGTAAAAATAACGAACTTATGTTAGAAAAAAGGAGCACTGACAATTCTGTCAGTAACAAAAACATGGAATTAAAAGACTATATTGCAACAATTGAAAACTATCCTAAAGAAGGCGTAGTTTTTCGCGACATCAGCCCTTTGATGGCAGACGGAAATGCCTATAACTATGCTGCTACCGAAATTGTTCAGTATGCAAGAGATAAAGAAATAGATATGGTTGTAGGTCCAGAAGCACGTGGTTTCATCATTGGATGTCCAGTTGCTTTTGCACTTGGTGTAGGATTTGCCCCAGTTCGTAAGCCTGGTAAATTACCTCGTGAAGTCATTGAAGCAACTTACGAAAAAGAATACGGAACAGACACACTCACAATGCATTCAGATAGCATCAAACCAGGACAACGTGTCTTGATTGTTGATGATTTGCTTGCAACTGGTGGAACAATTGCCGCTACAATTGAACTTGTTGAAAAAATGGGTGGAATTGTTGTCGGATGTGCGTTCCTTATCGAACTTGATGAACTTAAAGGTCGCGAAAAAATCGGAGATTACGATTATAAAGTTCTAATGCACTATTAATTTCTTTACTGTCGGTAGCCAATAAATGTTATTAGTATTCTTTTGATAAAAACAAGAGAGTATAGTTAAGCTAAAAGCAAGTAAACAGAGGTTTTTTGGCGTAAAATATTGACAGCAAGCTAATTTTGATATACACTATAAAAAGAAAATCCACATAGCGTTCGTTTTTTAGGAAATGAGCCTATATTTTATATTAGGAAAAGAGAGAGTAAAAACTTGAAAATTACAGCCTTAGAAGGACAAAAAATCTCAGAACTTTCAATGATTGAAGTTGCTCATGCTTTATTGGAGCAAAATGGCAAAGAAATGCAATTCTCTGAAATCATCAGAGCGATTCAAGATTATTTGGAAAAATCAGATGATGAAATTAAAGCTAGTATTTCTCGTTTTTATACAGAAATCAATACAGACGGAAGTTTCATTCCATTAGGAAATAATATCTGGGCACTTCGTTCATGGTACGCCATTGATGAGATTGACGAAGAAGTTATCGCTCTTGATGAAATTGAAGACGAAGAAGAAGAAAAACCAGCTAAAAAACGTAAAAAAGTCAATGCTTTTGGTATCGAAGACGAAATCGATCCAGAAGATGAAGAAGGCGCAAAAGAAACAACTGAAGAAGACATGTCATACGATACTCAAGCAGAAGACGAAGATAAAGATGACGTCGCTGCTTATGACGCAGAACTTGCGGAAGTTGAACTTGATAATGTAGATGAAGAAGTTGACATCGATGTAGAAGACGATGAAGATGATTCAGACGATACTGATGAAGACTAAAACACATAAAAAGTGAGGCATCAGCCTCACTTTTATGAATATTCTCTTTTTATTTGTAAAAAATTAAAAGAACGGTTACAATTAGGAAAAGTAAAATTTTATTATTGAGCGAAAGCTAATCATAAGGAGAAAAAATTTGGTGGACAAAGAAACAACTGAATTTTCTCGAGGAAGTTTTAAAGAAAAAATACTTCGCCAACTTGAAGAAAATGCAGCGAAACAAGCAGAAACTAAGTTCCCAGACCCTGAAGATTTCGAACGTCCCAGCAGGAGCGACTCAGAAGAACCTGAGCGAAAAATCGAACCAAGGAAAGTTGATCTTGAACCTTTCAAACTTCCCGTCTTTGATTTTCCAGCAGCGGATGAAAACGAAGAAGAACCTTTTGTAGAAAATGAAAACCTTCCAGAAGAAGGCGATTCATTGCGTCAAAATTTAGATGGAGTGGTTTCTGAGGAAATTCAAAGCCAAGATATTCCTCCTCAATTTTCAAGAAGTGAACCAAAAGTTCAAGATGAAAAAATTGAACAAGAACAATTTTTGGAAAAAAAAGAATCAGAAAAAATGGTTAAACATCAACCTTCAAGAAGAACCAATAGTCCTTCTAAAAAAACTTCTTTGAGCAAGAAAAACAAGAATAAGAACAAAAATAAGAAAAAGAAAAAAGTAACAGCAGGAAAAATCATTGCTGTGATTGTTGTTCTTTTAGTTTTAGTTGTTGGAGGAACTGGTTGGTATGGCTATAACTTTGTAAAATCTGGCATTCAACCTCTGGATTCTAAGAATGCAACAGCTAAGTCAATCAATATTCCTGCTGGTTCAAGTAGTAAGCAAATTGGTGAAATTTTGCAAAGACAATCCATTATTAAAAATGGAATGGTTTTTCAGTATTATACAAAATTTAAAAATTATTCAGAGTTTAAAAGCGGCTATTATAATCTTGCACCAAACATGAGCTTATCTACGATTGCTAGCAAACTTGAAGAAGGCGGAACAGAAAAACCTGTTGCTCCAACTTTAGGTAAAATTTTAGTTCCTGAAGGCTATACGCTAACACAAATTGCTAAAGCTGTGACAGTTAATAGTGGAAGCAATGAAAAGAATGCAAAAACGCCATTTTCTGAAGCAGACTTCATGAAAACCGTTCAAGACCCAACCTTTATCGCTAAAATGGTTAAGGCTTATCCTAAACTGTTCGCAAGCTTGCCAACAAAAGATTCAGGAATCAAATATCAGTTAGAAGGTTACTTGTTCCCAGCGACTTATGATTACACAAAATCATCGACAGTTGAATCAGTCATTGAAAATATGATTCAAGCAGCCAATACTCAACTCACTCCTTACTATGATACAATCGCTCAAAAGAATTTGACTGTCAATGAAGTTTTGAGTTTAGCAGCTTTGGTTGAAAAAGAAGCCAACAATGATGATGACCGACGCAACGTTGCTGGAACCTTCTATAATCGTATGAATGCTGGAATGACTTTGGGTTCTAATCTGTCAATTCTTTATGCCGAAGGTAAACTTGGTGAAAAAACAAGTCTTTCAGAGGATGCTAATATTGACACCAACCTAGATTCGCCATATAATTTGTACACAAATACTGGATTTGGCCCTGGCCCTGTTGATAGTCCAAGTTTGTCATCTATTAAAGCGGTACTTGATCCTGCTCAAAATGACTACTTCTATTTTGTTGCTGATGTGACAACAGGAAAAGTTTATTTTGCGAAAACATTAGCTGAACAAAATGCAAATGTTCAAAAATATGTGAATGATAAGATAAGTAGCTAAGCTATCATTAATTTAGATTTGATTAAAAGAGAAAAAAGTTTATAAAAAAGGAAAGAAATATAATGGAAAAAACATTCCCAATGACCCAAGAAGGGCTTGATAAATTAAAATTAGAACTTGAAAATTTAAAACTTGTGAAACGTCCAGAAGTCATTGACCGTATCAAAGTTGCTCGTAGCTATGGTGACCTTTCAGAAAACTCAGAGTACGAAGCAGCTAAAGATGAACAAGCCTTTATCGAAGGACGTATTTCAACTGTTGAAACAATGATTCGTTATGCTGAAATTGTTGATAACGCAAAAATTGCTAAAGACGAAGTAGCACTTGGTAAAAACGTAACTTTTGTTGAAGTTGGCGAAACTGACGAAGAATCTTATCAAATTGTTGGTACTGCTGAAGCTGACCCATTTTCAGGAAAAATTTCTAATGAATCACCAATTGCTCGAGTTTTGATTGGTAAAAAAATTGGAGACATCGTAAATGTACCACTTCCAGTTGGCGAAATGACAGTTAAAATTGTAAAAGTTGACTAATTATTTTAGAATATAATAAGTAAAAAAGCCGTCAGTAACGGTTTTTTTATTTTTCAACGCTTAAGTCTGTCAGTAAGTTAAAATTGCTATTTTTGGTAAAAATAATATTTTTCAGGTATAATAGTCAGTAATAGTCAAAGATTATTTAGAAAATGGATGAAAGAAAGGATGGAGCGATGGCAGGTCAAAAAAATACATCAGATATTATCGAAGCTTATCTGAGAAAGCTTTTAGAAGAAGCACAAGTCATTGAAATTAAACGAGCGGACTTAGCCAATCAATTTGATGTCGTGCCGAGTCAGATTAATTATGTGATAAAAACACGATTTACGGCCTCAAAAGGCTTTGATGTGGAATCAAAACGTGGTGGCGGTGGATACATCAAAATTGTGAAGTATCAATATTCTGCTCGTCATGAATTCTTAACGGCTCTTTACCAGAAAGTTCCAGCTAATCTCTCAAGTAAAGCTGCCCATGATATCGTTCAACTTCTCTTTGATGAGAAAGTACTGACAGAACGTGAGGGAAATCTACTTTTGTTAGTCATTACTGACGGAGCCATTAGTCCCTTTACTCGTGGTATAATGATGAAAAGTATAATAAACAGATTGGACCGTGACGATGAAATTTGAAAATATAAAATATACACCAACGCTTGACCGAATTTTAGAAAAAGCGGAAGAGTATGCTCACCAATATCAATATGGCACCATTGAAAGTGCTCATTTACTAGCTGCAATGGCAACGACCTCAGGCTCAATTGCTTACAGCCTCCTTGCTGGAATGAATGTTGATTCTTCTGACTTACTGATTGATTTAGAGGATTTATCAAGTCATGTTAAGGTCAAACGTTCAACTTTACGTTTTTCACCTCGTGCAGAAGAAGTGATGACTGCGGCAAGTTTTTTAGCAATTCATAATAACTCAGAAGCCGTTGGAACAGAACACCTGCTTTATGCCCTACTTCAAGTAGAAGATGGATTTGGTCTTCAACTTCTAAAATTACAAAAAATCAATATTGTATCTTTGCGAAAAGAGCTTGAGAAAAGAACTGGACTCAAAGTTCCAGAAAGTAAAAAAGCTGTGACTCCAATGTCAAAACGTAAGGTGGCAAAGGGAGTTGCAGAAAATTCAACGACGCCAACGTTAGACTCTGTATCCTCAGATTTAACCGAAGAAGCTCGCTTGGGTAAACTTGACCCAATGATTGGACGAGAAGCTGAAATTGACCGTTTGATTCATATTCTCAGCCGCAGAACAAAAAATAATCCTGTCTTAGTTGGAGAGCCCGGTGTTGGGAAATCAGCAATTATTGAAGGTTTGGCCCAAAGAATTGTCAATGGTCAAGTTCCAATTGGTTTGATGAATAGTCGAATTATGGCCTTGAATATGGCGACTGTTGTTGCTGGGACAAAATTTAGAGGTGAATTTGAGGATCGTTTGACAGCTATTGTTGAAGAAGTTAGCAGTGATCCAGATGTCATTATTTTCATTGATGAATTACACACAATCATCGGTGCTGGTGGCGGTATGGATTCTGTCAATGATGCCGCAAATATTTTGAAACCAGCGCTTGCTCGTGGTGATTTTCAAATGGTCGGAGCAACAACCTATCATGAATATCAAAAATATATTGAAAAAGATGAAGCTTTAGAACGCCGTTTGGCGAGAATAAATGTTGATGAGCCAAGTCCAGATGAAGCGATTGCTATTTTGCAAGGCTTACGTGAAAAATTTGAAGACTATCATCAAGTGAAATTTACTGACCAAGCCATTAAAAGTGCTGTAATGCTCAGTGTTCGTTATATGACTAGCCGAAAATTGCCTGACAAAGCCATTGATTTACTTGATGAAGCTGCAGCAGCAGTGAAAATTTCTGTCAAAAATCAACAAACAAAACGTCTTGATTTAGAAAAAGAATTAGCGGAAGCTCAAGAAGAATTATCAGAAGCTGTCATTAAACTTGATATCAAAGCGTCTCGTACAAAAGAAAAAGCAGTTGAAAAAATTGCTGACAAGATTTATAAATTCTCAGTAAAAGAAGATAAACGTCAAGAAGTTACTGACCAAGCTGTTGTTGCTGTTGCCTCAACACTGACAGGTGTTCCAATCACACAAATGACTAAGTCTGAAAGTGATCGTTTAATCAATCTTGAAAAAGAATTACATAAACGAGTTGTTGGACAAGAAGAAGCTATTTCTGCCGTTTCAAGAGCCATTCGTCGGGCACGTTCCGGTGTTGCTGACAGCTGTCGTCCAATGGGTTCTTTCATGTTCCTTGGACCAACAGGGGTCGGTAAAACCGAACTTGCTAAAGCACTGGCTGACAGTGTGTTTGGTAGTGAAGATAATATGATTCGTGTTGACATGAGTGAATTCATGGAAAAACATTCGACTTCACGCTTGATTGGAGCTCCTCCAGGGTATGTAGGTTATGATGAGGGTGGTCAATTGACAGAACGCGTTCGTAATAAACCTTATTCTGTTGTTCTTTTAGATGAAGTCGAAAAAGCTCATCCTGACGTTTTCAACATCATGTTGCAAATTCTAGATGATGGCTTTGTGACTGATACTAAAGGTCGTAAAGTTGATTTCAGAAATACAATTATTATCATGACTTCAAACTTGGGAGCGACTGCTCTTCGTGATGATAAGACAGTTGGTTTTGGCGCTAAAAATATCACAGCTGATTATTCAGCCATGAAATCAAGAATATTAGAAGAGCTTAAACGTCATTATCGTCCTGAGTTTCTTAATCGAATTGATGAAAATATTGTTTTCCACTCATTGGAAAGTCAAGAGATTGAACAAATTGTTAAAATTATGAGTAAATCTTTGATTAAACGTCTGGCAGAACAAGATATTCATGTTAAACTCACACCGTCAGCGGTGAAATTAATTGCTGAGGTAGGTTTTGACCCAGAATATGGTGCACGTCCGCTCCGCAAGGCTCTTCAAAAAGAAGTTGAAGACCTTTTAAGTGAACAATTGCTCTCTGGTGAAATCAAAGCAGGTAATCATGTTTCAATTGGGGCATCTAATAAAAAAATTAAAATCGCTCAAATTGTTTGAGATGAAAGCTGTTTCATGTTATAATTAAATTAGAAATAAAGGAAAGGACAGTTCGAAAAGATTCAGAAGTCCTGAAAATTCCAAAAGTTTAAGGGCTTCATTGAAACAAAAAGAACTGTTGAAGAGGTACTCTTATGATCAAATTTAATATCCGTGGCGAAAACGTCGAAGTGACTGATGCAATCCGCGCTTATGTTGAAGATAAAATCGGAAAACTTGATAAATATTTCAACGATGGTCATGAAGTAACAGCCTATGTTAATCTTAAAGTTTACAGCGAAAAACGAGCTAAAGTTGAAGTAACTCTTCCAGCTAAAAATGTCACTTTACGTGCAGAAGATACTTCACAAGATATGTATTCTTCAATTGATTTTGTTGAAGAAAAACTCGAACGTCAAATTCGTAAATATAAGACACGTATGAACCGTAAACCACGCAATGCTGTCCCAACAGGACAAGCTTTTGGCGATGAGTTTGCACCATTAGAAAAAGCCGATGAAGTTGCTGAGGATCACGTAGATATTGTACGTACTAAACATGTTGCTTTAAAACCAATGGATGCCGAAGAAGCAGTGCTTCAGATGGATATGTTGGGACATGATTTCTACGTCTTTACAGATGCTGATAGTAACGGAACCCATGTCGTTTACCGTCGTACAGATGGTCGTTATGGTTTAATTGAAACAGAATAAAAAAATAAGGATAGATTTTTCTATCCTTTTTTATTAATGTTCAGATAAAAAATCAAAATGTAAGCGCAAAACCTTTTGAAGTTTAGCTTTGCGAAGATTTTCACTTGAAAAATCTTTCAAAAAATAGTAAAATCAAAGATGTATTAAGAGTGCAGACGCACTTAAAAATAATAAGGAGACTAAAATGTCAATTATTACTGATATTTATGCTCGCGAAGTCCTTGACTCACGCGGTAACCCAACACTTGAAGTTGAAGTTTACACTGAAGACGGTGCATTCGGTCGCGGTATGGTACCTTCAGGTGCTTCTACTGGTGAACATGAAGCGGTTGAACTTCGTGATGGCGACAAATCTCGCTACAACGGACTTGGTACTCAAAAAGCTGTTGACAACGTAAACAACATCATCGCTGAAGCTATCATCGGTTATGAAGTTACTGACCAACAAGCTATTGACCGTGCAATGATCGCTCTTGACGGTACTGAAAACAAAGGTAAATTGGGAGCTAACGCTATCCTTGGTGTTTCTATCGCTGCTGCTCGTGCTGCTGCTGATGAACTTGGTGTTCCACTTTACAACTACCTTGGCGGATTCAACGCTAAAGTATTGCCAACTCCAATGATGAACATCATCAATGGTGGTTCTCACTCAGACGCTCCAATCGCTTTCCAAGAATTCATGATCGTACCAGTTGGTGCACCTACATTCAAAGAAGCGCTTCGTTGGGGTGCTGAAATCTTCCACGCTCTTAAGAAAATTCTTAAAGCTCGTGGACTTGAAACAGCTGTCGGTGACGAAGGTGGATTCGCTCCTAAATTCGACGGAACTGAAGACGGTGTAGAAACTATCCTTAAAGCAATCGAAGCAGCTGGTTACAAAGCTGGTGAAGATGGCGTTATGATCGGTTTCGACTGTGCATCATCAGAATTCTACGAAAACGGTGTTTACGACTACACTAAATTCGAAGGTGAAGGCGGTAAAAAACTTTCAGCTTCTGAACAAGTTGACTACCTTGAAGAACTCGTTTCTAAATACCCAATCATCACTATTGAAGATGGTATGGACGAAAACGACTGGGATGGATGGAAAATCCTTACTGAACGTCTTGGTAAAAAAGTTCAACTCGTTGGTGACGACTTCTTCGTTACAAACACTAAATACCTTGAACGTGGTATCCGTGAAAATGCTTCAAACGCTATCTTGATCAAAGTTAACCAAATCGGTACTTTGACAGAAACTTTCGAAGCTATTGAAATGGCTAAAGAAGCTGGTTTCACAGCAATCGTTTCTCACCGTTCTGGTGAAACTGAAGATTCAACAATCTCAGATATCGCTGTTGCAACTAATGCTGGTCAAATCAAAACTGGTTCACTTTCACGTACAGACCGTATGGCTAAATACAACCAATTGCTTCGTATCGAAGACCAATTGGCTGAAGTGGCTCAATACAAAGGTCTTAAAGCATTCTACAACCTTAAAAAATAAGGTTTACCAACGAATGATTTAGATTTAATCCTTCTCTTTATTTAGAGAAGGATTATTTTTTATAAAAAATATTCTATGAAAAAACTACTAGTAAGCTAGTAGTTTTTATTTTATTTAGATTTTTGATAAGAGTCCATCTTCAATCTTATAAATACTGTCACTATTTTTAATCATTCTTTGGTCATGAGTGACCATGATTGTTGCTTTATTCTTCAAATGAGCTTCTTGTCTTAATAATTCAACAACCTGATAAGCATGCTCAGTGTCTAAACTTGCTGTTGGTTCATCGGCCAAAATTAAATTTGGTTCATTAAAGAGAGCACGAGCAATAGCTGCCCTTTGTCTTTCACCACCAGAAAGATCACTAGGATGTTTATCTTTTAAGTCTAAAATATCAAGTGATTTAAGAAGTTCAATCCCTTTTTTAGAAGTTAGTTTTTCGTGATTGATTTTATCAATAAGGAGAAATTGTTCTTCAATAGTCAAATAAGGAATCAAATTAGAACTTTGGAGGATGAAACCTATTTCTTTAAATCTAAGTTTAGAACGTTTTTTTTCTGACAATGGTGTAAAATCTAAGCCATTGATTGAAATGTTCCCAGAAGTTGGACTTTGTAAACCACCTGCAATTGTGAGAAATGTACTTTTGCCTGAACCGGAGGGACCAATAATTGAAACAAATTCTCCTTGATTGACTGCTAAATCGATTCCTTTGAGTGCCTGAATCTCATTATGACCACTACCAAAAGATTTTTTTACATTTTCCATTTTAAGAATTGTTTTCATTTTTAACCTCCAATTGCTTTCGTTGGGTCAATTTTACGGATAGTAATGATTGAAAAAAGTGACCCAATAATTGATACGATGATGAGAATTAAAGCATAGAGCAACCAGTTTGTAAGACTAATTTCAAATGGCATTGCATCGGGTAAGATAAAGCTAGTTCCATAACTTGCTATAAAAGCAACGAATACGCCAACTAAACTAATGATAAAGCTTTGACCAAGTAAAGAGTTCATTATTATGCGATTTGAAATTCCTTGGGCTTTCATTATGCCAAAAATCGGAACTTTTTGAAGAGTTATAACATACATAAAGACTCCAATAATCAACAGTACAATCAGAAATAAGAAGTAAATCATTGCGCTGAGTGTCATATTTTGAGCAGAATAACCTGGAATATCGTTAATTAAATCAGAAATAGAGATGACTTTATATTGATTTGAAATAGAAGAATCAATCTTAACTTTTCCAGATTTTACAACGACAGCATTAACAGAAGAAGTTGAAGTGCTTTTTTCACCAAACTTTATCTGATTCAAAGCGGAAAATGAGGTATAGATAACAGGCGATGCAGAATAAGAAGAGGATTTTGAAATTCCGACAATTTTTATTTTAATATTATTATTTCCCACGGAAACTTCTTGACCGATTTTATATCCTTGATTTGCCAGCTTTTTTGAGATAATCATTTCTAAATGATTGTCAGTAAATTTTTTTCCCTCAAGAACTTCTGGCATGATTTTAGACTTATCAGGCAGGGCAATAATAGCAATATTGTCTCGCTCGCTCTTTGATTTGCGCATAGAAGTAGAAAACAATGATAATTCTGAACCATTTTCTATATGAATATTACTTAAATCATCAGAAGTAATTTGTGAAGCAGAAATAATATTATTTGAACTTGTTGATAAAACGACTTTTTCGGCCTTCCAATCAAGGACAGCTTGTTTAAATTGACTGGCAAGTCCTACAGATAGTCCGGACAGTATAAAGACTACATAAGCGATTAAAAAAATAATAGCTCCGATTAAGGTGTAACGAGCTTTATTATAACGTATTTCTCTTAGTGCTAAAAACATAAAATCTCCTTTTAGTTTTTTCTGTCAGTAATATAATTAAGTAAACCTTCGGTGACTAATTTGATTTCTTTATCATAATTTTCAATAAAAGTTTTCTCAGTCCAATTTTCACTGAATAATCTATAAACGAGATTATGAACAACTGATTTTAATACTTGTGAAATTGGATTATCATTTTCACTAGCTGGGACGGTTGCTGAACTTTGGGGTTTCCAATCTCTTTCAAGTTCATAAGTCCAATCTAAAAAGCGATATTTATAAAGTTGGTATTGGGGAGAATCAATTAAATTTTCAAGAAGGAGATATTTGTATTTATCTAGAGCCTCTTCAATGGAATTATCTTTTAATAAATTAAAAAATAAATCATGGATTTCAAGGGTTTCTTGCGAGAGGACATAGAAATAAGCATCTTTTAAATCTTCAAAATACTGATAAAAACTTCCTCTCGGAATATCAAGAGCTTTTACGATGTGCATAATTTTGGCCTCGTGAAAAGAATGAGTCTGAAATTCATTTAAACAGGCATCATATACGCGATTACGTTTTTCGTCAGATAGACTAAAATAGGTTGATTTAGGCATTTTTTCTCCAATTCATTCAATTTATGACACTGTGTCATTTATTAAATTCTAACAAATTAATTGATTAACATCAATTAATTAATTTTTTTAAGCAAAAAAACTACTGACAGTTTTGTCAGTAGTTTTGATAATAAATTTGCTGATGTATAAGTGGCTGACAGTTTTGTCAGTAAAATTAGGAACATTTATTTAGCCAATTCTCTTTCAAGAGCTAATCGTTGAACTTTCATTGTTGCTGTACGAGGAATTTCATCGTAAGCCATAAGAATAGGTTCATTTAAAAATGGCAAATCAACAATTGAAGCCCACCAAGCTGGCCAATCCATTTCCGCATTTTCAGCTAGAGCCAAAATAGGCTGTGGTTTACCAGATTTATCACGAATAATCACAACTTCATCTAAGAAGTCGTGTTGGTCTAACAGAAGATCTTCAATTGCCAAATTAGATTCAATTTTATCAATTAAATCAACTTGTCTGTCATGTAAAAAGAGAATTCCGTCTTCATTCATGAGACCCCAATCGCCAGTATCCCACCAGTCACCATAGACTTCTTTATTAAAACGTTCTTCTTCTTTATAGTAAGTCAAAGCTCTTCCTTTTGAGAGGAAGTGGATTCTTCCAGGCGTACCTGCAGGACATTCATTTCCATCTTCATCGGCAATACGTGCTTTAGATAATCCAGGCATACCAATCCCCATTTCACGGGCATTAGTGTCTGCTAAAGTTGATAAACGGTGCTTTTTCCAAATCATTGGGCCACATTCTGATTGTCCATAAATTTGTAGAAAGACTGGCTCTTTTTGCTTAGAGGCAGAAAGAAAAGTGTGCATTGTTTCTTTATTAATTGCATCAAAAGTTGAGTGAAGGTAACGAATTGAAGCAAAAATCTCAGGTTCTTGCTTTGCAAGATTCGCTAGACGAACAAAATCGTTTGGATGTGTTTCAAAAGCATAAGGCTGATGTTTAGCAAAAAGATTGACAAGATTATCTTTTGATAAATCATTGAGGGGCATAAGTCCAAACCCAAAGGTCATTGCTGATGAAACCCCTATATTGAAACGAGAATGAACAGGAGAAATATGGAAAGCTAAAATTTCTTCCTTATCAGGCATCCAATCCATTACAGTTCTTTGAAGTACCCAACGCCAACCCATTGAATTAGCAGAGTGAGCGATTAATTTTGGTACACCAGTTGTTCCAGAAGTATGAGTGAGATAAGCAATCTCATCACTGGCCAATTGCTGACTGTCAGCAATTTGAGTAGGTTTTTCCAAAGCAAATTTACTGACAGAAAGTTTTTTAGAATCTTCAAGATTCTTCATTTCATTTACAGTTTTGTCAGTAACTTGGTCATAAATGAGCCAAGGATTGCCTAAACGTCCAGCTAAAATATCCATTGTTTGGGCAGGAAGATGATAAGAAATCATTGCTGGAACAGCGCCTAGATAAGAAACAGCAACAGCTAAAAGATAGGTATCAAAAGCACTTGATTTAAAAATAATGACTTTATCCGATTTTTTGATTCCCAACTCAGATAAGAGACTTGCCTTATCAACAATTGCTTGATGAGTCTTTTGGTAAGTCGTTTCAAGAGCTAGTTCAGGGAAAGCTCCAACAGCTTCATCAAAGATAATTGGGCTATCAGGAAACTGTTCAGCTGATTTTTTAAAGTTTAGATACAAATTTAGGGGTTCGTGTTTGAATTTCAAAAAAAATCTCCTCAAGTTAATAAGTTTATTATATCACAAAGTATTCTTTAGACCAATAGTTAATGTAAATGTTTTCTTAAGTCGTAGAGAATAAAATACTCGGAAAAAAAGTCTAAAATCTGCTACAATTAAAGGGACACTAAGAGGATTCCAATCCTCTTTTATCAGGAAAAGAAGGGATAGATAGGAAAATGATTAAAAATTATGAACTATCCAACGAAAAAAAATTAATTTCAACCTCTGAAATGAAGAATTTCACCTATGTTCTCAATCCAACACGTGAAGAAATTGGGAATATTTCTGAATACTATGACTTCCCTTTTGACTATTTATCAGGAATTTTGGATGACTATGAAAATGCCCGTTTTGAAACAGATGATAATGATAATAATCTGATTCTCTTACAATATCCTGCACTTTCTAATTATGGAGAAGTGGCGACTTTTCCATATTCTTTGGTTTGGACTAAAAATGAATCGGTTATTTTAGCACTTAATCATGAGATTGATAATGGCTTAATTTTCGAGCGTGAATATGATTATAAACGCTACAAACATCAAGTTATTTTTCAAGTGATGTATCAAATGACACACACTTTCCATGATTATTTGAGAGATTTCCGAACAAGGCGTCGCAGACTTGAACAGGGAATCAAAAATTCAACAAAGAACGACCAAATTGTTGATTTGATTGCCATTCAAGCAAGTTTAATTTATTTTGAAGATGCCTTGCACAATAATATGCAAGTACTTCAGGATTTTATTGATTACTTGAGAGAAGATGATGAAGACGGTTTTGCTGAAAAGATTTATGATATTTTTGTCGAAACAGACCAAGCTTATACAGAAACCAAGATTCAGCTCAAGTTACTAGAAAATCTCCGAGATTTGTTCTCAAACATTGTCTCTAATAACTTGAACATTGTCATGAAAATCATGACATCAGCTACTTTCGTTCTAGGGATTCCAGCAGTAATTGTTGGTTTTTACGGAATGAATGTTCCAATTCCTGGTCAAAATTTTAATTGGATGGTTTGGCTTATTTTAGTTCTAGGAATTTTATTATGTGTTTGGGTCACTTGGTGGTTACATAAAAAAGATATGTTATAAAATGGAGAAAAATCTCCATTTTTTTGCTCTTTGTGAAAAAATTAATTAGTGATTGCAGATTATGAAGTTAGCAATGTTTGTTAAAACTATTTTGTGAATTATTTATGAAAACGTTTTAAAAAAGTATAACAGATATTAAAATAATTGGAACTGTATTAGTAAAGAATCTGTAATTTCTCTTGAATTCTGTTTGCTATTCTCAAACTGTATGATATAATGAAGTTGTAATTTGAAACAGAAAGAACAAAGGAGATTTCAAAATGAAAACCGAAGTTACGGAAAATATCTTTGAACAAGCTTGGGATGGTTTTAAAGGAACCAACTGGCGTGATAAAGCAAGCGTTACTCGCTTTGTACAAGAAAACTACAAACCATATGATGGTGATGAAAGCTTTCTTGCTGGGCCAACAGAACGTACACTTAAAGTAAAGAAAATTATTGAAGATACAAAAAATCACTACGAAGAAGTAGGATTTCCCTTCGATACTGACCGCGTAACCTCTATTGATAAAATCCCTGCTGGATATATCGATGCTAATGATAAAGAACTTGAACTTATCTATGGGATGCAAAATAGCGAACTTTTCCGCTTGAATTTCATGCCAAGAGGTGGACTTCGTGTTGCTGAAAAGATTTTGACAGAACACGGTCTCTCAGTTGACCCAGGCTTGCATGATGTTTTGTCACAAACAATGACTTCTGTAAATGATGGAATCTTCCGTGCTTATACTTCAGCAATTCGTAAAGCACGTCATGCTCATACTGTAACAGGTTTGCCAGATGCTTATTCTCGTGGACGTATCATTGGTGTCTATGCACGTCTTGCCCTTTACGGTGCTGATTACCTTATGAAGGAAAAAGCAAAAGAATGGGATGCAATCACTGAAATTAACGAAGAAAACATTCGTCTTAAAGAAGAAATTAATATGCAATACCAAGCTTTGCAAGAAGTTGTAAACTTTGGTGCTTTATATGGTCTTGATGTTTCACGTCCAGCTATGAACGTAAAAGAAGCAATCCAATGGGTTAACATCGCTTATATGGCAGTATGTCGTGTCATTAATGGAGCTGCAACTTCACTTGGACGTGTTCCAATCGTTCTTGATATCTTTGCAGAACGTGACCTTGCTCGTGGAACATTTACTGAACAAGAAATTCAAGAATTTGTTGATGATTTCGTTTTGAAACTCCGTACAATGAAATTTGCTCGTGCAGCTGCTTATGATGAACTTTATTCTGGTGACCCAACATTCATCACGACATCTATGGCTGGTATGGGTAATGACGGACGTCACCGTGTCACTAAAATGGACTACCGTTTCTTGAACACACTTGATACAATCGGAAATGCTCCAGAACCAAACTTGACAGTTCTTTGGGATTCTAAACTTCCTTATTCATTCAAACGTTATTCAATGTCTATGAGCCACAAGCATTCTTCTATTCAATATGAAGGTGTTGAAACAATGGCTAAAGATGGATATGGCGAAATGTCATGTATCTCTTGTTGTGTCTCACCACTTGATCCAGAAAATGAAGAAGGACGTCATAACCTCCAATACTTTGGTGCGCGTGTAAACGTCTTGAAAGCAATGTTGACTGGTTTGAACGGTGGTTATGATGACGTTCATAAAGATTATAAAGTATTCGACATCGAACCTGTTCGTGACGAAATTCTTGACTATGATACAGTTATGGAAAACTTTGACAAATCTCTCGACTGGTTGACTGATACTTATGTTGATGCAATGAATATCATTCATTACATGACTGATAAATATAACTATGAAGCAGTTCAAATGGCCTTCTTGCCTACTAAAGTTCGTGCTAACATGGGATTTGGTATCTGTGGATTCGCAAATACAGTTGATTCACTTTCAGCAATTAAATATGCTAAAGTTAAAACATTGCGTGATGAAAATGGCTATATCTACGATTACGAAGTAGAAGGTGATTTCCCTCGTTATGGTGAAGATGATGATCGTGCTGATGATATTGCTAAACTTGTCATGAAAATGTACCATGAAAAATTAGCTTCACACAAACTTTACAAAAATGCTGAAGCTACTGTTTCACTTTTGACAATTACATCTAACGTTGCTTACTCTAAACAAACTGGTAATTCTCCAGTGCATAAAGGAGTATTCCTCAATGAAGATGGTACAGTAAACAAATCTAAACTTGAATTCTTCTCACCAGGTGCTAACCCATCTAATAAAGCTAAGGGTGGTTGGTTGCAAAACCTTCGCTCATTGGCTAAATTGGAATTCAAAGATGCAAATGATGGTATTTCATTGACTACTCAAGTTTCACCTCGTGCACTTGGTAAAACTCGTGATGAACAAGTGGATAACTTGGTTCAAATTCTTGATGGATACTTCACACCAGGTGCTTTGATTAATGGTACTGAATTTGCAGGTCAACACGTTAACTTGAACGTAATGGACCTTAAAGATGTTTACGATAAAATCATGCGTGGTGAAGATGTTATCGTTCGTATCTCTGGTTACTGTGTCAATACTAAATACCTCACACCAGAACAAAAACAAGAATTAACTGAACGTGTCTTCCATGAAGTTCTTTCAAACGATGATGAAGAAGTAATGCATACTTCAAACATCTAATTCTTAAAATTTAATGAATATTCGGTCTGTCAGTTTTACTGACAGACTTTTTTTACGAAAAAATTAATCATAATAGTTAAAAACTATTGTTTTTAGTTTAAGAAAGTTAAATTTTATGCTAAAATAGATGAATGAAAATGGTAATTGGATTGACAGGCGGAATTGCGAGTGGGAAATCAACGGTGGTTGATTTTTTGATTTCTGAGGGTTATCAAGTGATTGATGCTGACAAAGTTGTCCGTCAATTACAAGAACCTGGCGGAAAACTTTACAAGGCAATAGTAGAAACTTACGGTTTAGATTTTATTGCTGACAATGGACAGTTAAATCGTGAAAAATTAGGAGCTTTAGTTTTTTCTGATCCAAAAGAGCGCGAGAAATTATCAAACTTACAAGATGAAATTATTCGTACAGAATTATATGATAGACGTGATGACTTATTAAAAAAAATGACTGACAAGTCTGTCAGTAAAAATTTTGAGTCAAAGAGTCAAGGAAAAAATCTGTCAGTAAATAAGCCAATATTTATGGATATTCCGTTATTAATTGAATACAATTATACCGGATTTGATGAAATATGGTTGGTCAGCTTACCTGAAAAAATACAATTAGAAAGACTGATGGCAAGAAATAAGTTTACGGAAGAAGAAGCTAAAAAACGAATTTCCTCACAAATGCCATTGTCAGAAAAACAAAAAGTCGCTGATGTTATTCTGGATAATTCTGGAACGATTGAAGCACTAAAAAAACAAATCCAGCGAGAACTAGCTAGGATAGAAGAACAGAAATAGAGGTGAATCGCACGAAAACAGTTAATTGGAAAAGGAATTTATTTATAACATGGATTGGCTGCTTTTTTGTAGGTTCATCATTTTCACTCGTCATGCCCTTTCTCCCCTTGTATATTCAAGGACTGGGCGTAAGCGGTGGAAATGTTGAACTTTACTCAGGGTTAGCTTTTTCTTTGCCAGCCTTAGCTTCAGGGTTAGTTGCCCCCATTTGGGGACGTTTAGCTGATGAACATGGGCGTAAAGTGATGATGGTACGTGCCAGTATCGTCATGACCCTAACAATGGGAGGAATAGCTTTTGTCCCTAATGTTTGGTGGTTACTTGGATTACGTTTGCTAATGGGATTTTTCTCAGGCTATATCCCTAACTCAACAGCAATGATTGCTTCACAAGCTCCAAAAGATAAATCAGGCTATGCCCTTGGAACATTAGCAACAGCAATGGTTTCTGGAACACTGATTGGTCCTTCACTTGGTGGGTTATTAGCTGAGTGGTTTGGCATGGCAAATGTCTTTTTGATTGTCGGCGCTCTATTAGCCCTAGCAACTTTACTGACCATTTTCTTTGTTCATGAAAACTTTGAACCAATTGCTAAAGGTGAAATGTTATCTAGTAAAGAAATTATTAATAAAGTCAGTAACAAACAAATTCTTTTTGGATTATTAGTGACAACATTTATTATTCAAATCACCTCGCAATCTATTGAACCATTTGTGACCTTGTATATCAAAACCCTGACGACAAGCACGAACAATTTGATGTTCATTTCAGGTTTAATTGTGTCAGCAGTTGGATTGTCGGCAATGTTATCATCAAGTTTTCTAGGACGTTTAGGAGATAAATACGGTTCGCATCGTTTAATTTTGATTGGACTAGTTTTTACATTTATTATTTATTTACCAATGGCCTTTGTGCAAAGCCCACTCCAACTTGGGATATTACGCTTCCTTCTTGGTTTTGGAACTGGTGCTTTGATGCCGTCAGTAAATTCGTTGCTTTCAAAAATTACTCCCAAAGAAGGTGTCAGCAGAATTTTTGCTTACGCACAAATGTGTTCTAATTTAGGAATGGTAACCGGTCCATTGGTCGGATCAGCAATTGCAGGTTATATTAGTTATCGAGCAGCAATTGTAGGGACAAGTCTTTTTGTCATTGTTAATATTATTTGGTCCTTTATTAATTTCCGAAAATATCTGCGGAAACGGAGTATTATGGAATGAGAGTAAAAATCACATTAATTTGTAGTTCTTGTGGGAATAAAAATTATATTAGTAGTAAAAATAAAGCAACCCATCCGGAAAAAGTTGAAACAATGAAGTTTTGTCCCAAAGAACGAATTGTTACACTTCATCGTGAAGGTTAGACAGCAAGAATTATCTTGCTGTTTTTTTATTTATAATAAGTTTTTACTATGTACACTTATTAAGAATTGTGATAATATTATATAATAAAGTAAACAATATTTCATTAGAGGTGTTTTATGCAAAAAAAGACATTATTTTTTCATTATAATAGCAGTTGATAGAGACAGATAAAAAATTTTAATCATAATTTTGTGGACTATTTATAAAAGAAAAAATTCAGTTTAAAAAATATATTCGGAAATACCTTATCTTTGGGTGGTAGAAACTTATAAGCACTTTGAAAATCTTTATAAATTATTCAACTCATGCTATAATAATATGAATGAGGAAAAAAAGATAATGAATTTAAATAAGAATAATTTTTTAAACTACTCTATATTGATTCCATACCTAATTCTTGCAGGAATTGGTATTGTGATGGTTTTTTCAACCACGGTTCCTGATCAGTTACAAAAAGGATTAAATCCTTATAAATTAGTAATTAACCAAACAGCATTCGTATTATTGAGTCTCATTATGATTGCAGTGATTTACCGTCTGAAACTTAGAGCCCTTAAGAATAGAAAAATGATAGGAACAATAATGGTTATTTTGATTCTGTCATTAATATTTTGTAGGATAATGCCTTCCAGTTTTGCTCTGACAGCACCCGTAAATGGAGCCAGAGGTTGGATTCATATTCCAGGAATCGGAACGGTGCAGCCAGCAGAATTTGCCAAAGTTTTTATTATCTGGTATTTAGCCTCAGTTTTTTCAACAAAACAAGAAGAAATTGAAAAACGTGATATAAATGAGATTTTTAAAGGAAAGACGCTCTTTCAAAAACTTTTTGGTGGTTGGCGATTACCCGTAGTTGCCATTTTATTGGTTGACCTTATCATGCCTGACCTAGGTAATACTTTGATTATTGCTGCAGTTGCTTTGATAATGATTGGAGCCAGCGGTATATCTTGGCGTTGGTATTCCGGCTATTCAAAATTAATTCTATCTTTGATGGCCATTTTCTTAGGATTTCTTTTCATTGTAGGTGGAAATATCATTCCAAGTTTCTTACCCATCGCTTATATCAATAAACGATTTGAAGCTTTTGTTAATCCTTTTACAGACTTAGCCAATTCTGGACACCAGTTAGCTAATTCATACTATGCTATAGTTAATGGTGGTTGGACAGGGCGTGGTTTAGGAAATTCGATTCAAAAAAATGGTTTCTTACCAGAAGCTCAAACTGACTTTATCTTTCCAATTGTCGTGGAAGAATTAGGAATCATTGGCGGAATTATTATTCTAGCTATTCTCTTTTTCTTGATAAGCAGAATGTTAATTGTTGGAATTCGTGCTAAAAGTGCCTTTAACTCACTCATTATGATTGGGGTATCTGGTTTATTGTTAGTTCAAGTCTTTGTCAATGTGGGTGGAGCAATCGGAATTATTCCAGAAACAGGAGTAACCTTCCCCTTCCTATCACAAGGAGGGTCGTCCTTCCTTGTCTTATCGTTGGGAATTGCATTTGCATTAAATATTTCAGCTGATGAGAAACGAAGAGAAGTTTCTGAGCTCTCAAATCATTATAGTAGCAGTGTCCCAACTTATGAAAACGATTGACAATTGTCAGTCGTTTAAAAGTGTATAAAAGATTTTTATAATATATGAAAGAGTGAAAGGTAATGACCAATTACCTTTCCAAGCAAGCCTCATTAAGGAGTCAAAATGAAAAAACTACTCGTCGCCAATCGTGGAGAAATCGCCGTTCGTGTCTTTCGTGCCTGTAATGAACTCGGACTTTCTACTGTAGCCGTCTATGCAAGAGAAGATGAATATTCTGTTCATCGCTTTAAAGCAGATGAATCTTATCTAATCGGTCAAGGAAAAAAACCAATTGATGCCTATTTGGATATTGATGATATCATTCGTGTTGCCCTTGAATCAGGAGCAGATGCTATTCACCCAGGTTATGGCCTCTTATCTGAAAATCTCGAATTTGCTACCAAAGTTCGCGCAGCAGGTTTAGTTTTTGTGGGTCCTGAACTTCATCATTTGGATATTTTCGGTGATAAAATTAAAGCTAAAGCAGCTGCCGACGAAGCAAAAGTTCCAGGAATTCCCGGAACAAATGGGGCAGTAGATATCGACGGCGCTTTAGAATTTGCTAAAACTTACGGTTATCCAGTTATGATTAAGGCCGCTTTAGGCGGTGGTGGTCGCGGAATGCGAGTTGCGCGTAATGATGCTGAAATGCATGATGGTTATGCTAGAGCAAAATCAGAAGCAATTGGAGCTTTTGGTTCTGGCGAAATCTATGTTGAAAAATATATTGAAAATCCAAAACATATTGAAGTCCAAATTCTTGGAGATAGTCATGGAAATATTATTCACCTCCATGAGCGTGACTGTTCAGTACAACGACGTAATCAAAAAGTCATTGAAATTGCGCCAGCCGTGGGACTTTCACTAGACTTCCGTAACGAAATATGTGAAGCAGCAGTCAAACTTTGTAAAAATGTTGGCTATGTTAATGCTGGTACAGTTGAGTTTCTTGTTAAAGATGATAAATTTTATTTCATTGAAGTAAATCCACGTGTTCAAGTTGAACATACAATTACGGAACTTATCACAGGTGTAGATATTGTCCAAGCTCAAATTTTGATTGCTCAAGGTAAAGACTTACATAGAGAAATTGGACTTCCAGCACAGTCTGAAATTCCACTTTTGGGTTCAGCAATTCAATGTCGAATCACAACAGAAGATCCACAAAATGGATTCTTGCCAGACACAGGTAAAATTGATACTTACCGTTCACCAGGTGGTTTTGGTGTACGTTTAGATGTCGGAAATGCCTATGCTGGATATGAAGTAACTCCATATTTTGATTCACTTTTAGTAAAAGTTTGTACTTTTGCCAATGAATTTAGTGACAGCGTAAGAAAAATGGACCGCGTTCTCCATGAATTCCGTATTCGTGGTGTCAAAACAAATATTCCTTTCTTGATTAATGTTATTGCTAATGAAAACTTCACAAGTGGTCAAGCAACAACAACCTTTATTGATAATACACCAAGTCTGTTCAACTTCCCACACTTACGTGACCGTGGAACAAAGACGCTGCATTATTTATCAATGATTACAGTCAATGGCTTCCCAGGGATTGAAAATACTGAAAAACGTCATTTTGAAGAACCACGTCAACCCCTTCTTAATCTTGAAAAGAAAAAGACAGCCAAAAATATTTTAGATGAACAAGGGGCTGATGCCGTTGTTGATTATGTTAAAAATACAAAAGAAGTATTATTAACAGATACAACTTTACGTGATGCTCACCAATCCTTGCTTGCTACTCGCTTACGTTTACAAGATATGAAAGGAATTGCCCAAGCGATTGACCAAGGGCTACCAGAACTTTTCTCAGCTGAGATGTGGGGTGGTGCAACCTTTGATGTGGCTTATCGTTTCTTGAATGAATCACCGTGGTATCGTCTACGTAAACTACGTAAACTCATGCCAAATACCATGTTCCAAATGCTCTTCCGTGGTTCAAATGCAGTTGGTTACCAAAACTATCCAGATAATGTGATTGAAGAATTTATCCGAGTAGCGGCGCATGAAGGTATCGATGTTTTCCGTATCTTTGATAGTCTTAACTGGTTACCCCAAATGGAAAAATCCATTCAAGCCGTTCGAGATAATGGGAAAATTGCAGAAGCAACAATTTGTTATACGGGAGATATCCTAGACCCAAGCCGACCAAAATATAATATTCAATACTATAAAGACTTAGCAAAAGAATTAGAAGCAACAGGTGCTCATATCTTGGCAGTTAAAGATATGGCAGGTTTATTGAAACCTCAAGCTGCTTATCGTTTGATTTCAGAATTAAAAGATACCGTTGATTTGCCAATTCATTTGCATACACACGATACTTCAGGAAATGGAATTATTACATATTCTGGTGCAACTCAAGCAGGTGTAGACATTATTGACGTAGCAACAGCGAGTCTTGCTGGCGGAACATCTCAACCATCAATGCAATCTATTTACTATGCACTTGAACATGGTCCTCGCCATGCCTCAATTAATGTAAAAAATGCTGAACAAATTGACCATTATTGGGAAGATGTTCGTAAATATTATGCACCATTTGAAGCGGGTATTACAAGTCCTCAGACAGAAGTTTACATGCATGAAATGCCTGGCGGTCAATACACTAACCTAAAATCTCAGGCAGCAGCAGTTGGTCTTGGACATCGTTTTGATGAAATCAAACAAATGTATCGTAAAGTTAACATGATGTTTGGAGATATTATTAAAGTAACTCCTTCTTCAAAAGTAGTTGGAGATATGGCTCTCTTTATGATTCAAAATGATTTAACAGAAGAAGATGTTTATGCGCGTGGTAACGAACTTAATTTCCCAGAATCTGTAGTATCATTCTTCCGTGGAGATTTAGGACAACCAGTGGGTGGCTTCCCAGAAGAATTACAAAAAATTATCGTGAAAGATAAAGCCGTAATTACTGACCGTCCAGGCTTACATGCAGAAAAAGTTGATTTTGAAACTGTTAAAACAGACCTAGAACAAAAAATTGGCTATGAACCAGGAGATCACGAAGTCATCTCATATATCATGTATCCACAAGTTTTCCTTGATTATCAAAAAATGCAAAGAGAATTTGGAGCAGTTACACTACTTGACACTCCTACTTTCTTACATGGAATGCGTCTCAATGAAAAAATTGAAGTACAAATTGAAAAAGGTAAAACACTCAGCATTCGTTTAGATGAAATAGGAGAACCTGACCTAGCTGGAAATCGTGTTCTCTTCTTTAACCTAAATGGTCAACGTCGAGAAGTCGTAATTAATGACCAATCTGTACAAACTCAAGTTGTGGCTAAACGCAAAACCGAAACAGGAAATCCAAACCAAATTGGAGCTACTATGCCAGGTTCTGTTCTTGAAATTTTAGTTAAAGCTGGTGACAAAGTTCAAAAAGGTCAAGCCTTGATGGTTACTGAAGCCATGAAAATGGAAACAACTATTGAAGCACCATTTGATGGCGAGATTGTTGACCTTCATGTGGTTAAAGGTGAGGCAATTCAAACTCAAGACTTGTTAATCGAAATTAATTAATATAAATTAAACCTACCTTTTGGGTAGGTTTTTTATTTTTCTTCAAAAAAATATTTAAATTTTCAGAAAATATATAATTTTCGGAATAAAAAGTGTATAATAATGAAATAGATGGAGGCGTTTATGAATTTATTAAGTAAAGAAGAAAAAATGATTAAAAATTCACAAATTCCTAGTGAATTTTACAAAAAGTACAATGTTAAAAAAGGTTTAAGAGACATTAATGGGAAAGGAGTTTTAGCGGGTTTAACCAATATTTCGGCGATACATTCTTTTGATAAAGAAGGAAACCAAATTCCCGGTATTTTAGAGTATAGAGCTTATAATATTAAAGATATTATTAATGATTTAAGAAAAGAAAATCGTTTTGGTTTTGAAGAGATGACTTATCTATTGTTATTTGGAGAACTTCCCACGGCAAATGAACTTCAGGAATTTCAAAACCTTTTAGCCAGTAGGAGAACTCTACCAGAATTTTTTGTCCGTGAAACTATTTTAACCAACCCTTCAAGTGACGTGATGAATTCGATGAGCCGTTGTATACTAGCTCTTGCTAGTTACGATGAGAAAGTTTCAGATATCTCGATTGAAAATGTTTTAGAACAATCTTTGGGACTTATTGCTGATTTTCCACTTCTTGCGATTTACAGTTACCAATCTTATGTTCATTATTTTAAAAAAGAAAGTCTTTATATTCATTATCCTGATCCAAAAATGACGACCGCTGAGAATATTTTACGAATGCTTCGCCCAGACTGCCATTACACAGAGGTAGAGGCTAAAGTATTAGATATTGCCTTGATTCTCCATATGGAACATGGTGGAGGTAACAATTCGACTTTTACGACTCATGTGGTCACCTCAAGTGGAACAGATACTTATGCTACAATTGCTTCTGCCCTTTCCAGTTTAAAAGGGCCTAAACACGGTGGGGCTAATATTAAGGCAGCAAAAATGTTAGAAAATATAAAAGAAAATATTTCTAATTATGAAGATGATGCTGAAATAGAAAAGTATCTCCATAAAATCTTAAATAAAGAAGTTTTTGATAAGCAAGGATTAATTTATGGTATTGGTCATGCCATTTATAGTGTAAGCGACCCACGGTTTGAGGTTTTTAAATCCTATGTCGAGACTTTAGTAAAAGAAAAAGGATTGGAAGAGGAATTCAAGTTATATGAAAAAGTTGCAAGGCTAGCTCCTAAAGTAATATCGGAAAATCGGAAAATATATAAAACGATTTGTCCAAATGTTGATTTCTACTCTGGCTTTGTCTATAGAATATTAGAAATTCCACAAGAATTATTTACTCCATTATTTGCGATTGCTAGAATTGTAGGTTGGTTAGCACATCGTATAGAAGAACTAATTAATATGAATAAGATTATCCGTCCAGCCTATGAAAGTGTCTTAGAATCAAAAAATTATATAAAGTTGGGGGAAAGATGAAAAAAATAAGTATTTCTAATAAAATATACCATTATTATGATATCTCAGAAACTGAAAGAATTGAAGACTTTCCATATAGTTTACGAGTTCTTTTAGAAAGTTTGCTTAGACAGAAAAATGATGAGAATATTAATCAGGCTCATATTCAATCCGTTAAAGACTATTTAAAAGGGGAAGTTGGTCAAGAAACAGTTTTCTTACCAAGCCGTGTTGTTCTTCAAGATTTTACAGGAGTTCCAGCTATTGTTGACCTTGCGGCAATGAGAGACGCAATGGTTGAATTAGGAAAGAATCCTGAACTAATTAACCCAGAAATTCCAGTGGATTTAGTAATTGATCATTCTGTTCAAGTAGATTTTCAAGGAAATGAAGAGGCTTTTCTGTTAAATTCAAAAAAAGAATTTGAACGTAATCGTGAACGTTACGAATTTTTAAAATGGGCAGAGCAATCTTTTGATAATTTTAGAGTAGTCCCTCCAGCAACAGGTATTATTCATCAAGTTAATATTGAATATTTAAGTGAAGTAATTACCGAAAAAAATGGCGTTTTATATCCAGATAGTGTTTTTGGTACAGATAGTCATACAACAATGATTAATGCCCTTGGTGTTCTTGGTTGGGGAGTAGGAGGAATTGAAGCAGAAGCAGTGATGCTAGGAGAGCCTAGCTCATTGCCTGTTCCAGAAGTAGTAGGAGTTAGATTAATAGGTAATTTAGGAGCATTTGCTACTGCAACAGATTTAGCTTTGACAATGACAAAAATTTTACGAGATGAAAAAGTGGTAGGAAAATTCGTTGAATTTTTTGGAGAAGGACTAAAAAATTTAAGTTTAGCAGATAGAGCAACAATTTCAAATATGGCTCCTGAGTATGGTGCCACCTGTGGATATTTTCCGATTGATAATGAAACTTTGAAATATCTTCGGGCGACAAATCGTTCTGAGGAAGTGGTTGCGCGAGTAGAAACCTATGCAAAGGCAAATAAGTTATTTTATGACGAAAAACGTGAACCATACTATAATAAGACGATTAATGTTGATTTAAGTGAAGTAGCAACACGATTATCAGGTCCCTCTCGTCCCCAAGATATGCTTGAATTGTCTGAGCTAGCAAATAACTTTGAAGACTTTGCTAAAAAACAAAAACCTCTGAAAGAAGAGGATGGAAAAATTGCAATTGCCGCTATTACAAGTTGTACCAATACGAGTAATCCACATGTTATGATGATGGCGGGATTACTTGCAAAAAATGCAGTAGAACAAGGCCTTACGGTTCCTAGCTGGGTTAAAACTTCATTAGCTCCTGGTTCAAAAGTTGTTACCTCTTATTTAGAGAAAGCGGGTCTCCTTCCTTATCTTGAAACGTTGGGATTTTATCTAGTAGGATATGGCTGTACAACCTGTATAGGTAACTCAGGGCCACTTTTAAGTGAAATGGAAACAGAGATTAGAAATAAAGAACTGATTGCAACGAGTGTTTTGAGTGGCAATCGAAATTTTGAAGGTCGAATTCATCCATTAGTGAAGGCGAACTATCTAGCAAGTCCTCCATTAGTAGTTGCGTATGCTTTAGCGGGTTCTGTTCGTAAAAATTTAACAACTGTTGCTCTGGGGACTAATCTAGAAGGTGAAAAGGTATATTTGAAAGATATTCTGCCAACTTCTGATGAAGTGAATGATTTAGTGCAAAAATACGTAACAAGTGATTTATATGCTGAAAGTTATGCTAAGGTTTTTGATGAAAATACAGTCTGGAATAATATCAAAACAAAGAAAAGTGAAGTTTATGACTGGAAATCTGAATCTACCTATATTTCTAATCCACCATATTTTGAAAACTTAACTATGATAAATAAACCGATAGCTTCACTGTCAAATTTACATGTTTTAGCAAAATTTGGTGATTCTATCACAACTGACCATATTAGTCCAGCAGGGAATATTCCTTTAAAATCCCCAGCTGGGGATTATCTAAGTTCTCGAGGACTTGCTTATAAGGATTTTAATAGTTTTGGTTCAAGACGTGGAAATGATAAAGTAATGACAAGGGGAACATTTGCTAATATCCGTATCAAAAATCAGCTTGTTGCTCCTCTTGAGGGAGGTTATTCTCTATTCAATAATGAAACATTACCTATTTATGAGGTAGCTAAAAAATATAAAGAACAAGGACAAGGATTAATTGTTCTTGCTGGTAAGGATTATGGAATGGGTTCCAGTCGAGACTGGGCGGCCAAGGGAACAAAATTACTTGGAGTCAAGGCTGTAATTGCTGAGAGTTTTGAACGTATTCATCGAAGTAATCTCGTCATGATGGGTGTTCTTCCCCTACAGTTTCTAGATAATGAAAATGCCGAAACTTTAGGATTAAGTGGTTATGAAAGTTTTTCTATAGAGCTACCAGAAAATCCCAAAATTCATGAAAAAATTACTGTAAGTACTGCCGAAAAAAACTTTGAGGTTCTTTTACGCTTTGATTCTCAGGCGGATTTAGATTACTATGCTAATGACGGTATAATGCCTTATGTGATTCGGAAAAAATAAAAAAATAGGTGAAAATTATTATGAAAATTGAGATGAAAAATGGAAAATTAGTTGTGCCAGATTATCCAGCAATTGGTTATATTAGAGGAGATGGTGTTGGCGAAGATATTTTTCCTCAGGCGCAAAAAGTTTTTGATGCTGCGGTTCTAAAAATTTATGGTCAAAAAAAGAAAATAGAATGGCAAAAATTATTGGCAGGAGGAGAAGCATTTGAGACTTGTGGAGAATATCTGCCCAAAGAAACTCTCGCTCATATTAATGAAAATTTAATTGCGATAAAGGGACCACTAATGACCCCGGTCGGTGAAAGCTTTCGTTCAATTAATGTTACTTTAAGACAAAAAATGGATTTATATGCTTGCGTAAGACCAGTTGAATATTTTAAAGGGATAAAATCCCCAGTTAAGGCGCCAGAAAAAGTTGACATGACAATTTTTCGAGAAAATACAGAAGATATTTATGCAGGTATTGAATTTGCTAGTGAAACAAATGAGTCTCACAACTTATTAAAATTTTTAGAAAAAGAATTGAATGTCCATTCTATTCGCTTTCCAAAAACTTCAGCACTAGGAATAAAACCTGTTAGTCCTGAAGGAAGTAAACGACTGGTAAATGCGGCTTTTGAGTACGCTCTGAAAATGAACAAAAAAAGAGTGACCTTTGTTCATAAGGGAAATATTATGAAATTTACTGAAGGAGGATTTAGAAATTGGGCCTATGAGGTTGCTAGGGAATATCCAACTTTTACAAAACTAGAATACGATGAAATCAAAAATGAAAGAGGAAGTTTACAAGCTGAAAATGAGAAAAAAGCAGCATTAAAATCAGGAAAAATTTATGTAGATGATGTAATTGCTGACAACTTCCTCCAACAGATTATTTTAAATCCTGAAAATTTTGAAGTAATTGCCACTCTTAATTTAAATGGTGATTATATTTCAGATGCACTTGCCGCACAGGTTGGAGGAATTGGAATTGCACCAGGTGCGAATATTAATTATAAAAGCGGTCATGCTATTTTTGAAGCAACTCATGGAACAGCTCCAGATATCGCTGGAAAAAATATAGCAAATCCTTCTAGTCTAATTTTATCTGGAGTGATGATGTTTGAGTATTTAGGCTGGCAAGAGGTGGCTGAATTAATCAAAATTGCTCTTTCATTTTCATTCAGGAATGGAAATTTGACAGCTGATTTAGGTGGAAAACTTTCAACTTCAAAATTTTCCGACGTTTTGATTGATTTTATAAAAACATATTAAAAAATAGATTGATAATCAGAAAAATAAAAAGCCCTGAAATCAGGGCTTTTAAAATTTACATCATTATTTTAAGGAATTATTTTCCATAATTTCATCGATGAAACCATATTCCAAAGTTTCTTTGGCATCCATCCAATGGTCACGTTCGGCATCTTTGTGAATTTGTTCAAGTGAACGGTTGGAATTATCAGCAAGAATTTGTTCCAAACGTTTACGAGTTTTCAAAAGTTGCTCAGCAACAATAGCCATATCAGTTTGTTGAGTGCCTTGACCTGTACCACCCATTGGTTGGTGAATAAGATATTCAGCATTTGGCAACATGAATCGTTTGCCTTTTGTTCCGCTTGAAGCAATGATTGTTCCCATAGAGGCAGCCATTCCCATAACGATAGTTTGAACATCTGATTTGATAAAATTCATTGTATCAACAATGGCAAGACCAGCAGATACAGAACCACCAGGTGTATTTACGTAGAGATAAATATCTTTAGTGTTATCTTGTGCATCCAAGAAAAGAAGTTGAGCAATGATAGAATTTGCCATTCCATCTTCAACAGGTCCTGTCAGCATGATAATGCGGTCTTTTAAAAGTCGTGAATAAATATCATAAGCACGTTCGCCACGGCTTGATTGTTCAATAACGGTAGGTACTAAATAACCCATAGATTGAATCTCCTTTATAAATAAGATATGAATTTAATTTTAGATAAAATTGAATTCATTTGTTTATTTTTCTATATTATAACTCATTGGTCAAAAAAGGTCAAAGAATATTGTCTTTTTTTATGACTTTTCCTAAAACTTGATAAAAAAAGAGTTTAAACTTTCTTAACGCTTTCAAATTTGTTATAATTATGACATGAATACAGAACTTATTATTGCAATGATTTTTGGTCTGATTATTGGCGCGTGGCTAATGGTTGCAGGCATCTACATTTACAAAATTTATGATGAAAATCGTTATAAGAAACGATTAACAATTGAAAAATTACTTCGTGAAATTGAAGTTCGTAACACACTTAATCAAAAAGTGATTGAAATTCTTAATCGCCCAATTACTGGGAGTGATAAAGAATTAATTAATCCTCAAAGTGATGTGAAAGTTCCTTTTTACGATTATAATTTTTTGAAAAACTATACTTCAATGTATAATTTATACATTCCAACTTATTTTTTGAATACATTTTTCAAAAAGCTCTCTCACCATTTAGCTGTATTTGATGACGAGCAGGACTTGAAAAATGGGGGATACATTTTCAAAGAATCTCGTACAATTTTCGAGAATTTTTCTGTCGAAATTACTGATGATATTGAGGCAAAAAAACGAGAGTTACAAAAGGCTAAAAATGTTTATCCATCGATGTTGAAAAAACAACATTATAATATCTAATGCAGTGAAAAAAACTACTGATTTCAGTGGTTTTTTTATTGAAAAAATTTGTGAAAAAATTTTGAAAAGGTCTTTTTTTAAGTCTATAAATATGGTATAATTGTACAATCATTGATGTTTAATACTATTAGATAAATAAATATACACGAAGGAGAGACGATGATCACAATCTATACAGCACCCTCTTGTACGAGCTGTAAAAAAGCTAAAACTTGGCTTTCATATCACCACATCCCATTTAACGAAAGAAATCTCATCGCGGATCCTTTATCAACAACAGAGATTAGTCAAATTCTACAAAAATGTGACGATGGTGTTGAAGGATTAATTTCAAGTAGAAATCGCTTTGTGAAGACTTTGGGTGTTGATTTTGAAGATATTTCACTTTCACAAGCAATTAAAATTATTTCTGAAAATCCACAAATCATGCGTCGTCCAATTATTATGGATGAAAAACGTCTTCATGTTGGATATAATGAAGAAGAAATCCGTGCTTTTTTACCTCGTACAGTTCGTGTTTTAGAAAATGGTGGCGCTCGTTTGCGTTCAGCAATTTAATTCATAATTAAAATATTCATTTATTGGAATTTTTATAGACGCATTTGCGTCTTTTTTTTTATTGAAAAAAACCACTGCCAGAAAGGAACAATGTTTTTTTGTTGAGTGCATAGTAATTGTTATTGGATAATAAAAGAAAATGAATTAAAAAATTTTTTATGGTTATTGTTATCCTTCAAATTCAATATCATCAAGTGTTGTGGCTGAAATAAAAATTGTGGGTAAGTATGGATCAACTGCAGAAACTGCAGCAAGTGAAAGGAGCAGTAAACTTTTAAATTCCATGATGAACCTCCAACCAAAATGTATTTGTGAAGATATTATAACACAATTTTCTGAAAATTCAACCTTTTTGTTTTTCTTATCTGATGCTTGAGGTAATTATTTTTGAAGGAGCTTTACTTGCCATTCGTTTCCTTCTTGAATAATTCCCCTGAGTGAATTGATAAACATAACGAGCCAGGTAAAAGCTATAGCAAAAGCAATAATTTCAAAGACCGTTAATGAGAGATAGTGAATTCCCATAAAGGCAACGGCAGATAAAGTTAATGCTATCAAAGCAGTCCAAGATAATGCTAAAAATTCTTTAGAAATGGTGGGAACTAACCATTTAAGAAAGATAATCATAATAAGAACAACCGCAACCAGACCAAATGCAGAATTATTATGTATAGGCATTGTCCATGATTGGGCTGGAAAAATTCCGACGAAAGCGATCAAAAGTGCTATGAGAATATAAAAAACACGAATTATTTTAAATTTATAATTGTAAAGGCTGCTCTTAGAAAACTCAGCAAAGAGAAAATCAGTTATGGTAAGAAGAATAAGAGCAGAAAATATTAAGGTGATATTGAACTGCCAGTGCTGTGTGGCTTCACCAGTTCCTAAGAAGCTGAAGTTATGTTGCCACCAATCTTTTTGATTGTTTGTTGCCATTGAAACAAGAATACCCCCTATGAAAGTGGTAAAGAGGAGCAAAATAAGATTAGGTAAAGTGATGGAAAGAGCTGCTGAAATAAGAAAATAAAAGATGATTCCAACAAATACTAAGACAAGAAACCCTGCAGTAAAGGGGTCAAAAGTTACTCCGCTAAATGTTTTGCCAATTATGTACCAAAAAATGATTTGAACAGCAAAAGAAATACTTGTATAGGCTACCGATAGCGTTAAAGTTTCTCTAAAAATTTTAAATTTAGATTTGGATAAGTCACAACTTTTGCGAAGATAAGTCCATATGAAACCAAAAAAACCAAAAAGGGTTGATAGAATTATGCTCAAACTTGCAACAGAGAGGTGGCGGCTCCCCGTAAATGCGATTTGTGGATGATTGGTACTTAAAAAGATAAGCAATGCAATTATTCCAGATGCTAAACTAGGTACTATAAAATAGTGTAAAGCTAAATTTTGTTTATTGGTATGATTAATTTTCGGATTTTCTAATAATATCTGTTGATTTTCTAAACGGATTGATAGTTGGTCATTTTCTGCATAATCACTTAATTTATTATAAAGTTCTTCAGGGATTTCTAAGTAATTTTTAGTCATGATATTCTTTCTAGCTTTAAAATAATTGAAAATTCATTTATATAGTACATATTATAAATTCATACATTCTAATAATATTTTACCATTTAACTTACTAAAGGGGCTACTGGAACTTATTTGTTTTGGGAACGGAGGGATAATTTGAGTTTTAATATAATTATATATTGTGTTGTAGTCAAAACAATATAAAATGGATTGACTTACGATATGGATAATGTTAAAATATAATTAATTAAATAAACGACTAGGTTGGGCGCAAGCTTCAAGACATATCTCCAAGGGTGAGGAGATTGTTTTGAGGTTTGCGTTCTTTTTTGTCGTTTTTTACTAGAAAGGGATGATATGAAATTTTATCAAAAATCCAAAGAAGAATTATTACATAGTTATGATGTTAAGATAGATAGAGGACTTTCGAGTACTCAGGTTACTGATAATCGAGAAAGATATGGTGAAAATAAACTTCCAGAAGAAAAGGAAGAAAGCTATTTAAAAGTATTTTTTAAAAGTTTTAAAGAACCAATAATCATTGTTTTATTAGGGGCAGTCGCTCTATCATTTTTTAGTTCATTTTATTCATTCCAAATAGTTGGAGATAAAAAACATGGTTTAGAATCTTTATATGAAGCGATTGCTATAGCTATTTTGATTATTATAAATGCATTTTTAGGTTTTTGGCAAGAAATTAGTGCTCGTAAAAATTTAAATTCACTAAAAGAAATGAACAATCGTTTTTCATCTGTACTAAGAAATGGAGCCTTAGAAAAAATTTCATCAAATGAGCTAGTTGTTGGTGATATCGTAAAAGTTACAGTAGGTGATTTTGTGGAGGCCGATATAAGATGGTTAGAGCTTGATGAACTTCAATTAATTGAGTCTCATTTAACGGGTGAAGCTGATGCTATAATAAAAAATATAGAGGTCATTAATGAAAACGTCGAAATTGGTGATCAAACGAATATGGGATTTTCTGGCTCTATCGTTTCAAATGGACAGGGAATTGGAATAGTTGTAGCCACGGGAGAAAACACAGAACTTGGGAAAATTTCTCAGTTGATGAAAGATGAGGGAATGAAATCATCTCCATTACAAGAAACCGTAAAAAAACTTACTAAAACACTGATGAAAATATCCGCTGGGATTGTTTTATTAACTTTTGTATTTGGATTAATAAGTTCTGGAGAATTTTCAATTAACTCAATTACTTCAGTATTTTCAACCTCAATCGCTCTCGCAGTTGCCTCTATTCCAGATGCTTTACCAGTTGTTCTCTCAATAGTATTGACAATCGGTGCAGTCAAAATGTCAAAAAATAAAGGTTTGATTAAAACACTAAGTAGTGTGGAAACTTTAGGGAGTACTTCTTACATCTGTTCTGATAAAACAGGTACATTGACCCAAAATGAGATGACCGTTACAAAATTTTACGCTAATGGTCAACTGTATAATGTGGATGGTCTGGGATATCGTTCCATTGGTGAAATTCACTTGGTATCAAAAGGTGAAAAAAATGTAAATTTTGCTCAATTTATGAAAAATATCGTTTTGTGTAATGATTCAAGTGTCAAAGAAGTTGAGGGGCAAGTAAAAACTTTTGGTAATCCTACAGAAGTTGCTCTTACCGTTCTTGGTAGTAAAGCCGGCTATAGCAAGAATAAGTTATTAAAAAACAATAAAATTATAAGAACTCTTCCTTTTAGTAGCAGTAGAAAAATGATGAGTGTCATTGTTCAAAATGATGAAGGATTTTACGTTTATACCAAAGGAGCACCAGATGTTTTAATGGAAAAAGCTTCGGGGATTTTGATTGGAGATATAGTTGACCAATCTGAGCAGTCAAAAGATAACTTTATTAAAGTGGTAGATGATTATGCGGATGAAGCACTAAGAACCTTGGCTGTGGCCTACAAAAAAGTTGATGAAGAAGAGGCATTATACGGAGCCACGGAAGACGTAGAAAAAGATTTTATATTAACGGGAGTTGCAGGAATAATTGATCCTCCACGAGAAGAAGTGAAAGAATCTATCAGACAACTTCATGATGCAAATATTAATGTGGTCATGATTACAGGGGATCATGAAAAAACAGCTCGTGCGATTGCCTATGATTTGGGGATTGTAAAAGAAAAAAATGCAACAGTTTTAAAGGGAATTGACCTTGAAGAAATGTCAGATCAGGAGCTTTATGCAGAAGTAAAAAATGTTAATGTTTATGCAAGAGTGACACCAGAGCATAAGCAACGTATTGTTAAACAGCTCCAAAATCATCAACAAGTTGTTGCTATGACCGGAGACGGAGTAAATGATGCTCCAGCTTTAAGAGCTGCTGATATTGGAGTGGCGATGGGAATTACTGGTACAGAAGTAACTAAAGATTCTGCAGATCTCATTTTACTAGATGATAAATTTACAACGATAGAAAAATCAGTTTATAGCGGTCGTACTATCTATGCTAATATAAAAAACTTTATGAGACACGAACTGACAACAAATGTTGCTGAAGTTTTGGCCCTTGTATTAGGTTTAGTTTTATTTAGAAGTAGTGTTGGAAATGTAGCAGCAATGACTCCGACATTGACTGCTTTAATGGTTCTTTGGGTTAATATGGTGAGTGATGCGATTCCATCTTTTTCTTTGGGTTATGATGTTGCCGAAACAGATTTGATGAAAGAAAAACCACGGAACCCTAATGAATCTATTCTTGCTAACCACACGTGGTCTAGGGTTTTGATTAGGGGAACAGTTATGGGAGCGATGGTTTATCTTGGATTTCTCCTGGCTGCTCAAAATGGATTGAACGCTAGTGAAGCACAAACAGTTGCTTTTCTGACTTTAGTTTATGGACAATTATGGCATGTATTTGATGCAAGAAGTTCAAGAACATTGTTTAGACGTAATCCTTTTGGGAATATTAGACTTGTTGGAGCAGTGTTATTTGCAGGAGTTTCTTCATTTTTAGTAACAATCATTCCGTTTTTCAATAGTGTGATGGGAACTGCTCAGTTAACATTACCTGTATATCTACTTGTGATTTTTATTCCTGCTCTACCTACATTAATATTGTCAGGAATAAAAGAAGTTTTTAAAATAAAAATATGGTAAATCAATGCAAAAAAGTACTTACTTGAGTAAGTACTTTTTTTGTATGTTACTAATTACAAACTGATGTTTGTTTTTGATTTCTAAATTTGCAATTTATAGTATTATCTAATATGCCTAAAACCATCATAAGTGCCAGTTTATAAGGGCTGTACCGCTTTTTTTATTGATTGATATTTTACTTTATAGGGTTTAATAATAATTAAAAATGAATAATATGATGATATTAAGTAATTTTTGTAAGCTTTATATTACAATATTTCTTTTTGTTATGTTATACTGTGATAAATTGGTGGATTGCAATCAAAAATTAATGATTTTCGTTAGTTATAAATCCATACTAAATTAAAGTTAGGAGAATAACATGATTTCGAGACATCTTAGTGATGTAAAGGAAAAATAATTGTAAATTTTGAATTGAGCGGTTTATAACCCAAATTAGAGAAAGGATTTATAGGAGCAAAATTTTTCTGCTATAAATATAAAAAAATGAAACGTAATTCATCAATAGATTTAATGAAAAGTTGTGCAATATTCTTTGTCATTTCGGTCCACTTTTTATTAAATTCGGGCTTTTATGATATGACAATTCATTCCACTTTAGCAATTTTTTGGATTGGGATAAGAACGATTTTAATTACTTGTGTGCCCTTGTTTTTAGTGGCAACTGGATTTTTAATGAATCGAAAAGAATTAAGTGCTCAATATGTTCTGGGAATAGTTCCTGTCATCATTTCATATATAGGCATATCTTTATTAGTATGGGGAGTTCTATCTCTTGTCGGAAAAGGAAGCGACTTCTCCACAGCCATAAATGGAATTTTTGATTATTCAACCGATTCTTACTCTTGGTATGTTGAAATGTATTTAGGACTTTATCTTTTTATCCCTTTATTAAATATTATCTGGAATTATAAAAAAGAAATAAAAAATTATCATTTATATATTGTCTTTATCGCAAGTTTGCTAACATTCTTACCCTCTTTATTAAATAGTTTTGGAAAAGTTATTCCAGACTATTGGCAAATTTGTTATCCCGTTAGTTATTATTTTATTGGAGCTTACCTTTATACTTATCAAAATGAAATAAAGAAAATTTCAATAGGAAAACTTGTTACAGCATTCTTAAGTGCACTTACGATTTTTACTTTGACGGACACTTTTGCAAGTTGGAATCAAGAATTTCAGTGGCTAGACCACAATGATTATTTTGGTTATCAAACAGCCATAATGACAGTATTAGTTATAGCAATCTTGTGGAGAACTCCCATTCCAAAATGGAGCGTTAGGTTGCTAAAGGCTCTATCTACCGCTACTTTGACTATCTATCTTATATCTGATTTAACGGATCAGTTTGTCTATGGATTTTTTAAGCATGAAATTCCAAACTTAAGTCAACGAGTGATAGCAGGACCGATTATTATTCCAGTAGCCTTTACTAGTGCGGCATTACTAGGAATTTTTGTGGGAAAAGTTTTAAATTTCCCTTTTAAGAGAAAAAAAGAAAGAAAGGAAAATTAAAACTATGATAATCTCAACAATGGTAGATGTTTATGTTGTTTATTATCCGATTATCTTGTCCTTCATTTGGGCAAGTGGTGCTTTTTTATCTCGGCGGAAAGAAAGAGATAAGAAAGCAATTGATGAAACAAAAGAATTTGAAAAAATTAGTATTGTTATTTCTGCGTACAATGAAGAAGAAACGATTGAGGAAGTTTTATTATCACTACGTAATCTAAATTACCCTTTCCTAGAGATCTTTATTGTTGATGATAAGAGTAGTGACCGCACTTTGGAGAAACTTTATGAAGTAAAAAAATCTTTCGACGATTGGGAAACATTAACTATTCTTGAGCAAAAGGAAAATAAGGGAAAAGCCACGGCTTTAAATGTTGCTTTGCAACAAGTTAACAGCAAGTATATGCTTGTTATTGATGCGGATTCATATCTTTCTAAAGATGCTCTATCTTATTTATTGGCCGAATTAACTTCTAGTTCAGATATTGGGGCTGTGACTGGACGACCTATTGTTAGAAACAGAACAACTCTATTGGGGAAATTACAAACCTTAGAGTATTTAAGTGTGATTGATGCGATTAAGAGAGCACAAAGTCTTTTTCTAGGTGCAATAATGACCGTATCAGGTGTGATTGTTATGTATCGTGTAGAGGCTTTGAAAGAAATTGGGGGCTTTAATACCGAAGTGATGACGGAAGACATTGATGTCACTTGGCGACTTCATCGTAATCAATGGAAAGTCAAATATGTCCCTAAAGCCTTAAGCTATATTCTCGTTCCTGAAAATTTAAAATCTCTTTTAAAGCAACGGAGAAGATGGGCAGTTGGTGGAGTAGAAGTATTAATTACAAATTTATCATGGGTTTTTAAAAGAGGAGAATTTAAACATCGGTTTCTTTTGATTGAAATGATTTGTAGTCATATTTGGAGTTGGTTTTTCTTAATAGAATCTTATCAGTATTTTCTCCAAATGCTGTTAAATCAAGAATTCAAAGTATCGGGTCAAATTATCGTGATTTTTGTTCTTATTTCATTTTTTGTATTCTTTTTAGGACTTAATAATGATAAAGGGGAGAGCCGCTTATCCTTGACTGATAAATTAATATTTCCAGCTTATCTTGTTGCTTATTGGTTTCTAAATTTGATTAGTGCTCTTTCTGCTGAACTTGTTGTTTTAACTAATCGGACAAATAAAGGAAAATGGGAAAGTCCTGATAGAGGGGTGTAATAATGGAATTAGTAATACGTAAAAAAATGAAAAAACGACATTTTTTGGAATTCTTGGCTGTTTCACTATGTTGGCTGTTTATATTAATTGTTTTCGTTCTTTTATTAATCTCTTTGCTGGGGATATATAGTGATGGAATTATCTCTGTTTTTGTAATCATTGGGTTTCCAATAACAAATTGGGAAGATATAATTTATGATTTGTTTTGTCTTCTTTCAATATTAACGATTCCTAGTCTTTATATTTTAACGAAGGAGGCTTAGATTTATAATATGAAATTTAGTAAAAAGAATATTTTTTTGATATTGATGTTTGGTCTTATTGCTATCTTGGTGTTTATGTCCACACGTGAAACAAAAAAATATGTACAAGATGGAAAAAAGGAGCAGCCAGATTTTGCTTATGAGAGTTTGCTTAAAGACAATGATGGAATTATTGTTCTTTGTTATCACCGTGTGTTAAAAGATACGGTGGTTACAAATTTCGCTTATTCAATTTCGCATAATTCTCAACTCCATGAATATAATGTATTCTTGCAAGATTTTGAACAGCAAATGACATTTTTAAAGAAAAATCATATTAAAGTTTTGACTAGTTCAGAACTGATAGAGAAGCTTAATAAAAAAGAGGTGATTGGCAAAGCAGTAGTGATTACTTTTGATGACATTGATAAGTCTTTGCCAGAGAACGCTTATCCAATAATGAAAAAATTAGACTTACCCTTTACGCAATTCATTATCACGGGAAAAGTTGGACAAACCATTGATGGTTCACAAATGTCGACTTGGAAAGAAATAAAGAAAATGAATGAAAATCCTTTGGTTACTTCAGGACTACATACGAATGACTTACATTATCAAGAAAACTTTGAACCGATTTTATCTACTAATATTTCAAAAAAAGTAGTGCAAGAAGATTACCAAAAAAGTCAGAAAGCATTTGGTGAGAAGTTAGATCAAAAAGGAAAAGTTTTTGCTTATCCCTATGGAGCACAAAATAAAGACTTAGAAGATTATATGCTACAAGATGGAATTCAAGGAATATTCACACTATCTCCAGGTGTAGTGACTAATGAAACACTATATAGTAATATTCCTAGGTTGATTGTTACGAAGGATAATTGGAAAACTATCAAACATTGGCTCTTAAGTGAAGGGACACAATAATAAGAGAAAATAAGAAGGAGATATTCATGAAGGCGAAGAATAAGTCATTTAAATTATTAATGGTTCTGAGTTTATTGATGTGCTTGGTTGGAATTAATTTATTTAAACCTTCAAATGTATTTGCTGCTGACTATGGAAATAAATTTATAACGGGACATGAACTGACTGATGATTTGGGAAATCCGAAAACAGATTTTGGTATTTATGATGATGTTCAGGCTCATTGGGATTTTGATATTCCAGTGGGAAGCGTTTCTCAGGGGGATACAATGAGTGTCAATGTTCCTGATTTATTAACTTATCAAAAGATATTACTTTTGAAATAAAAGATGAAGCTGGAAATATTATCGGAACGGCGGTTGCTAATCATCTTACGGGGGTGGTAACTGTTACTTTTTCAAAACTTGTTGAAAATGCAACTTCAGACATTAAAGATTCATTTTCCGTTTGGGTTAATTGGGATGAACAAAAAGTAGAGGAAATACAAGGGTAGTAGTTGATTGGAAAGATGGAGGAACAACAGAGGTTAACATTGGTCCGGCAACAGGACCGGATAAAGATGAGGTACTTTATAAATGGGGATGGGTTGACGAGAATGATTCAACCTTAATTCATTGGCAGGTTCGGATCAATTATGCTAAAGAAAATATCCAGAAAGCTATTTATACTGATATTATTGGTGGGAATCAGAATTTAGTTTCTGGTTCGATTTCGGTAGCTAATGTGACTTATAGTAGTGATGGAGAGAATTATAATGTTGATAGCTATTATCCTCAGGCTAGTATTTTAGAAAATGGCGTGAACAGATTTACCGTGAATTTAGGTGATATTTCAAATACGATTATTATCGATTATTCAACGAGGGCAACGGATGGAGAGCTTTCTCAACAGTATGAAAATAGAGGAGAATTGACGGGAGAAAATATTGAAAAACAGGTAGTAGAAGTTCATACTCCTAACAATGGTGGAAATGGAAATGCAAGTATGAAACTTTCTATTTCTGGAGAGAAAACTTGGATTGATGACAATAATGCACGTGGTTTAAGACCAAGTTTTATTAGTATTGAGTTATATCGGAATGGAGAGAAAGTTGATTCACGAGATGTGACGGCTAAAGAAAATTGGAAATATTCGTTTACCAATTTGGATAAGTATGATGAAAGTGGGAAACTTTACGATTATGATGTAAAAGAGGTGTCTGTTAGTAATTACACGAATCAACAGGAGGGGTATAATTTTATAAATACAATCATCCCTGTTAAAGAAGAAGCTCCTGAAAAACCCGACCAATCAATTACTACTCCTAGTTCATCCTCACAAGTAATGTCGACTTCGTCTTCTTCAATGGAATCAGAAACATCTGAAGAGTTGCCTAAAACGGGGGATAGCCCAAGGGATTTTTTCAAAGTGTTGGGAATACTTCTATTGATTTCTGGGGTGCTTGGAATGATCTATATTAAGAGAAAATCAAAAATTTAATTATCTGAGTTGATGTAAAAGAAAAGGAGTTATCAATTATTTGAAACTCCTTTTTATATATTGTAGGCTCTCAACTTTTATGAAAGTGTTGAAGACTTTTTATTTTTATATACAGTAATCGCGATTTGACATAAACATCCGATGATAAAGCCTAAAAGCGCCGGAAGAATCCAACCCATTCCTAGGGAGAAAAAGGGTAGAAAGTCTTTAGCAAAATTAATTATTACTGATATGAAAGTAATTGTGTGAAGACTGGCTGGAAGAGCATTGAGTCCATCGATAATAGCCGCTAAAAGTGTAAAAGCAGTTGTTATCTGATAAACGAGTCTAGAATGTTTAAAAAGCGGGCTTAATAAAGCTAATAAAATAAGGATAATGGCTAAGGGATATAAAAACATGAGGACTGGAACTGAAAGTTCTATAATTTTTGTCAAACCAATATTTGCAAAGATGCAAGGAAGAATACTTACGATGAGGAGATAAAAACGGTATTCTTTTTTAGGAAATAATTCAGCAAAGGTTTCAGAAAAGGCAGACATTAAGCCAACGGCTGTTTTTAAGCAAGCGATGATGACAATGAGTGCTAAGATAATCATGCCGAAATTTCCTAAGTAGTGGTTGGAAATTTGAGCGAGAGCAATTCCACCATTTTCACTAATAGCAAATTGCCCAAGACTCATAGTACCTAGGTAAGAAAGGCAGGTGTAAATGATAGCCATTAGTCCTACACTGATAAGGCCAGCTTTTATGGTTTCTTTTGCAATAATTTTAGGATTTTTTACGCCACGTTGGCGAATAGTTGTGATGATAATGATTCCAAAAGCTAAGGCGGCCAAGGCATCAAGAGTATTGTAACCTTGTGTGAAACCCGTCAAAATAGGAGATGCTTGATAGGCTTTACCAATTTCTGCTTGGCTAACTTTTCCTAATGGATGAGTGAAAGCAATGACCAAAATAATACCTAACAAAACCAAAAAGAGGGGATTTAAAAATTTTCCGATATAATCTAAGAGTTTTGTTGGCTTTCTAGACAGAAACCAGGCGGTTCCAAAGAAAAGGATACTAAAAAGAGCCAATAGTGGAGCTTGGAGTTCATGACTTAACAAAGGTGAAATTCCAATTTCAAAAGAAGTAGTTGCTAAGCGAGGAAGAGCGAAAAAGGGGCCAATAACGAGATAAAGTAAAATTGTAAAAATATAAGCATAAATACGATTGACTCGGGAAGCTAACTCAAAAACCCCGTTACTTTGAGAAATTCCCAGAGCGATAATTCCTAAAAAGGGAAAGCCGACTGCTGTAATTAAAAAACCAAAATTTGCTTGTGAAATAGCAGCACCGGCCTCTTGACCCATATGTATTGGAAAAATTAAATTTCCAGCACCAAAGAAAAGTCCAAATAACATTGACCCTATAAAGAGGTAATCTTTACCAGCTAATTTTTCCTCCATAAATACTCCTTATAATTGATTTGTTTGATAGATAAAATAATGAATTATTATAGCAAAAAAATTGTGAATTTACAACACAATTTTATAGAAAACATGACGATTGATTTTATTAAGCCTTTTAAATTACCAAGTAAATTCAGTGTTAAAGTAAAGTTTGAAGAAAATTTTTTCTATTGCTTAATTTAGAATACATAAAAAAGGCCCCGCTAAAAGGTCTTTTATATTTAAGGATTAGCTTATTTTAAAACATCAGTTAATTCTTCTTTGTGTTCTCTGAAATATTTGACGGCATAGGGGCAAGTGGCTCCTAATTTTAATTGTTTGCGTCTTGCTTTTTGGATTCCGGCAAGAACTAATTTTTCGGCTAGGCCTTGACCGCGATAGTCAAGTGAAACGCCAGTATGAGTGATTATTATTGAATTATTCATAGGCATATAGGCCATTTCGCCAATGACTTCTCCTTTATCTGACAGAAGTTCAAATAGATTTTCTCTTTCAATAATGTTCATTAGTTTTTCTCCTTCGCCAAATATTTTAGTGCTCCGGAAGGGCATCTATTGATTACTGATTGATTGGAAGCGACCTCGCCATTATCGGGGATAATCCAAGGCTTACGGCCAACTTCAAATACTAAAGGATTTCCTTTAACACATTCACCTGCATGTTCACAAATTGCTACATTGTAATAAATATCCATGTTTTCACCACGATACTTACGATAATCATTTTTCAATAGTTGTTCTTCATTCGCAGCTTCGCCAAATAATTTTGAATTATCCATTTTCTTCCTCCTGTTTACGATTGTATTTTTTTATATGACATTTGTCAAGCTGCTTTATCAGAATGATATCTATAGAAAGCATTAAAAATAATATAGGGGTCTAGGAAGAGATGAAAGAGATATACAGATATGTTATAATATAAATGCTTATTGACTTTTTTGTCTTGGAAAAAACTTAAAATATGTTTTAGGGTTGATTAAATAAAAGTAAAATTAATTAATCAATGACAGATTAATAAAAAAGAGAAAAAACTCTAGTAATAAATTGGAAAATTTTTTGCTTAAAAAATTACGGAGAAGGAATTTCAAATAAGATAATGGAAATTTTTGATACACATACTCATCTAAATACTAGTGAATTTGAAGGACGAATTCAAGATGAATCAGTCCAAGCTCAAACATTTGGAGTGACAAGAATTAATAATGTTGGAAGTAATTATGAATTAAATGATGCAGCACTTTTGTTGGCTGAGAAATTTGAAGAATGCTACGCAACAATTGGCTGGCATCCTGATGATGCTGCTGAATTTGATGACCAAGCTGAAAATTATTTACTGACCAAGCTGTCAGCAAAAAAAGTAATTGCTCTTGGAGAAATTGGTTTGGATTATCACTGGATGGTCCGTCCGAAAGAAGAACAAGAACGAGTTTTTAGAAGACAAATTCAGATTTCTAAGGAAATGGGTCTGCCTTTTCAAGTACATACACGTGATGCTCTTGATGATACTTATGAAATTATTAAATCAGAAGGCGTTGGTTCTGCTGGTGCGATTATGCATTCGTTTTCTGGGACAGCCGATGAGGCACTCAAATTTGTAGAGCTTGGAATGATGATTTCTTTTTCAGGTGTAGTCACTTTTAAGAAGGCTCTTGATGTTCAGGAGGCTGCGGCTACAGTTCCTTTGGATAAAATTTTAGTGGAAACTGATGCGCCTTATTTAACACCAATGCCATATCGTGGAAAAGAAAATAGACCAGCTTACACAAAATTTATTGTTGAGAAAATTGCTGAATTACGTGAAATTTCTGCTGATGAAGTGGCTAAAGCGACAACAGAAAATGCCTTGAGGATTTTTGGCTTGAAAAAATAAATTCGTATTTATTTTGATTTGGATAGGAGCTATTTTTATGAAAATTATGATTATTGGTAGTTCAGGAAGTGGTAAATCAACTTTTGCAAGAGAACTAGGAAAAATTACAAGTTATCCTATTTTGCATTTAGATAAGGTTTTTCATAAATATCCAAGTGAAATTGCCAGAGAAAAGTTACGTGAGGCGACAAGAATTTTTATTTTTCAAAATGAGAATGTGATTATTGATGGAAATTACGGTTCAACTTTAGATGAGCGATTACCTTTTGCTGATGAAGTAATCTGGTTGAAGACGCCCCGTTTAAAAACAACGTTTCGGGTGATTAAGCGCTCGATTAAGAGTTGTGTTTTTGGTAAAAATCGTCCAGATATTGCTGAAGAGTTTAAAGAAAAATGGGACAAAGAATATCTGGAATTTTTGAAATTTGTTTGGACCTTTCCTGAAAAAGAGTTTCCACAGATTGAGCAAAAAATAAAAGAATTTAATGTTGAAAGTAAAGTGATTATCCTTAAAAATCGAAAAGATAAAGAGAAATATTTAGCAAATTATGGTAGAAAAGCAAAAAATTAATGAAGTAATTGTGGTAGAGGGACGAGATGACACAGCGAATCTTAAGCGTTATTTTGACTGTGAGACCTATGAAACAGGAGGTTCATCTATTGATGACAGAGATTTAGAACGACTAAAGAGGTTAGAAGATAAGCGAGGAATTATTGTTTTTACTGATCCAGATTTCCAAGGAGAAAGAATTCGTAAAATCATAATGCAAGCCGTTCCAAATGCTAAACATGCTTTTTTAAATCGCGATGAGGCAAGACCTAAAGGAAAAGGTTCTTTAGGAGTTGAGCATGCAAATTTTGAAGCACTGAATCAGGCTTTGGCAGAAGTATTTGGTGGAGAAAAAGTTGCTGATGAATTTGGAAGTGCTAAAACGCAAGGACCATCCTCTGACAGAAGTTCTGTCAGTAAAAAAGAATTGCTGACAGAACTGACACAAACTGATTTAATGAGTTTTGGCTTAGTTATGGCCGCTGACAGTAGAAAACGTCGAGAATTTCTTTGTGAGCAACTCAGAATTGGTTATGCGAATGGAAAACAAATTAAGAAACGACTTAACATGTTTAAAATTACAAAAGAACAAATTGAAAATGTAATGAAGAATTACTGACAGAAGATAAATGTCGCTGATAGAATACATCAATGGTTTCTGTCAGTAAAATTTACTGACAGAAACTTAATATCAGTTTTAAAATACATAAAAAGTAAAAGAAAGAAAAAATGACAGAAAACAACATAGACCGCATTTCCAATATTATCCGTACTCAGGACATTTTACGTCGCCATGATTTTAATTTTAAGAAAAAATTTGGACAAAATTTCCTGACAGACCATAATATTCTGACAAAAATTACTCAAACCGCTGAACTTTCAAAAGAAGTAAATGTCATTGAAATTGGTCCAGGTATTGGTTCTTTGACCCAATATCTATTGGAAGAAGCAGCTGAAGTGATGGCTTTTGAAATTGACAAATCTTTGATTCCAATTTTAGAAGAAACGATGGCACCTTACGATAATTTTACCTTGGTTTCGGCAGATATTTTGAAAGTTGATTTACTTTCAGAAATTCAAAAATTTAAAAATCCAAATTTACCAATCAAAGTGGTTGCGAATTTACCTTATTACATCACAACACCGATTTTGATGCATTTGATTGAAAGCAAAATTCCATTTTCAGAATTTGTGGTGATGATGCAAAAAGAAGTGGCAGACCGAATTGCTGCAAGTCCTAAAACGAAAGCTTACGGCTCATTATCAATTGCTGTTCAATATTATATGGAAGCAAGTGTAGCCTTTATCGTACCTCGAACTGTCTTTATTCCAGCACCAAATGTTGATTCAGCTATTTTGAAAATGGTTCGTCGTGAAGCACCATTGGTTGAAGTAGAAGATGAAGAATGGTTCTTTAAAACGATGCACAGCAGTTTTGTTCATCGTCGTAAAACATTGATGAATAATTTACAAGCAGCTTTTGGTAAAGAAAGTAAACCTGAAATTGAAAAATTATTGGCACAAGCAGAAATATCGCCAACAATTCGTGGTGAAGCCTTATCTATTGAAGAATTTGCTAAATTAGCTGATGCTCTACTTCCGCTTAAAAAATAAATTAAAAGGAAACGTTAACTCATGTTAGCGTTTTTGTGTTATCATGTAAGAAAATGAAGAAATATTTTAAAGTTTAATTCTTAATTTAAAGGAGAATAAAATGAGAATTGAAAAATTAAAAGCAAAAATGCTGACAGAAAATATTGATAGTTTATTGATTACTGATATGAAGAATATCTTTTATCTGACAGGATTTTCTGGAACCGCGGGCACAGTTTTTTTGACAGCGAAGCGAAATATTTTTATGACAGACAGCCGTTATAGTGAAATGGCGCGTGGATTGATTAGTGATTTTGAAATTATTGAAACAAGAGATCCAATAAGTTTACTGACAGACCTGTCAGCAAGTGAATCAATTAAAAATATAGCTTTTGAAGAAACAGTTGACTATGCTTTCTTTAAAAGACTTTCTGACGCCACTCCAGGATTAGAACTTTTAGCCACAAGTAATTTTGTTTTGGAATTGCGCCAATTTAAAGATGACACAGAGATTGATTTGATAAAAAAAGCCTGTGCAATTGCTGATGAAGCGTTTATGTCAGCTTTAAAATTCATTGAGCCGGGCCGAACTGAAATTGAAGTTGCTAATTTTCTTGATTTCAAAATGCGTGATTTAGAGGCGAGCGGAATTTCCTTTGAAACCATTGTTGCCTCAGGCAAGAGAAGTAGCTTGCCTCATGGCGTTGCGACCAGTAAAATGATTCAATTTGGTGATCCAGTGACCATTGATTTTGGTTGTTATTATGAACATTATGCTAGCGATATGACCAGAACAATTTTTGTGGGTTCTGTAGATGACAAGATGCGAACAATTTATGAAACCGTGCGTAAGGCTAATGAAACACTTATCAAAGAAGTCAAAGCGGGAATGACTTATGCCGAATATGATAAGGTTCCGCGTACCATCATTGAAGAAGCCAATTTTGGTCAGTATTTTACGCATGGAATTGGACATGGACTTGGTTTAGATGTTCATGAAATTCCTTATTTTAATCAATCAATGACAGAAAATCACTTGGAAGCTGGGATGGTTATTACAGATGAGCCAGGAATTTATATTCCTGAATTTGGTGGAGTCAGAATTGAAGATGACTTATTAGTGACAGAAAATGGCTGTGAAGTCTTAACAAAAGCCCCAAAAGAGCTTATCGTTATTTGAAAAAAGCAATAACTTGTGATAAAATAAGATGTTAAATCCTGTCATTTCACTTCTTTTGTGTACAGAAAAATTGCTGACAAAAGAAAAATGACAGAATATCTAAATTTATAAATACTAGGAGAAACATAAACATGGTTTTAGCAAAAGACCTTAAATCAGGCATGACATTTTTGAATGGGGAAAAACTTCTCCGCGTTATGGAAGCAAGTCATCACAAACCAGGTAAAGGGAATACAATCATGCGTATGAAACTTAAAGACGTACGCTCAGGTTCAACTTTTGATGACACTTACCGTCCTGAAGATAAGTTTGAACAAGCTGTTATTGAAACTGTAACAGCACAATACCTCTACTCAATGGATGGTATTGCTAATTTCATGAACAATGAAACTTACGAACAATATGAAATTCCAGTAGAACAAGTTAAAGATGAACTTCTTTATGTTCTTGAAAATACAGATGTTAAAATTCAATTCTACGGTACAGAAGTAATTGGTATTCAACTTCCAACAACAGTTGTTCTTGAAGTTACTGAAACACAACCATCTATTAAAGGTGCAACAGTAACAGGTTCTGGTAAACCAGCAACTATGGAAACTGGTCTTGTTGTTAACGTTCCTGATTTCGTTGAAGCTGGAACAAAACTTGAAATCAACACACAAACAGGTGAATACTTGAAACGTGCTTAATTAAGTACGATTACTGAAAAAATTTACTGACAGCCTTTTGTCAGTAACTTTATGAAGTTTAAAGACTTCGTCAGTAAAGAAAATTCATTTTGTAAGTGAAATTTTTCCAATTGGAAAAATTTGCAAAGACAAAAGGAGAAATCAAAATGGCAGAAAAAACTGTACATTCTGAAGAACTTGGGGATATCGTCATTGCCCCTGAAGTTCTTGAAGTAATTATCGGTATTACAACAGCCAAAATCGATGGGGTACACGCCCTTCGTAACAAACGTTTTTCAGACCGCCTTGGTAAGAAAAATGAAGGCCGTGGTGTTTATATTGACTCAAAAGATGATAAAGTAGCTGTTGATATCTATGTGTACCTTACTTACGGTGTAAGCCTACCAGCCGTTGCTACAAAAATCCAAAAAGAAGTGAAAGAAGCAGTTGCCCAAGCTACTGAGATTATTGTTGATGAAGTCAATATCCACGTTGTCGGAATTATGACTGAAAAACAACCAAAACCAGCGCTTGAAGACTTGTTTGATGAGGGATTTTTTGATGCCTAAGACGCTCACTCAACACCAGATTCGTCAACGAGCGGTCCAGGTCTTATTTTCTTATGCTGTCCAAAAAGAAATGGCAACAAATGTCGTAAGCTCTTTTAGAGAAAACGTTGAAAAATTAGAAGAAGAACTTTCTCAAACTGTTCGTTTTGACGTTGATTTTCGTGATGAACGAATTACTGTTCGTAAATTTCCAAAAGGACTTTCTCAACCTTTAGAAGCCATTTATGAAATTTATGAAATTCTTGGACTTAAAGATATCGAGAAAACAACGGTTGCTAAAGCTCTTGCTTTCATGCGAGATTTTGGTGGTTACGCTAAGAAAATGAATGAATATGAAGCAACAAATTTATTTGTTGGTGTCATGGCAAATTTGAAATTGATTCGTTTGTTCCAAATTGAACTTGATGAAGAACCTGTTGCTCCAAAAGTTCTAGAATTTTTCAAAAATCTTCCAGAAAATGCGACAGCTGAACAATCTCTTGAAACTTTCCAAAAAACCTTCTCATTCCTTCATGAAAATGTTCTTGAAAAATATACAAGTGATTTATTCACTCCAAGTACTTTAAAAGAAGAACTTGATGAACAATTAGCACAAGCAGAAAATAATGCTCAATCACAATTGTCAGAGCTTTTGAAAAATACAAAACGCTTTGTTCTCAATTATGATAATGATCGTCCAGAAGATCTTGAAGCTCCTGAATACTTTACACAACTTGTTGATGGAGTTTTAGATAAAAAAGAAGATTTGGAAGCAAATGTTTCTAAATATTTGGCAAAAACTTGGTCATTTTCACGTTTGACTCTTGTTGAACAAGCAATCCTTCAAGTTTCTAGTTATGAAATATTATATACAGAAACACCTGATGTTGTTGCGGTCAATGAAGCAGTTGAGCTTTCAAAAGACTTTAGTGATGAAAAATCAAGCCGATTCATTAATGGTGTATTAACTAACTTCTTAAAATAAAATTAATAAAAAAGTTACCGATAATTTTATCTGTAGCTTTTTTTTATTACGTTTTTCTAGCTTTTGTAATTAATGAGTTATCTTATTTAACATTACTTATTAATTTTCTGAAAAATCACACTAAATATTGGTATATTTTTTTTAAAAGATATATAATAAAAGAAAACGTTTTCTTTTGCGATTCTACACTATTTTTAGAGAATTAAGGAGTAAAAATGCTCACCAATAATTTTTCAATTGAACCTTTCGGAAAAAAAGCTTACCATACAGGGATAGCAGTTCCAGTTTTTTCACTAAGAACTGAAAACTCAAGTGGGGTAGGGCAATTTTCAGATTTGAAAGAGTTAGCCGATTTTGCCCACCGTTCTGGGATGGACATCATTCAATTATTACCAATTAATGATACCAGTACTTTTATGGACTGGCGTGATTCATATCCTTATCGTGCCATTTCTGTTTTTGCATTGCATCCAATTTATTTAGATATTCACATCTTTTGGGATTCTTACACAAAAATTCAACAAGAAAAGCTTCTCATCGCGGAATTAGAATTAAATGCTTTAGAAAAAATAGATTATGAAAAAGCATTAGCCTTAAAATGGGAATATGCTGAGATTATTTATCAAAATTTAGCTCATAAATTTAAAACAAGCAAAGATTATCAGCAATTTTATCAGCAAAATGAGGATTGGTTAAAGGCCTATGCGGCATTTTCGTATTTAAGAGATATCAATCAAAGTGCTAATTTTATGAATTGGGGAAAGTATGCCACTTATAGTGAAGATTTCTTTGAAAAGTTAACTTCAGAAAGTAATCAATTGGATTTGTATATCTTTGTGCAATATCTTTTGCATTATCAACTTTCAGAAGCCGTTGACTATTGTCATCAATTAGGAATTGCACTAAAAGGAGATATCGCAATTGGAATTGCTCATGATTCCGTAGACGCTTGGACTCATCCAGAACTTTTTCATCTTGATAAACAAGCTGGAGCTCCTCCTGATATTTTTGCTGTAAATGGACAAAATTGGGGCTTTCCAACCTACAATTGGAAAAAAATGGCCGAAGATGGTTATGAATGGTGGAAAAAACGGTTAACAGCCATGTCTAATTATTTTGATGCTTATCGGCTGGACCATATTCTTGGTTTCTTTAGAATATGGCAGATGCCAGAGGATTCCGTAAGAGGTTTATTGGGCCAATTTTCACCAGCTATTGCCTTGTCAGCAGAAGAAATTGAAAATAACTATGGTATTCCATTAAGACAATGGGGCCTCGAGCGGTTTATTAATCCTTTCATCAAGGATTGGGTAATTGATGAAATTTTTGGCCGAGATAATCGAGATTGGATTATTCAAACATTTCTGGATTATATAGGTAATGGAAATTATACATTTCAAAATGAGTATAATAACCAGAAAAAAGTAGAAAAAGCTCAATTAGAAGATTGGGTGCGAGAAGGACTTTATAAATTACATGAAAATATAATATTATTAAAAGATGATGAGAATCCAGAGAAATATCATCCACGTATTTCTTTAATGCAAACAATCAGCTTTCGAGAATTTGGTGATGACTATAAAGGACGGCTTGAAAAACTTTATAATGACTATTTTTATGGAAGGAATTATGAATTTTGGAAAGAAAAGGCCTATGAAAAATTACCAGTTTTAAAAGATGCTACGAATATGTTAGCTTGTGGTGAAGATTTAGGAATGGTTCCCGCCAATGTACCAGATGTCATGAATCATCTTAATATTCTACGTTTGATAATTGAGAGAATGCCTTCAGATAATCGATTTGTCAGTCCTTTAAACGAAGTTCCCTATTTATCGGTCCTAACGACTTCAAGTCACGATACAAGTCCACTAAGAGCTTGGTGGGAAGAAAATCATGAGGAAATTCAACGTTACTACAATGAAGTCATGGGTTGGTATGGCGAAGCTCCTTATTATGCAAGTGCAGAAATTATCCAAGAGATAGTTAAAAGACATTTAAACTCCAATGCGATGATGGTTATCTTACCTATTCAAGATTGGTTAGCAATGAGTGAACAATTGCGAAAAGAAGATGCAAAATCCGAACAAATTAATATTCCAGCAAATCCATACCATTACTGGAATTACCGATTGCATTGTCAACTTGAAACATTGATTGATAATCAGGATTGGACTGAATTTTTAAAGAAATTTATCAAAGAAAGTAAAAGAGCCTATTAAATTTCAAAGTAAATCATTTTGAATTAGAAAGTATAAATTATAAAATAATAATAAATATGTAAAAAAACAAAAATTTTGTGAAAAAAATGGAGGTTTCATTATGGCAATTGAAATGCTTGGTCTTATTCTTGCTGGTGGTCAAGGGACGCGTTTAGGTAAATTGACAAAAGATGTTGCAAAACCTGCTGTTCCTTTTGGAGGTCGTTATCGTATCATTGATTTTGCCTTATCAAATTGTGCAAATTCCAATGTAAAAAATGTTGGCGTCATTACTCAGTATCAACCTTTAACTCTAAATGCTCATATTGGAAATGGAGCACCTTGGGGGTTAAATGGAATCAATAGTGGAGTCACTATTCTCCAACCCTATTCTTCACAAGAAGGTTCTAAATGGTTTGAAGGAACCTCTCACGCTGTTTATCAAAATATCTCTTATATTGACCAGCAAAATCCAGAATATGTTCTCATTCTCTCGGGAGATCATATTTATAAAATGGATTATGAAGCCATGTTAGAAAGCCACAAAGAACGTGAAGCTAGTTTAACAGTTTCGGTAATGGAAGTTCCGCTTGAAGAAGCAAGCCGTTTTGGAATCATGAACACCGATGATAATGAGCGAATTATTGAATTTGAAGAAAAACCTAAAGAACCAAAATCAAATCTTGCTTCAATGGGAATCTATATTTTCAATTGGAAAAGGCTTCGCGAAGTTCTTGTGAATGGTTACTCGAAAGGAAATCCAATGGAAGATTTCGGTGGAGATGTTATCCCGGCTTATATTGAAGCTGGGGAAAATGTGTTCGCTTACCGCTTTAAGGGATATTGGAAAGACGTTGGAACCATTGATTCTCTTCATCAATCCAGTATGGAATTTCTTGATTTAAATAATGAACTAAATATTACAGATAAATCTTGGCGGATTTATTCACATAATGATATTTCAGCTCCACAGTTTATCACAGAAAAATCCAATGTAAAAAATGCACTTGTTGGTGATGGCTGTTACGTTGATGGAACAGTTGTTCATTCAATCCTTTCACAGAATGTCCATGTTCAAGAAGGAACAGTGATTGAGGACAGTTTCATTATGTCTGGGACATTTATTGGGGAAAACGTTACAATCAAAAATGCAATCATTGGTGAAAATGCAAAAATTGGTGATAATGTAGAAATAATCGGTGAAAATGAAGTCGCAGTGATTGGCCACGGAGAAATTAAAGGAGAAAATAAAAATGAACAATAGTAATAAAATGGCAGCAATCCTCTCAAATATTTCTTCAAGCAAACACTTAAGCCCCTTAACAGAGGTTCGTCCGATTGCTACTCTTCCTTTTGATTGTAAATATCGTTTGATTGATTTTCCATTGTCATCATTATCAAATGCCCATGTAGATAATATTTTTATGACCTTTAATGAAGGAGAAACGCAATCTGTTTTTGACCATCTAGGTTCAGGTGGCGAATGGGGCTTGGATGGCTTTAATAGTCGTTACTTTGTCTATATTCAACAAGATTTTGACCGTTTAAGGGAACAAGGTAAGGATTATTTTGCTCAACAGTTAAATTTTTTGCGTAAATCTAAAGCACCATATACAGTTCTTTTGGGCAGTAAATTTATTTGTAATGTCGATTTAACGGCTGTTCTTAAAATACATAAATTGGCAGGTAAGGAAATAACCACCGTTTATAAAAAAGTTTCTCCAGATTTAGCAAGTGAGTATGATACTATTCTTCGTTTTGATGAATCAGGGAAAATGAGTAACTGTTATGTTAATCAATTAGAAAATCCCCAAGAAAAAGAAGCTCTTTGTTTGAATCTCTTTATCGTGAACACCGATTGGTTGATTAATTTTATAAAAGAGATGCAAGATATAGGAGAATTGACTTCAATTGCCCGTCTCATTCGTGTTTATATGAAGAACTATGATGTGAATACTTATGAATACACAGGTTATATGAGTAATATCACTAATATTAAGTCATTTTATGATGCCAATATGGTCATGCTCGACCCCCAAAATTTTACCTCTCTTTTATATAGTAGCCAACCTGTTTATACTAAGATTAAGAATGAAGTTCCCACTTATTTTTCTGAGAATAGTAAAGTGGAGAATAGTCAATTAGGTTCTGGTTGTATTATCAATGGTAAAGTAAAAAATTCTCTCATTTCTCGTGGAGTTAAGATTCAAGATGATGCCTTAATTGAAGAATCATTAGTTTTTACCAACTCTGAAGTTAAAAGTGGCGCTCAAGTTAAATTTGCCATCATTGATAAAGGAGTGGTTGTCGAAAATAATGTCAAAATTATTGGTAGTTCAGAAAAACCAGTAGTGATTCCTAAAGGAACAGTTGTTACCGCAGATATCTTATAGAAGACAAATGACGCTGATAATATTTATCGGCGTTCTTGAATAAAATTCAAAAAAAGAATTATATTTTAAAGAGGAAATGAAAGAGAGAAAAATGAAAGTTTTATTTGCATCAAGTGAATGTGCCCCCTTTTTTAAGACGGGAGGACTTGGAGATGTAGCTGGAGCACTGCCCAAAGAATTGGCTAAAAAAAGTGAGATAGATTCAGTTGCTGTGATCCTTCCTTATTTTAAGAATGAAATGAAAGAAGAATATCGTTCACTTTTAAAAGATGAATTTTATGATTTTGTTGATGTTGGTTGGCGACACGAATATGTTGGAGTTAAAAGTCTAGAAAAAGAGGGTGTGAAGTATTATTTTCTAGATAATGAACATTATTTTGGTAGGGGACAACTCTATGGTTATGGCGATGATGGAGAGCGCTTTGCCTTTTTTGACTTGGCTCTTTGCCAACTCTTAGAAAAGTTAGATTTCATTCCAGATGTTTTGCATGTCAATGATTGGCAGACTGCAATGGTTCCCTTTTTACTTAAAGAAAAATACAACTGGATTAAGGCCTATGAAAAAATTAAAACAGTACTGACCATTCATAATATTGAATTTCAAGGCTTGATGCATGGAGATGCTTTAAGTGAGCTTTTTGGTATGGGAATGGAGCGCTATTTTGAAGGAGTAGTCCGTCATAATGGTATGCTAAATATGTTAAAAACAGGAATTTTATATGCGGATCGGGTTAATACAGTTTCGCCAACTTACGCTAAGGAAATACAGACCTCAGAATTTGGTTGTGGTTTAGAATCGATTTTGCAATATGTAGATGGAAAAGTTTCTGGAATTTTAAATGGGATAGATTATGATATTTATAATCCCGAAAATGATATATTAATTCCTTACCATTTCAGCGAGGAAGAGCTTTCTGGTAAAGGTCAAATGAAAGCAGAGCTCCAAAAGCGAACAGGATTACCATTGAATCCAAATGTTCCATTGATTGGGATGGTCTCCCGTTTAACGAATCAAAAAGGATTTGATTTAGTTTTGACTCAGTTGGAAAAAGTATTGGAAGAAAATGTGCAAATTGTCCTATTAGGAACAGGTTTCCCTGAAATTGAAGAAGGTTTTAGATATTTTTCTCAAAAATATCCAGATAAGTTGTCAGCAAATATTGCATTTGACCTTCAATTTGCACAGGAAATTTATGCTGGTTCTGATTTCTTCTTGATGCCATCTGCTTTTGAACCTTGTGGCCTATCACAGATGATTGCAATGAGATATGGAACTTTACCAATCGTTCATGAAATTGGTGGTTTGAAAGATACTGTGATTCCATTTAATCCTATTAGCAAAGAAGGAACAGGGTTTGGTTTTGTTGATTTTGAAGGACAGATTTTATTGGAGACGATTAATCGTGCACTTGAAGTTTATGGAAAAGAACCAGAAGTCTTAAATAAAATGGTTTTATCAGCAATGAGTAAAAATTTTTCTTGGGGAACGAAGGCTCAGCAATACATTGAACTCTATCAAGAATTATAAAATCTCGCAAACGATTGCGCTTGTGATTAAATTGTGGTAGAATTCATTTTAAAATAAAAGATGTTTGAGAATAATAAAGGAGCGACGATTGAAACTTTCTAAAAAACAATTTAAGCAAGATTTCGAAGAGCGTCTAACTTCAAAATTTGCGACTGACCTGACAAAAGCAGGTTATCAAGAAATTTATGATGCATTGGCATCTGTTGTGAAACATTACTATGCTAATATTTGGGTAGCCGATAATCAATATAAGGATGAAACTGGAAAAAAACAAGCATATTATTTTTCGATTGAATTTTTACCAGGAAAAATGCTTAAATCAAATTTACTTAACTTGGGTATTTTAAATACCGTTCGAGAAGGGTTAAATGATTTTGGAATTGAACTGGATGAGGTTGCTAAGATAGAACCAGATATGGCCATTGGAAATGGAGGTTTGGGGCGCTTAGCTAGCTGTTTCATGGATTCTTTAGCTTCAACGGGGCTTCCAGGAAATGGAAATGGCATTCGCTATCGGTATGGATTATTCAAACAAAAAATAGTAGATGGTTACCAAGTAGAATTACCTGATTCTTGGCTAAATAATGGGAATCCTTGGGAAGTACGTAGAGCAGACAAAGCAGTTGAAGTAACATTTGGTGGTGAAGTTTGGTTAGAAGATGATGGAAAAGGAAATCTTATTCCTCATTATAAGGACCAGGAACGTGTTCTAGCTGTTCCATATGATACGCCCATGGTTGGTTTTGAAAATACAACGGTCAATAATATGTGTCTGTGGCGCTCAGAAGTGCCAGAGGAATTAGACCCTAAATTTCAAAATTTGGATTATATGCGACAAACTTCGATGCTCTCTGCTGAACTTTATCCAGATGATTCTAATTATGATGGGCGACTTTTACGTTTGAAGCAAGAATATTTCTTTGTTTCTGCTGGACTTCAACGAATTTTGAACCACTATAAAGGAACACAAAAAAAAGATATTCGAAAAATTGGGGATTATATTGCTGTCCATATTAATGATACGCATCCTGCACTTTGTGTTCCAGAATTCATGCGCCTTTTAGTTGATGAATATGGTGTGGGCTGGAATCGAGCTTGGGATACAACCCTTAAGGTAATGTCTTATACCAATCATACAATTTTATCGGAAGCTTTGGAAAAGTGGCCAGAAGAGATGATTAAACAACTTTTGCCCCGAATTTATCAAATTATTGTGGAAATTGACCGGAGACGTACGGCTGAGTTGCTTCCTAAAGTGGGTGCAACACTGGTGCATAATACGAGAATTATCAAAGATGGACAAATTCATATGGCCAACTTGTCAATCATTGGTTCACATTCAACCAATGGCGTAGCCAAATTGCATTCTGATTTATTAAAGGATGTTGAACTTCATGATTTCTATGAAATTTATCCTGAACGTTTTAATAATAAGACAAATGGAATTGCTGACCGTCGTTGGATTCAGATTGCAAATGAACGCTTGTCTGGAATTATAGATGAAACAATTGGTAAATCATGGCGTCATGATTTAGATGAATTGAAGCTGCTGAAAAATTTTAAAAATGATGAAAAAACACTTGAACAACTTCAAAAAGCTAAATTTGATGATAAGCTACGATTGGCTGCGGTGATTAAAGAACAAAAAGGAATTACGGTTAATCCTGATGCGATTTTTGATGTTCAAGTAAAACGGCTGCATGCTTATAAGCGACAATTGTTAAATGCTTTGCATATTCTAAAATTATATTTTGATTTGAAAGATAATCCGGAATTAGATAGGGTTCCTCGAGTATTTATTTTCGGGGCAAAAGCGGCTCCTTCATATCATTATGCTAAATCTATCATTAAAGTAATTAACGAAATAGCAAATATGATTAATAATGATCAAACGATTAAAGATAAACTCAAAGTTGTCTTTATGGAAAATTATAATGTAAGTTTGGCGGAAGTGATTATCCCAGCAGCCAATGTTGGAGAACAAATTTCTTTGGCCTCTAAAGAAGCATCTGGAACTTCAAATATGAAGTTTATGCTAAATGGTGCTTTAACCATTGGAACACTTGATGGTGCAAATATTGAAATTTTTGAAGCGGCAGGGGATGGAAATAATTTTGTTTTTGGGCTGACTAAGGATGAAGTTTATGAATATTATCGCAATGGTAATTATAATGCGCGTGATATTTATGAGCAAAATCCAGTAGTTAATCGAATTTTGAATGCCTTAATTGATGGAACGGTGCCAAATATTAAAAGTGAAGGTCGTGAAATTTTTGATTCGCTCACCGTCTATAATGATGAATATTTTGTACTTCGTGATTTTAATGATTATGTTCGGGCACAAGCTGAACTTGAAAAACTTTACCGTGACCAAAAAGCATGGACTCAAGCAAGTTTAATGAATATTGCCAATGTGGGACGTTTTAGTTCTGACCGAACAGTTAGGGAATATGCTGATGACATTTGGTATATAAAGGCTAAAAAAGAATGAAGAAATTTACTGACAGAAATTTTTGTTACTGACAGAGTAAATTTTAGGAGCCTTTAGCCTTAAGTGTTAATAAAGGAAATGAGAATTAGATGTATTATTATAATCCGTGGAATTTAGATTATAAACAACCTTTTGGGGCCATCAAGGTTGGAAACTCAATGAGCTTGAGATTTACAACTGACCAACCTTCTGTACTTGTGACATGTGTAATTCGACGTGATTTTGGAAAACGTTATGAATTTTCTATGACCAAAGATTCAGGCGGAGATTTTAGAGTTACCATTCCTTTTGATGAAGAGCCAGGACTTTATTTTTATCATTTTGAAATAGTCGAGTCTTCGGATTTGGGAGAAACTAGGCGATTTTATGGTTGTTCTGGCATAGGAGGAGAGGGGCTTCTATATACTGATGAAAATGATGTTAAACCTTATCAGCTGACTGTATTTGAAAAAGAAGATCAAGCTCCCAGCTGGTATCGTGAAGCAGTTTTCTATCAAATTTTCCCAGATCGTTTCTATAATGGAAATGAAAATGGTCAAATCAATCACCCAAAACCCAATTCATTTATCTATGGAAGAAAAACGGATAGTCCTTTCTATGTTAAAGAAGAAAATGGTGATATTGCACGTTGGGATTTTTTCGGTGGAAATTTAAGAGGAATTATTAAAAAAATTCCCTACTTAAAAGAACTGGGAATCAATGCGATTTATCTTAATCCAATTTTTTCTGGTACAAGTAACCATCGCTATGATACGAATGATTACCTAAAAATTGATTCAATGCTAGGTAGGCAGGAAGATTTTGAAGAATTGATTCAGTTGCTTCATCAAGAAAAAATGCATTTGATTTTGGATGGTGTTTTTTCTCATGTAGGAAAAAACTCGCTTTATTTCAATATTAATGGTGATTATGGCGATGATGAGGGAGCAGCAAAAAATCCTGATTCACCTTATTTTGATTGGTTTAAATTTGAAAATTATCCTTTTGAGTATAAATCTTGGTGGGGAATTAAAGATTTACCTGAAATAGACAAAGATAATGATTCTTTTCGCAATTTTATTTATGGTGAGAAAAATTCTGTTTTAGCTAAATGGAATGACTTGGGTATTGATGGTTGGCGTCTGGATGTTGCTGATGAACTCCCTGATTCATTTATTAAAGGAATTCGAGAAAATCTTGACTCTTATTCAGATAAGATATTGATTGGTGAAATTTGGGAAGATGCTTCCAACAAAATTTCTTATGGAAAAAGAAGAAATTATATTCTTGGTGGAAGTTTGCAAGCTGCTATGAATTATCCGTTTCGTGATTTAATTATTAATTTATTAAATGGTCATCGTTCTAGTCAAGATGTCGCTCATCAATTGATGACTTTGCAAGAGAATTATCCTAAAGATATTTTTTATAATAATTTAAACAATCTAGGGACTCATGATACTGAACGAATTTTGACAATGGTTGGAGAAAAGAATTTGTCAGTAGCGTTGGCAATGCTTTTTGTATTACCAGGAATTCCTTGTATTTACTATGGAGATGAAGCAGGATTGTCAGGTGGCAAAGACCCTGAGAATCGTAAATATTTTCCTTGGGATAACATTTCACCCAATGTTTACAATGTTTATAAAAGTTGGACGCAAAAACGTCTGTCAGAAAATAGCTTGAAATATGGAGAGTTTTCAACTTTTTTTACTGACAGGTTGTTAGGAATATTGCGATATACAGATTCAGAAGTTTTTGTTGAACTCATTAATCCGAGTGAAGATGAGCTTAATATAGAAGTTCAAGAAATTACTTTTTTACAAAATCTGAAATTCTTACCAGAATTAAAAAAATTACTGACAGAAAAAGTGATTAGTGGAAAAACAAATTTAGAATTAAAGATGAAAATTTAAAACTTGCTGATGCAAGTTTTTTTACTGACAGATTTATTTGTCAGTAAAAAATGATAAAAACTATATTTTTTAGCTAAATCTTATTTTAGAAAAGAAGAAAATATAAATAAATATCTATGAAATTTTGTTATTGTCCCTCTTTTTCCCGCGTTTTTCAAAGAATCTGTATAGGCAAAATTGTTTGACAACTTGACAAGTTGTATAGAAAACTTTATAATATAATCTATGCAAAACTTAAACAAAACAGAAAAAACATTTTTCGGTCAACCTCGCGGCCTATTGACGCTTTTTCAGACTGAGTTCTGGGAGCGTTTTTCTTACTATGGGATGCGTGCCATTCTGGTTTATTACCTCTATGCATTGACAACTGCTGACAACGCAGGTTTAGGACTTCCTAAAGCTCAAGCAATGGCGATTGTAAGTATCTATGGTGCACTTGTCTATCTTTCAACAATCGTTGGAGGGTGGGTTGCTGACCGCTTGTTGGGCGCTTCGCGCACAATCTTCCTTGGTGGAATTTTAATCACTTTGGGACACATCGCTTTAGCAACACCATTTGGTTTATCTTCACTGTTCGTGGCATTATTCTTAATTATCTTGGGAACAGGGATGCTTAAACCGAATATTTCAAATATGGTTGGACATCTTTATTCTAAAGATGACTCACGTCGTGACACTGGATTCAATATCTTTGTTGTCGGAATTAACATGGGTTCTCTGATTGCTCCATTGATTGTTGGGACAGTTGGACAAGGCGTGAATTATCACTTAGGATTCTCACTTGCAGCTATCGGTATGATTTTTGCATTATTTGCTTATTGGTATGGACGTCTTCGTCACTTCCCAGAAATTGGACGCGAGCCTTCAAATCCAATGGATTCAAAAGCAAGACGTAATTTTCTTATTACATTGACAATTGTTGTTATTGTCGCAATTATTGGTTTCTTCTTACTTTATCAAGCAAGTCCAGCTAATTTCATTAATAACTTCATTAATGTTTTATCAATTATCGGTATTGTTGTTCCAATTATTTATTTCGTAATGATGTTTACCTCTAAAAAGGTAGAATCAGATGAACGTCGTAAATTAACAGCATATATTCCTTTGTTCCTTTCTGCTATTGTCTTTTGGGCAATTGAAGAACAAAGTTCTACAATTATTGCGGTTTGGGGAGAATCACGTTCTAATTTGGACCCAACTTGGTTTGGAATTACTTTCCATATTGACCCTTCTTGGTATCAATTATTGAACCCGCTCTTCATCGTTCTCTTGTCACCTATCTTTGTTCGTCTTTGGAATAAATTGGGTGAACGTCAACCTTCAACAATTGTAAAATTTGGTCTTGGTTTGATGTTGACAGGGATTTCTTATTTGATTATGACACTTCCAGGTCTCTTGAACGGAACTTCTGGTCGTGCAAGTGCTCTTTGGTTAGTATTGATGTTTGCTGTCCAAATGGCAGGTGAATTACTTGTTTCACCAGTTGGATTATCAGTTTCAACAAAATTAGCTCCAGTTGCTTTCCAATCACAAATGATGGCGATGTGGTTCTTGGCAGATTCAACTTCACAAGCAATCAATGCTCAAATTACACCACTCTTTAAAGCAGCAACAGAAGTTCACTTCTTTGCGATTACTGGTATTATTGGTATTATCGTGGGAATTATCCTTCTTATTGTCAAAAAACCTATTTTGAAATTAATGGGAGATGTTCGTTAATTAGTAATTAATAAAACCTATCTTTAATGATAGGTTTTTTGTATTTTAAAAACTATAGAAGTGTCTGAAAAGTTACACTTGTTAAAAGTCTTTTACAAATCAATCGTTTTTATCTGCGCTTACATTATGATAAAATATAGTGTAACGTGATTTTAAATTATTTGCAGATGTTAGTGCCTTTGGTTAAAAGGCCAAAGACATTCACAAATGCTAAAATAAAGTATGAAATCACTTATTTACAAATAAAACTTATAGAGGATAGAGGTGAGAAGCAAAGCTATTTTTATTCGAAAACTCGCAGTTACTCTGTTATTAAAAATATAAAATTCAAAGTAAGGATACTCAAGCACGGTCATCCATTAAAAGTGGTTGACTAAGAAATATGAGTTTACTAAAAACTTTGAACATTTTGTGTTTGAAAAGATACTGAGAAGAGGCCTGTAGAAAAAATAATTATTGTTTTTCTGTTGCTAAATTAATAAATAAATTGATAAGAAATAGTGAAAAGTTATAGATTTACGATTAGAACTGATATTTTTAATTATTAATTATTATTGAAAAATCTTGTTAACTTTAAAAATTCTCTTATTTTATTTATTAATAAAATAAATATTTTTATTAAACCAAGGACCAAAGCTAGTCTTAGATAAAAATATTTTTAAAATTAGTCTATATCTATTTGATATATAGTAAATAAAAATAAGGAGATAAACAATGTTTACCATTGAAACTCTCGCACGCTTTCAGTTTGCGATGACGACAATCTTCCACTTTTTCTTTGTACCACTTTCTGTCGGAATGGTTCTCATGACAGCGATCATGGAAACTATCTATGTGAAAACTGGTGATGAAAAATGGAAAAAACGGACGAAATTTTTTGGATCAATTATGCTCTTATCCTTTGCAGTAGGGGTCGTAACTGGTATTATCCAAGAATTTCAATTTGGAATGAACTGGTCAGATTATTCTCGCTATGTTGGTGATATATTTGGCGCACCTTTAGCCGTTGAGGCCTTACTTGCCTTCTTCTTGGAATCTACATTCCTTGGAGTATGGATGTTTGGTTGGGATAAATTAGGTAAGAAATTGCATAATGCAACACTTTGGATTGTATTTGTTGGGACCTTCTTATCATCTTTATGGATTTTAGCGGCAAACTCATGGATGCAAAATCCAGTGGGATATGAAGTTAAAGGTGGACGAGCAACATTAACAAGTTTCTCTGCCCTTTTGACAAATCCTCAAACTATTTTGGAATTTAGCCACGTGGCAACAGGTTTCCTTGTAACTGGTGGTTTTGTGGTTGCTGGTATTTCAGCTTATCAAATTCTTAAAAATCGTGAAATTGATATGTTTAAACCAGTTTTACGTTTAGGACTTTTAGTAGCTCTAATCGGTGCAGTTGGTAACTTTGTTGCTGGTGACCAACAAATGATTGAAGTTAAAAACTCTCAACCTATGAAATTTGCTGCAACTGAAGGGGTTTATGAAACAACACCTGACCCTGCGGCTTGGGATATGGTTGCCTTCTTTAATGAAGCTGACCACAAAGAAGTATTTGGAATTCAAATTCCTTATATGCTTTCAATTCTGACTTATCACCGTCCAAGCGGTTCGGTTGAAGGGATGAATGAAATTAACGCTCAACTTCAAAAGAAATATCCTGATGTAGCTAAAGAAATTGGCGGAAATTTCTTCCCACCAGTAACGGTTCTTTTCTGGACTTTCCGGATTATGGCCGGTCTATCAATGTTAATGATTTTACTTTCTGCTCTGGGGCTATTTTGGACTAGAAAGAAAAAACCAAGTCTATATGAAAATAAATTTGGCTTACAAGTTTATCGTTGGATGCTATTTGCACCTTTCCTTGCGATTACCTCAGGTTGGTTAGTTACTGAACTTGGTCGTTATCCTTGGACCGTTTATGGTTTATTTACAATCAAAGATTCAGTTTCACCAAATGTTTCTGTCGGTTCACTTTTATTCTCAAATATCGTCTATTTCTTCCTGTTCTGTTTCCTTGGTGCTGTGATGGTTTACTTTACGCTTCAAAGAATGAAACAAGGAGTAGAAGGAGCGGAAACAGCTTATGTTTCTTTAGATTCATTTAGTCAAGAAAATTTTGCTCCTTCATCAAAAGAAGATAGTGAAATTCAAAAAGAAACTGATGAGAAAGGGGTGGATAAATAATGACTGGATTACAACTTTTTTGGTTTATTATTGTTGGAGTATTATTTAGTGGCTTTTTCTTCCTCGAAGGTTTTGACTATGGTGTAGGAATGAGTGCAATCACAATTGCCAAGGACAAACGTGAGGTTGAACAAGCTATCGGATCAATTGGCCCAGTTTGGGATTTGAATGAAGTTTGGTTATTAACTGCCGGTGGGGCAATGTTTGCTTCATTCCCTTATTGGTATGCTTCATTGTTCTCTGGTTTCTATCTTATTCTATTTTTGATTTTAGTAGGTTTGATTTTCCGGGGAGTAACATTTGAATTTCGTCATCACTCACATACGGAAAAAGGAAAAATGCTCTGGACAAAAGTTTTGGGCGTTGCAAGTTTTGCTATTCCATTTCTCTTTGGATTGATGTTTACAAGTATGATTCAAGGCGTTCCAATGGATGCTAAAGGAAATGTGACTGCTACTTTTACTACTTACGTTAACTTTTTGTCAGTCGTTGGTGGTGTTGCTGTAATGCTCTTAGCTTGGCTTCATGGCTTAAATTATTTAGCTTTGAAAACAGAGGGAGCTTTGCGTGAGAGAGCTGCAAAGATAGCTAATATCCTCTATTTTGTTCTTTATGCTGGTGAAGTTGTATTTGCTGTATTGCTAGCTATTTTCACTGATTTCTTTGAAAAACATTTTATTGGAACTTTAGTTTTACTTGTTTTGATTGTTATTCTAACTCTTGTGGCACATTTATCTGTTCGTGCAGGAAAAGAAATGTCTGCTTTCTTAGCTTCAGGTTTGACTTTCATTGCCCTTGTTGCATTGATTTTCCAAGGGATTTTCCCACGTGTAATGATTGCAACTAACCCTGCTCACAGTATTTTGATTAAAAATGCTAGTTCAACAGGCTATACTTTGAAAACAATGACGATCATTACTCTGGTTATCTTACCATTTGTACTCATCTATATGGGCTGGACCTATTTCATTTTCAGAAAAAGAATTAAAAAATAAAACATGAAAATAACTGGTTGAACCAGTTATTTTCAGATTAGTTTGTAAATTGATATAATTAATTAAGACAACTACATATTATGGTCAGGAAAATTTTTTCTGACCTAAATTTTTTAGAAAGGAACTGAGGAATTTTATTTTACTGACAGAAATTCTATGAGCAGATTTTAGAAACTGCCGACCTTGCTGATAAGTTCTGTCAGTTGAATGCTCCCAGAGGAAGTCATTCAATCGGTAAATGAAGGAACTGTCAGCTTTGTTGGTAAGTTCTATCAGTAAAATATTATCTCATCAGTAACTTTAAACATGATTGATAAATCTCTTTTTGAACTGCCAGGTGTAAGAAGAATGTTTCCGATATTGGGGATTCTGGCAGTTTTTCAATTCATTGCAATTGCCGGTCAAGCTTTATTTCTAGCTACTGCGATTACTAAGCTTTGGCAAGGACAATTATTTTCTCATACCATTCCTTGGGTTTTGGGCTTTTTTGCTTGCTTTTTGAGCCGTGAAATTATTAATTTTGGTCGTTCAAAGGCTCTGGATAAACTTGCTTACCAATTAGCAACAAAATTGCGGGGGGATATGTTGGATAAATTTTTCCGACTTGGTCCAGTTGCTATTGCTAATTTAGGTTCGGGCTCAGCTGCAACAACAGTAATCACAGGAATTGATCAGGTTGAAAATTATATTAAATTGGTCCTATCCAAAGTCTTAAATATGATGATCATCCCAATGTTAATTTTGATTCCAGTGTATTTTCTTGATTGGCAAAGTGGAATTGTGTTAACTTTGACATTTCCTTTTGCAATTATTTTTATGATTCTATTGGGATACGCAGCACAAGGACGTGCTGAACGTCAATATAAAACTTTCCAATATTTATCAAATCACTTTTTAGATTCATTGCGTGGAATTTCTACATTGAAATATTTTGGATTGTCTAAAGATTACTCAAATTCAATTTATAAAACTTCTGAAGACTTTCGTAAAGAAACGATGGGCGCATTGAGAATCGCTATGCTTTCAACCTTTGCCCTTGATTTTTTTGCAAGTCTTTCGGTTGCTGTTGTCGCACTTTTTTTGGGACTTCGGTTAATGAGCGGTGATATTTTACTTTTTCCAGCTTTAGCGGCTCTAATTTTAGCGCCAGAATATTTCCTTCCTCTGCGTGATTTTGCAAGTGATTATCATGCGACGCTTAATGGAAAAAATGCTTTGGCAGCTGTTAATGAAGTTCTTTCAACTGAGGAAAATACTTTGTCAGTACTTACAGAAAAAGTAACTTGGAGTGCAAATTCACAACTTCAACTGACAGCGTTAGGAAAAATTTACGACACAGGGCGTGGAATCTCAAATGTTAATCTGTCAGTAAATGGCTTTAAAAAAATTGCCATTGTCGGAAATTCAGGTTCTGGTAAATCAACATTGCTTTCAATGCTGGCTGGATTTCTAAAACCAACAGCTGGTGAAATTAAACTAAATGAGCAAAGTTTGACTTCTTTAACTGACGAAAACTATCGTCAGTCAGTTCAATTCATTCCACAAAAGACTTATATTTTTGCAGGAACTTTTCGTGAAAATTTAGCTTTTTACGAACCTGATTCTACTGATGACGAAATCAAAGCAGCGGCAAAACTTGCTGGTTTAGAAAGTCTTATCGATGAAATTGGTCTTGATGGACAAATTGGGGCCAGTGGCCGTACAATTTCAGGGGGACAGGCTCAACGTGTTGCATTAGCCAGAGCATTTTTAAGTCATACCCGCAATATTTTGTTTCTTGATGAACCGACAGCTCATCTGGACATTGAAACCGAATTAGAAATTAAAGCAAATATTTTACCTTTACTTGAAAATAAACTTGTTTTCATTGCTACTCATCGTCTTCATTGGCTTTCATCAATGGATTTGGTCATTGTATTAAACGAGGGACAGGTCGCAGGAATTGGAACTCCTGAACAACTATTATCTGAAAATACTTACTATCAAAAATTACTTAGTCAGATGCGTGGGGTTGATGATGACAAAAATTTATTAGACAATGAAACGAGCAAATCAGTAAAGGACCAAGAAGAAAAAGTATCTGAGAGGTCAAACTTTTCGTCAGTAAATGATAAATCTACTGACAGCTCTGTCAGCCAAGCTTCATCAGATAATGGAGGTCAGAAATAATGAAATTAAAAAATATTTTGTTTGGTAATGACTGGATTTCTCCATTTTTGAAAAAAAATCGTTCAGGCTTTATTCTATCTATTTTCTTAGGAACGATTACAATTTCGATGGCGGGACTTTTGATGTTCAGCTCAGGATATGTCATTTCTAAATCAGCAACAAAACCAGAAAATATCTTAATGATTTATGTTCCAGTTCTCTTTGTACGTATTTTTGGGATTGGACGACCAGTGATGCATTATGTCGAAAGATTAACTTCTCATAATTGGATTTTAAAAATCACAAGTCTCTTACGAAAAAAACTCTATTTGCGACTGGAAAAAACGGCTATTACATTAGCAGATCGTTACCGTTTAGGTGACTTATTGGGTGTTCTTAATGAAGATATTGGAAATCTACAAGACCTCTTTTTGAGAACATTATTTCCAGTTTTAATTGCTGGAAGTTTATCGATTGCTCTAATTATTGCTGGAGGATTTTTCTCACTTTGGTTTGCTTTAGGTTTAGCGCTCTTCTTAGGATTTTTGATTGTTATCTTGCCATTAATTTCTTTGAAATTTACAGTAAAATTAGATGAAGAACTCAAAATTTATCGCAATCAACTTTTTTCTCATTTGACAGATGATATTTTAGGATTACAAGATTGGGTGCTTTCAGGACGAAAAGAAGATTTTCTGACAGCTTATCGAGGTTCTGAATTATCTGCTAGAAAAATTCAAGCCAAACTATTAGTTTTCGGACGTAGAAGAAATTTATTTTTACAAGTTGTCTATGGCGCATTAGTGATCTATTTGATGATTTGGTCTTCTGGTGCCTTAAGATTGGGAGACGCGCCTAATTATATTGCGGCAGTTAGTCTTGCTGCCTTCCCTTTATTTGATGCTTTTTCTCCTTTGTCTGATGCGGTGGTTGAAACGCAACGTTATGGCGATTCAATCAATCGTTTAAATGACTTACCAGACCAAGATGAAGAAGTAAGGACTGAGAAAATTGTTTCTACAGATTTAGTCATCAATAATCTCCAATTTTCATTTGAAGAAAATAAAAAAATTTTTGATAATTTTAATTTAGAAGTTAAACAAGGAGAACATATCGCTCTATTGGGACGTTCAGGCGTGGGTAAATCAACACTTGCCGGATTAATCAGAGGAGATTTAGTTCCCCAAAGTGGAAGTATTCAATTTTCTGGTGTTGAGCCATCTAAAGCTAAAAATGTTGAAGAAAAAATTGGTGTCATTAATCAATCCCCTTATCTTTTTGCGACAAGCCTTCGTTCTAATTTGACTTTGGCGAAACTCAATGCCAGTGATGCTGAAATTTGGGAAGCTCTTGAATTAGTTGGCCTCCGTAAAATGGTTGAATCATTACCTCAAAAACTTCTGACACCAGTAGATGAAGCGGGAGAACGATTCTCTGGTGGAGAACGTCAACGCTTAGCCTTGGCACGGGTTATTTTATCAGATGTTGATGTTGTAATTCTTGATGAACCAACTGTATCACTTGACCCAATCACAGAAAATCAACTCTTAAGTCTCTTTTTTGAACGGCTCCGTGATAAATCAATTATTTTTATTACTCATCATTTATTAGGTGTTCATCATATGGACCGAGTTCTATTTTTAGAAAATGGCTCGATTAAATTTGATGGGAAACCCGCGTCATTACTGGAGAATAATCCAACATTTAAGGAACTTTATCAACTTGATTTAGGAAATGAATAATATAAAAAATCAGTCTATGGGCTGATTTTTTTAATTTAGTTAGTTTTTGTGTTGACAAAACTAATTAAATGTTTTATAATCTTTTTTGTTAGGTAAATAAAAAATAAACTAACTAATTAATTTAAACTTTTCAAGAAATTAAAAGATAGTAAAGGAGAACCAATGATTAAGATGATAAAAATAATAATTCAAAAATTGAATTGGTTCATCAGACTTATTGAAGGCCCAGATGAACGACTAATCTATGCTTTTGATGACGAATTACAAAGAATTTGATATAAGGAGAATACATAATGTCAGAACAAACAAACAACTTATTGAATCTATTTTCAAAACTATTGCACAATCCAAACATCCTTTTTGCTTTAAGAGCAGATGGGATTTCAAAACAAATGAAAAATCGCGGTAACCGCAATGGAGCTCAAGGTTTACTCGTTGAATTATGGAATAAAGATGGTCTAACCAATGCAGAAATTGCCGAACTTCTTGATATTAAACCTTCAAGTGTAACAGCTCAGGTTAAACAATTAGAAGAAGCGGAAATGGTTATTCGTAAACAAGATGAGAATGATAAACGTGTCAGCCGCATTTTCTTGACTGATAAAGGTCGTGAAGCTCAAGAAACACGTGATACAATGCATAATGATATTTCAGAAACAATTTTTGGCAATCTAACAGATGAAGAACAAGAACAATTAGCCTTTCTAATGGAAAAATTAGTAGAAAATAACGACGCACGTAATGATCAAGATTTCCAACGAATGGCACAATTTTTCGGAAATCCATTTATGGAAAATATGATGAATGCTCATGACCGTCATGCATTTGGGAATCACATGCGCCGTGAAATGCAAAATTGGCAACGTGAAATGCGTCGTTCATCTCAAGAAATGAAACGTGGACAAAATCGTATGCGTCGTGACGAACGCTCACAAGCTCCGTTTGGTGAAGATTGGAAAGCCTTTGGTAAGCAGCTCAAAGATAGCTTTAGAAATAATTTTGGTGGAAGAGATCAAGCCGATTTTAATGAACATTGGGATCACTTTTCAGATGAAATGAAAAATCGTTTTGGTGATTTTGACGGAAACCGTCGTCCAGATTTTGATTCTAAACCAAAGACAGACAAAAATAAAGAACCTAAAAAACCAGAAAACTGGGATGATTTCTAAGGATTGAATAGATAAGGAGCGGAAAATGAGAACACTCATCGCTTACGCTGGTAAGACAGGAAATACTGCCAAGTGCGCTAGAAAGCTAGCGATACATTTAAATCAGGTCACACTTGTGGATTTAAATGCTGAAGTAGTAAATCCTAAAGATTTTGATGCTGTGATTGTTGCCAGCCCTGTTTATAGTCATAAATTTGAACGTTCAGTAGGCAGTTTCTTAAAAAAATATCAAGAAATTTTGCAAACGAAACCTTTTGCGGCATTCGTTACAATGGTTGAATATGATAGTTTTACGAAAGTGATTAAAAAAGAAATCGCCGAACCTTTGCGCAAAAATGCTGTAGCTATCGCAAACTTTGGAGGGGAGGTAAATAATTTGACCCCTTTTAACTGGCACGATAAAATTATTGCAAAATCAATGATAAAGCTAGAGTCTAAAAAACACCCGATTGAGTTTTTACCGGAAGCTGAGAAACAGTTTGTGGCTCAATTAAACAAAGTAGAGTGGATTTAAAATAGCTAAATTTATAGGAGAAGATAATGTCAAAAGAAACCAAAGCTCTTACGATAAACCCTCAGCTTGCAGCTTTTCAAGAAGAACTTCTTAAAAACTATGACAAGGCAAACCTATCAGCAAAAAAGGGACAAACTTTATTTGTTGGCTCATCATTAATGGAGATATTTCCTATTGAGAAGTGGGAGGAAGCTGGAGAAGTTACTTTTTCACACTATATCTACAATCGGGCGGTTAGAGCCACGACGACCTCATTTTTATTAGAACACATAGAGAGTCAAATTTTTAATTTGGAACCCTCAAAAATCTTTATTAATATTGGAACGAATGATATCGGTTTTGAGATTCCAGAAGAAGAGTTTTTGAATAACTATGATCAAATTCTTTCTCAAATAGAAAGTAAATTACCTCAAACGCAAGTTTATGTGATGCGCTACTATCCGATTAATACGGTTGATTTTGGTCAAGACTCAGATGAAAAAACTTTATTTGAAACGAGAAGTAATAAAAAGTTTCAAAAAGCTTCAGATAAAATAAAAAAACTTGCAGATAACCATCATTTTCACTTTATTGATGTTAATGATGGTTTATCTGATGAAAATGGCAATTTGAAAAAAGAATTAACTTTTGATGGAGCGCATCTAAATCCAGCGGGCTATCAACTTGTCTTAGAAAAACTCAAAGTTTATTTGGAAGAATAAAAAAATAAATTAAGATAAAAAGTAATTGAAATCATTTCTTTTCGTCTTGAAATTCAATAATTAGAAAAAGGAAGTAAGCAAACAATGGAAAGAGGTCCACAAATGGCCAATCGTATCGAAGGAAAAGCGGTTGACAAAACATCCATTAAACATTTCGTCAAATTGATTCGTGCTGCAAAGCCACGTTATCTTTTCTTTATCATTGGGATTCTAGCAGGAATCGTTGGAACACTAATTCAATTACAAGTCCCCAAAATGGTTCAACCACTTGTTAATAGTTTTGGACATGGAGTAAACGGTGGCAAAGTTGCCTTAGTTATTGCTCTTTATATTGGTTCAGCTGCTGTTTCGGCTATTGCAGCAATTGTCCTTGGGATATTTGGTGAATCAGTTGTAAAAAATCTAAGGACGCGTGTCTGGGATAAAATGATTCATCTGCCAGTAAAATATTTTGATGAAGTTAAAACAGGAGAAATGAGTTCTCGTTTAGCCAACGATACCACCCAAGTTAAAAATTTAATTGCAAACAGTATTCCACAAGCTTTTACGTCTATTTTACTTTTGGTTGGTTCAATTGTCTTCATGCTTCAGATGCAATGGCGTTTGACCCTTGCCATGATTATTGCTGTTCCAGTAGTTATGCTCATTATGTTCCCAATTATGACTTTTGGTCAAAAAATTGGGCGAACTAGACAAGATTCTTTAGCAAATTTCCAAGGGATTGCTAGTGAATCATTATCAGAAATTCGCTTGGTAAAATCTTCAAATGCTGAAAAACAAGCCTCTAAAAAAGCAGAAAATGATGTCAATGCCCTTTATAAAATTGGGGTAAAAGAAGCCATCTTTGATGGTTTGATGTCACCAGTTATGATGTTATCAATGATGCTGATGATCTTTGGACTTCTTGCTTACGGAATTTATCTCATCTCAACAGGAGTCATGAGTCTTGGGACTTTGCTTGGAATGATGATGTATTTGATGAACTTAATCGGAGCCGTACCAACTGTGGCAACTTTCTTTACAGAACTTGCTAAAGCTTCAGGATCAACTGGTCGTTTGACCGAATTACTTGATGAAGAACAAGAAGTACTTCATCAAGGAGAAAGTCTTGATTTGGAAGGAAAAACCCTCTCAGCTCGCCATGTTGACTTTGCTTATGATGATTCTGAACAAATTTTACGTGATATCTCTTTTGAAGCTCAACCTAATTCAATTATTGCCTTTGCCGGACCTTCAGGTGGTGGTAAATCAACAATTTTCTCTCTTTTAGAACGTTTTTATCAACCAACGGCAGGAGAAATTACAATTGATGGTCAACCGATTGATAATATTTCTTTGGAAAATTGGCGGAGTCAAATTGGTTTTGTCAGTCAAGATTCAGCAATTATGGCTGGAACCATTCGTGAAAATTTAACTTATGGACTTGAAGGAGACTATACAGATGAAGACCTTTGGCAAGTTCTTGACTTAGCTTTTGCAAGAAGCTTTGTTGAAAATATGCCTGATCAACTTAATACGGAAGTTGGTGAACGAGGTGTGAAAATATCTGGTGGTCAAAGACAACGTTTAGCGATTGCTCGTGCTTTCTTGAGAAATCCAAAAATCCTGATGCTTGATGAAGCAACGGCTAGTTTAGATAGTGAATCAGAATCAATGGTTCAAAAGGCTTTAGATAGTTTGATGAAAGGTCGCACAACGCTCGTAATTGCGCATAGACTTTCAACAATTGTTGATGCGGATAAGATTTACTTCATTGAAAAAGGTCAAATCACAGGGAGTGGCAAACATAATGAACTTGTTGCCACACATCCACTCTATGCTAAGTATGTTTCAGAACAATTGACTGTTGGTCAATAAACTAAAAAGCTCAACGATTTAAGTTGAGCTTTTTTTATTTTGACTTCTTATTGTCGCAATAATCATTTCTCCTGCTGTATAAATGAATACAAAAGGGGGATAGAAGAAAGTGATAATGAAGCTAATGACCATTCCAATCTTCCAAAAAGGATTCCGTAAATAGTGATAAACTTCCATTTGAGCGATTAGTTCAGCCTTTTCTTTAGGATTGTCAGCAATAAAACAATCGGTCATATAACTATATGCAAATCCCCAAATATAAATCATCACGATAAAGAGTAGGGCAGGTGCTTTTGGTGAGTGGATTCCGAAATCATGAAAGAAGTCCATTGTGCGTCCAGCCCAAGCAGAAAGTACAGGAAGCATTGATAATGAGAGTACCCAAATCATGCAACTATGATAGATTCGACGAGTGATTTTCTCAGCCTGTGAAAGCATATATTGTTGATTAAACCAAGAAGTTGTAACATAGATAAAACTCAAAAGGTAAGCAATCAGATAGACGAGATTATCTTTCAAAAAATCAAGAATTCCACCTGTTTTAGGTAATTCGAATTCTAATAACATAATAGTCATTATTACTGCAATAATTGCATCAATAAAACCGGCTAAACGCCCTTTAGATACCATAAAATCTCCTTTGTATTACCAATTATAACAAAAGTTAATGAAATTTTATAAAAAAAATAAGCATTAAAGCTTATTTTTCTGTATCAGATGAATAGTTTTTATTTTTGGGGAAAAATCGTTTCTTGACAAAGATAAGAATCGCAAGGATGAAAATAATCCCTAAAATCACAACCACAACTGAAGAGTAAGAATCAAGAATTCCAGCAATCATCTCCCAGTTATCACCAAGAGCGGCTCCAAGGCACACTAGAACAATGTTCCAAATAAGTGTTCCCAAGGTTGTTAAAATAAGAAAACTTGGGAGTTTCATTTTAGCAGAACCAGCAGGGATTGAAATTAGACTTCTAATTAAAGGAATGAATCGACAGAAGAAGATTGTTGCATATCCTCTCTTTAAAAACCATTTTTCAGCTTTTGTGATGTCCTCTGGTTTAAGACGAAGTACTTTTCCTAAACGTCCAGAAACTAATTTTTCTAAGCGTTCAACGCTTAAAAGACGACCGACGAAGTAGAGTATCAATGCACCAAGCACAGAACCAATAGTGGCTGCGATAATCATGCCGATAATCCCCAGTTCGCTATAAGTAGTCATGAAACCACCGAAAGTTAAGATTACTTCGGAAGGAATTGGTGGGAAGATGTTCTCAATCATAATGAGAAAGGCAACACCAAAGTAGCCAAATTGGTTCATGACTTGGATAATTATTTCTTGCATTAATACTCCTTTTATTTGTCTATTACTTTAATTCTAACATAAGGCTGGAAGGCCACCAAACAATATAAAGTACAAAAAATAGGCTTTGTCTTTTGGCAAGGTCTATTTTTTGAAATCATAGGTTTACTGACAGAGGCTGTCAGTAGATAAACTTCATCTACAAGTTCTGTCAGTCATTTGAAATGACTGACAGAAGAATTTGTATGTTATTCAGAAGCGAGGGCTTCAATTGTGTTCAAACGTGCTGCACGTCCACTTGGAGCTAAACTTGCGAGGAGAGCAATTAATACAGCAACGATAATCGCAAAGATAATGTGTCCACCAGAAATTTGAACGATACTTGCCCCGTCAAGGAAACTACTTAGAGCTTTATTGATGAGGAATTGTCCGAGGTAGGCAAATCCAATAGCGATAGCGGCTGATGACAGACCAAGAATCAAGCTTTCAGCGGTGAAGAGACGAGAAATATCTTTCTTACGTCCACCGAGTGCGCGGATAACACCAATTTCTTTTGTCCGTTCAGCAACAGACATGTAAGTAGTAACAACAATCATAAAGATTGAGACAATCAAACTGATTCCGGCAATAGCGGCAAGAACATAGCTGACGATATTTGTAATATTAGTGATGACATCGAGGAATGAAGTAACACTATATGTAACAAATGCTTTTGTTCCATCAATTTTCAAGTTTTGGATGTCAGAAGTTGTTGATTTGACATTATCTACTTTATTAACTGTAACTACTGCATAAGTGGCATCACTATCTGCATTAGCAGATTCAAGAGCAGCTTTGACAGTATTGTAAGTGGCAATTAGGCTGCTAGAAGAGCTTGCTGGGCCTTGAGGATTTTTCAAAATACCAGATACAGTGAATTCTTTTGTAACTTCAACACTTGCTCCAGCAGCTGTTTTAGCTGGAATTTTTAAAGTAATTTTCTTACCAACTAATGATTTATAATCTTTATTTAATTCTTTAGCATCACTAGCATAGATTGCGATTTCGCCATCAGCAGGTTTTGAACCAGCAACGTAATCATCATTGATATTTGATTGAGTCCAAGTATCAAGAGTCATTAAACCAGATTTAGATTTATCACTGGCAGTAAGTGTTCCTAAGCCAGAAATTGAATAAGTTGGCTCAACTTTTTTGACGTTATCAACTTTTTTCAATTTTGAAAGATGAGCACTGTCAAGGTTAGTAGCAGCATTCCCAAGTTCCTGTTGCGTTTGTTGGAGTGCTTGCTCATTTCCTAATTTATTATCAGTTGTTGTCCGCTTGAAGATGGTAACCACATTCGGATTGACACTTGAAGTAATGGTGTCATTCATATATTTGGTTGCACCATTTCCTAGTCCTAAGAAAAAGATGACTGAGAACAGACCGATTGCTGTTCCGATTGCAATTAATAAATTAATTTTCCAAGAGTGAGTAAAGTGTTTAAAGGCTGTTCTGAAAGTATCACGATATGACAACGCTTTTGAGTTCATCCGTTGATGTGATTCAACAGGATAGGGTTCTTTTAGACGTTCGTCACCTGTGATTTGTCCATCGGCCAAACGGATAATTCTTGTACCGTAATCAGCAACTTCTTGTGAGTGAGTAACGACGATTACTGTCTTACCAGATTGAGCAATTTGACGTAAGAGTGCTAAAACTTCTTTCGTGTTTTGTGAGTCAAGAGCACCAGTAGGTTCATCAGCAAGAATAATTTCAGGGTCAGAAGCTAGGGCACGCGCGATTGCGACTCTTTGTTTTTGTCCTCCAGAAAGTTGTGATGGATTTTTCTTACGGTGTTCATAAAGACCAACTTGTTTTGTGAGCTCAATCGCTCTTTCATGACGCTCTTTATCAGATAAGCTTGTCATTTTAAGACTGATTAAAATGTTATCTAATACACTCAAATAGCTAACAAGATTGAAAGATTGGAAGATGAAACCGATAGTATCTCGACGGTAAGCATCCATATCTTTTTCTTTTTTTGTTTTTTGAGCAAGGCCGTCAACGATGACATCCCCCTCATATTTACGGTCAAGTCCTCCGATGATATTCATCAGAGTTGACTTACCTCCCCCGGATTCTCCTAGGAGACTGACGAAATCACCACGTTCAAACTCGAGGTTGATTCCTTTGAGGACAGGAAATTCTTCTTTTCCAAGAAAATAGGATTTCCTAATATTTTTTAATTCCAAAACGGCCATAAAGACTCTCTTCCTTTTCTTAAAGTATGTACTTTACATTATAACTTAATTTTCTTAAATAAAAATAAGACCTAAGTCTTATTTTCAAATTTATTGACTACCTAAGCTAACCGTTCAGTAAAAAATCTAAAATATTCATTCCCGTACTCGTTTGTGCTTTGTAGAGTTCTGTATAACCACATTGAGAACAAGAAATAGTAATAAATTTCTTATTTTGAACATCAAAAATCTTTGAAAAATTTCCACCGGTTGCTTGAAGTTGATCTTCTTCAAAATTATGATTGCCACATTTGATACAAGTGTATTGTTGTTGATAACCGTTCATTTTAACTCCTCCTCGTTAGTAAAGTGAAAAATCGCTTGTCTTCTTAATTATTTAAATCCATTATAACTCAAAAAAGTTGATTCTTTTAGTCTTTTGAATCCGCTTCACTATTTAATATATTACTTAAATCTAGAATAATAAATAAAAAAGTGAAATTCAAACCATTATTGAAAAACAATGAAAATAATCTTTGTGATATAATTCTAATTATGGATAGACAAGTTAAAGAAAAACTGCGTATTGCATTAATTTTTGCATTAAATGCAGGTTTTATGGATGGTTTCTCATTCTTTCATTTTAATGACCGTTTTATTGGTGCACAATCAGGGAATGTTATTCAGGCGGGGATTAATATTGCTAAAGGAGATTTTGCTAGGTTTTGGGATTTTGCAATTCCGATTATCTTCTTTATATTAGGAGTAATGACTCGGGGCTTTTATTCTCACTATTTGATGAAACGTCGCCGTTTTGATGCCTCTTATTTGTTATTGGTTCAATGGTTAGGGGTGACAATTTTTGCCTTGGCTTATGGTTTGGGCTTGAAGATTCCTGTTTCCTTTTATGTTGGGATTTTCTCTTACTTTATGGCGATTCAATATGATACTTTTACAAAAGTTCATGGTCGTGCTTACGGAAGTATCTTTATGACAGGTAATATGAAGTCCATGTCGGCAAATCTTGCTCAGTATATCATTACCAAAGATAAACAAAAACTCCGGTCAGTTGGTATATATGCCGCGCTTATCAGTATTTTCTTTGCTGGAGCAGCTATTGCAACACTTGCTGGAAATTGGTTTGGAAGTTGGACGATGATGGGCTCTACTTTCATGATAGGGGCCGTTTATCTAATTGTTCGTTTTGATGAAATATAAAAATCCTCAAATAAGAGGATTTTTTTAAGCGTTAAGATAGGATAATTTTCCCTATTGTATGATTTTCTTCAATGAGTTCATGAGCTTTTTTCACATTCTCAGCGGTAATTGGTCCGAGATTCTGAGTCATTGTACTTTTTAGAACGCCATTATCTAGCCATTCAGAAACTTTATTTAAAATATCATGTTGACTTTGTAAATCAGATGTATTTGAGACGACTTTTGTAAACATCCATTCAAAGTTAAAACGTGCAGATTTATGAGCTAGTTGATCTAAATTAATAGCTTGCCCTGGTTCAACAATATTTGCAATCGAACCTTGTGGCGCAATTAACTCATTTACTGCTGGCATATGTTCAACAACGGCATTTAAAATTAAAATATAATCTACAAACTTAAAGCCAAGTTCATGAACTTGAGGAACCAAATTTTCATGATGATTGACGGTATAATCGGCGCCAAAATTTTTGACCCATTCAATGGCTTGGGGATTTGATGCCGTAGCAATCACTGTCAATCCAGCATTTTTGGCCATTTGGATTGCTACTGAGCCAACACCACCTGCACCATTAATAATGAGGAGTGATTTTTTTTTAGATTTATCAGTCACTTCTAGTTTTTCAAAGAGAAGTTCATAGGCAGTCAAACTTGTTAGAGGCATAGCGACTGCTTTTTCTTTGGTCAAATTTTTGGGAGCAAAACCAACAATTCGTTCATCAACGGCTTGGAATTCAGCATTTGAACCTGAACGAGTAACATCACCGGCCCAAAACACTTTATCCCCAACCTTAAAAAGATTAGCTTCACTCCCAAGTTCGACGACAGTTCCTAAACCATCCCAACCTAGAATTTTTGGTTCTGCTAAATTGTCTTTAATCCCTTTACGAACCTTTGTATCAACTGGATTGATTGAGATTGCCTCGACTTTTATCAATAAATCATGGGGTCTTAAGATTGGCTTTTCTATTTCAAAGTCAATAAAATTTTTGCTAGAATCAATAGTTCCAATTGCTTTCATCTCTCTACCTCTCTTATAAGTAAAAGTTTATACCAGTCTGACTCCTAAGTCAATCACTTGAATTTAATATTAAATATTTACATCATGTCATTAAAAATTTCTAAGACCAAAGAAATGACGCTTTGCTACAATGGAATGAGTTAAACTAATAGAATCTAGGTAATTTCATGACAAAAACTTATAAGCATTATCATTTTGACCACGTTGGAAGTTTTCTCCGTCCCCAAACTTTAAAAGAAGCACGTTTGGCTTATTCAGAAGGGCAACTTCCATTAAGTGACTTTAAAAAAATTCAAGAATCTGAAATTAAGAGATTAGTGAAAGAAGAAGTGAACGTTGGCCTTAAAGCGGTGACAGATGGAGAATTTAATCGTTCGTGGTGGCACTTAGATTTCCTCTGGGGGCTTAATGGAGTTGGGACTTATGAACAAGAGGATTCTTATAAATTCCATGGTGCAAAAACAAGGACAACTAATATTGAATTGACTGGTAAAGTAGCTTTTAACCCAGAACATCCCTTTTTTGCGGATTTTAACTGTTTAAAAAGTCTTTTACCAGAAGGAGTTGAACCTAAAGTTACTATTCCTTCACCTTCGTTAATTCCAAATCGTGATGGTCGTTCAGACCGTTGGCCAGAATTTTATGGAAGTTGGGAAGAATTCTTAGATGATTTGGCTCAAGCTTATCATGAAACTTTGCTCCATTTTTATGAATTGGGTGCGCGTTATATTCAACTGGACGATACGACTTGGGCTTATCTTATTGCCAGATTATTAGATGATCCAGAAAACCATGAAAAGTATGTTAAGATGTGTGAAGACATTGTCTATCTTGTTAATAAGCTCTTGAAGGATTTGCCTGAGGACTTGAGAGTTTCAACTCATATTTGTCGAGGAAATTTCAAATCAACTTATTTATTTGAGGGTTCTTATGAGCCTGTGGCAAAATACTTAGGTCAGCTTAATTATGATACTTTCTTTTTAGAATACGATGATGCTCGCTCAGGTTCTTTTGCTCCCTTAGCAGAAATCTGGAATCAAAGAAAAGATGTCTTGCTTGTGTTAGGACTTTTCACTTCTAAACATCCAGAACTTGAAAAGTATGAAGACATTAAAGCTCGCTTAGACGAGGCGCTTGAATCGATTCCACTTGAAAATTTGGCACTTTCAACACAATGTGGATTTGCTTCTACAGAAGAAGGAAACGATTTGACTGAAGAAGAAGAATGGGCTAAATTAGCACATATTAAAAAGATTGTGGATAAAATTTGGAAATAAAGTAAAAGTGGTGGATTCTACCACTTTTTTTGTTTGTCAGTAAAGATTAAATGGCGCATAAGCTAAATTAGCTTTGCTTTGTTATAATAGACTTAAGCAAAAAATAAAGAAAGCGAGAAAAAATATGAAATTAACAGCACTAGGTGTTTGGGGCGGATATCCTACGCGCGATGCCGGAACAACCTCTTATCTTTTACAATCAGAATCAGGCTTTAACATGCTTTTAGATTGTGGTTCACGCGCGGTGACAGAACTTGAACATGAATTGCAACCAACTCAACTTGATGCAGTTATTTTGAGTCATTATCATGAAGACCATATTGCAGATTTGGGGGCTCTTCGCCAATATCGTCAGCTTTATCCATTGGGTCAAGATGGTTGGGATGGAATGATGTTGCCTATTTATGGCCATGGGGAAAATGAATATGAATTTTCTAAATTAACTTTGGATAAGGTTTCGGAAGGTCATCTTTATGATGTCGAAAATGGAACAAAAGTTGGTCCTTTTGATATTACTTTTCTAAAAACAGTTCATCCTGTGGTGAATTATGCCATGCGCATTGTTGAACGTAGAACGGGACAAGTTTTGATTTATACTGGAGATACGGGTTATTTTGATGAATTGACTGACTTTGCCAAAGAGGCTGACCTTCTTCTTGCTGATGTTTATTTCTTTAAAGATAAAGCAAAAATGCCTAATCACTTATCATCAATTGAAGCCGGTCAAATTGCTAAGGATGCAAAGGTTAAAAAATTAATTTTGACTCATCTGCCACAATTTGGTGATTTGGATATTTTACTGACAGAAGCAAAAGAAGCAGCGGGGGATGCTGTCATTACTGATTTAGCAGTTCCGCATAAAATATGGCAACTTTGATAAGCCCTTTTAAAAAGCTAATTTTCCTCATTTCATTTATCATTTTACTGACAGGAATTTTCTTTGGTTTTGTCAGTATCCAAAATTGTGTGCTTAATTACAATCCACCAAAAACGAAAAGTCAGATTGAACAATTGGTTAAAAAAAGTGCTGACAGTTCTAAAACGAGGTTTGTCAGTGATGATAAGCACTATCAGCGTAATTTATTTGTTTCTGACATTCATGGACGCTTATCTGGCTTGAAAAAAACGCTGACAGAGATTCATTTTAGTAAAAATGACCGGCTTTTTGTCTTGGGAGATAGCATTGATCATGGCCGTTTTGGCTTTGATGCTTTACTTTATTTGTTGAAAACTTTGCCAGATGCTGGTTATCATGTGACAGTCATGATGGGAAATCATGAGCAAATGTGGTCAGAACTTGCAAGTGACGGTAAAACGGATGAAGAGCAACTTTCTAATGCAATTGGAACGATTGATATTTATGAAGGGGCTCCACCAAATGGCTGGCAGTATTCAATTGAAAACTGGAAAAAGCTGTCAGTTACTGACAGACAATTTTTACTGACAGAAATGAAAGATAACTTTGGTCAGCCAGAACAGTTGATTGAAAAAATTGAAAATAAGTGGGTGGTACTCTCTCATAGTGCAAAAATGAGCCTTTCTTATGAAAAAGAGAAGACAAAAGATTTGTTTTGGGAACATTTGCCAGGTGATTCTTTTGAACGGCGAAATAGTGTTGCTAAAGCTGTGGGCGTACCAAACACTGATGTTCAGGTCTTTGTTGGTCATGTGAGTGGTTTTTTATTTGGGAAACATCGAAACTATATTTGTTTAGATAATACAATTGTCAATGGGACATTAGAACAATTTGAAGCAGTTCCAGTCAAAATATATTGTCTTGAACAAGAGAAATTTTTAGGATAAATGAATTTTACAGAAGAAGAAAAAGAATTTTTTATGAAGGAAGCACTCAAAGAAGCGCAGAAAGCAGCTGAAAATGAGGAAGTTCCGATTGGAGTTGTCATTGTCAAAGACGGCGAAATTATTGCGCGTGATTTCAATAGGCGAGAGCTTGATGGTCGGGCGACACATCATGCTGAAGTTTGCGCGATTGAAGCGGCAAATCAGGCAGTGGGAAATTGGCGACTTCTTGATTGCGCCCTCTTTGTCACCATTGAACCTTGTGTCATGTGTGCCGGAGCAATTGGGTTAGCGCGGATTCCACAAGTTTACTTTGGAGCGACAAATCCTAAATTTGGAGGAACGGTCAGTCTTTATCAGATTTTAGAAGACAAGCGACTGAACCATCGAGTCCAAGTAGAATCGGGGATTTTAGAAGACGAGTGTGCAAAAATCATGCAAGATTTCTTTAAAAATAGACGAAAAAAATAAATTGTGTTATAATAGTTTTCGGAGCAATAAGTTTCTTACGAAGCGTGTCAGGACCTGACGGTAGCAGCACTAAGTATGGAGCTTATGTGCTCTTTTTTTGTATCCTTATTTATGGTAAAGTATCATTATAAAGATGACAAAGGAGGAGTTTATGAAAAATGAAAATTGGAAAAATGTGAAATGGGTAATTTTAGTTTTAGTGGTAATTTTGATTCCTTTAGTAATTTTTAAATCTTGTCAGAGTTTGACTAAAAGTCAAAATGAGAAGAAAAATAAAAAAGATTCAATTCATTTTTTGCATGGCGCTTGGATTTCAGATGTAAGATTACCAATGTCTAAAGAGCTCAAGGTACAATTTTATCGAGCCAATTTGGATAATGAGTCTCATTTTAAGTATGGTAAAGAACAAGTGGAGTTGATATTTAGAGAATTGAAAAATGGTCGAGGGAATATTGATGGGGAATTTGTAAGAGAAAATTCTGTTTATCGCCCATTGAATGAACTCGACAAAGATGGTTTTCGACCAGTGAAAATAAATATTAATAAAAGAGGAGAAGAAGCTTTTTTCCGTTATAAAGTTATTAATAAAAATAAAGTAAAAATGAGAATTCTTCCTTCAGGAAGTGATAAGGTTGCTGATGAATTTGAGGTTTATTTTATAAGAGAAAATGGTTAACTTACGCCGTCTAAAAAAACTCTGACTATTTGTCAGAGTTTTTTTTGTGGTACCAAAGCATTGACCACTGTGATTTGAGAAATGAGCGTTTCATTTTCGTCAGTGATTTTGATTTCCCAGACATGGTTGCGTTTGCCATTTTTGAGGAGAAGACCGCGGGCATTTACGAAACCTTCGCATTTTTTTGGATTGAGATGGTTGGCGTTAATGCTTTGACCAAGGGCAAAATATTGACCGGAGCCGATTGCATTACTTGCCATACCAGCTGTGATTTCAGCGAGAGCAAGACTTGCACCTCCATTTAAAAAGCCGTGTGGTTGAGCATGAAAATCACTGAGAATCATTTTACTTGAGAATTTATAAATTTTACTGACAGACTTGTCAGAATTCTCGTCAGTAAAAACTTGAAAATTGGTGATATTGAGTTGGTCAATCATGTTCATTGGAAAATCTCCTTAATAAGATGTGAGACCGCCCTAGGGCCTTAGCACTTTAGTGCACGAGCTTTGGGGATAGCAACAAGCAGTTTGTCGCCGACTGTCTTGAAATGATGAAAAATGCCTTTTTGGCTGACGCTTGCCCTGCCAGCAAGTACTTGCGATTCTCGTTGCGCTTTAGCATGGACATTCGAGCGTAGCGAAGAACAGTACTTAGCTGGAACCGATAACGTAGCTAGCGACATTGCCAAAAGAGACAACGGAGCGGATGTAGGAAAAAAGTGGTTCTGCTTGAAGCAGAGCTTCAAGGTTGTGGATGAAATTTACGAAGTAAAATTTACTTGTAAGTAGAGGTTCCAGTTTTTTTCTTTTTCGTTCATCTAAAGTAGGTCATAATTAATTTATTTACAGTATAACCTTTGAGTAGCGTTTCATTAACTGACAGACCGATACCAATTCCAGTCGGGACGGTCATCCAGCCATTTGGGAATGCAATTTCTGGTTGAATGAGGTCTATGTCAAAATAATGCTTAGAATCGGATAAATCACCGGCCATAGCATTTCCAGAAAGCGCAGCGAGTTGGACATGGAGTATTTTTGAGATACCAGACTCAACCATACTGCCAATCCAAAAGCCAATCTGATGCTGTCTGCAAAATTCGATAGCTTTTTGCGTTTGATAAAGTCCACCTAAACGACCTATTTTTACATTGAGCATCGTTTGAAAAGGAAGTTCTGTCAGTATTTTTAGACTTTCTAAATCTTGAACGGATTCGTCAAAGCAAATTGGTGTTAAGAAGTTTTCTGTCAGTAATTTTAATTCGGATAAATCTTTGATATCAAAAGGTTCTTCGATACAAGCCAGACCAAGTTCGTCTAGCTCTTTGATGACTGGCCAGTCTGTCAGTTGAAAACTTCGATTGGCATCAAGAGCAAATGTAATTTGTGGATATCTTTTTACCAGCTTTTTAATCAAATCAGTCCCAATTTGTGGACTAATTTTTAATTTAATTCTTTTGACGCCACTGTTAATAAGTTGGTCAATTTCCTTAATGGTTTGCTCGTCAGACATTTGTCCAAGCACCGCACCACGTGGGATTTTATCAGCTAATTTTTCTTGAAAAAGTCCAGCAATCAAATTTTTATTTCTTTCTTTAAAATACAAATCTAGAAGTGCATTTTCTAGTCCGGCCAGTGCCATTGGTAAGGGATTTCTAAAAAATTCATGTATTTCAAAAGGGTGTGAGAATTCTTTTTGCAAAATTTCTGGCAGGTAAGTTTCTTCCAAGATTTTCCAAGAATCAGCAAAAGTTTCTGAAGTATAAAAAGGAGTCGTGAAAGCAACAACCTCACCAAATCCCGAAAGTCCGTTAGGACTTTCAACTTTTATAATAATTGTATCTCGGAGATTTAAGGAACCTTTGGCGGTCTTAAAATTAAATTTCATAGGGAGTTGAACATGAAACATTGTAATTTTTTCAATTATCATCCTTTAAGCTCTTTTCTCAAGATTTTTCCAGAAGCATTTTTGGGCAATTCATCCATGAAAGTGATGGATTGTGGTCGTTTGTATTTTGCCAGTTTTTCAGTGAGAAAGTTTTCTAATTTTTCTTGGGAAATATTGCCTGAAACGAAGAGAATTGGCACTTGTCCCCACTTGGCATCTGGCTTAGCAACAAGTGCACATTCCTTGATTTCAGGAAGAGAATAAACTAAATCTTCGATTTCTTTGGGGTAAATATTTTCACCGCCAGAAATAATGATATCTTTTCTGCGATTGAGCAGATAGAGAAAACCGTCCGCGTCAAGATAACCAATATCGCCTGTTTCAAAAGCTGTGCCGTAAGGCTTTTGGCCTAGGTAAGCTTTCATCAACATCGGAGATTTTAACCAAATTTCACCAACGCCAGCAAGGTCAGCTTGACGAATCTCAATTTCAACACCTGGTAAAGGCCGCCCGACAGCGCTTGTTTTATCAGGGAAATCTAAAATATTAAAAGTGACAGATTGTGAAAAACTTTCAGTCATTCCATAAGTTTTGTAAATAGGAAGACCTAATTCTTGGCATTTTTTGATTAAAGGTTGGGGAATAAATTCACCACCAAGTAGAATTAAACGTAAGTTATTGCTATGCAATTTGTCAGCAATTCTTGTAAGGAGGGTTGGGACGAGTGAAACCATGTTGATTTTCCCAGAATTGATCATTTCAAGAAGTTGGTTTTCATCAAATTTATCAACAACGGTCGCTGATGTTGCATTATATAAAGTACGCATAATAATGGAAAGCCCAGAGACATGAAACATGGGTAAGATGACAAGCCAATTATCATTGTCATAAGCGCCAAGCGTTTCCTTTGAGGCTTTGACGTGATTTGAAATCATGCCCCAAGTAATAGGGACAGATTTAAATTTTCCGGTAGTAGCGGAAGTGTTCATGATGACCGCAATTTTTTCATCAGGAAAATCTGCTGACAGACTTACAGGGCAAGGGTTACTAGTCCAAATTTCTGAAAAAGAAATACTGTCAGTAATTTTTTCTGTCAGTGAATCCGATGTGAAGACTGTCTCAATCTCGAGTTCCTTGATTTGGTCAGCTAGTTCATATTCGGTCAAGTGTGTATTTAATAGAAGAACTTCTTTTGACAAACCGAGCAAGGCAAACAAAACGACTGCCATTTCAACAGAGTTTTCTGAAAGGAGCGCAACCCGTGATTGATTGTCAATAAGAGGAGCCAAATGTTCCGCCATCTTATTGACTTCCTGATTGATTTGGGCAAAAGTATAGTCATTTAAAAATTGTTTTTGGGGATAAAGTTCCGCCTGTTTTTTTAACCATTTCATATTTTAAGATGTGAGCGAACTCGATTTTCTCCTTTCTGTGTATTTTTTACTGACAGAAATCCTGTCAGTAACTTTTAAATCACAAAAAGCGTCAAAAAGACGCTTTGTCAGCAATTTTGGAAATTTTTATGGGAATTTTGGGAATTGGTCAAAATCAGGTTTGCGTTTTTCTTTGAAAGCATCGCGTCCTTCTTTGGCTTCATCCGTCGTATAGAACATAAGTGTTGCATCTCCTGCAAATTGTTGCAGTCCAGCAAGTCCGTCAGTTGCAGCATTCATTGAACCTTTGAGCATACGAAGCGCCATTGGTGAGAGGGCAAGCATTTCTTGGGCCCATTGAACGGTTTCTTCTTCAAGACGGTCAAATGGAACAACAGTATTAACCATTCCCATGTCCATTGCTTCTTGGGCAGTATATTGACGGCAGAGGAACCATATTTCACGTGCTTTCTTTTGCCCAACCATAGCGGCAAGTAAACCAGCACCATAACCAGCATCAAAAGAACCAACACGTGGACCAGTTTGCCCAAATTTTGCGTTTTCAGAAGCGATAGTCAAATCACAAACGATATGTAACACGTGACCTCCACCAATGGCAAAACCATTCACCATAGCAATGACAGGTTTTGGTGTAATCCGAATCAAATGTTGCAAATCTAAAACGTTCAAACGAGGAATTTGGTCTTCACCAACATATCCACCATTTCCACGTACTTTTTGGTCTCCACCAGAACAAAAGGCTTCTTTATCTTCACCTTTTCCATGATTTGCACCGGTCAAAATAATCACGCCGACATTGGTATCATCACGAGCGACGCTAAAAGCATCAATCATTTCAACGACAGTTTTGGGACGGAAGGCATTGCGGACTTCAGGACGATTGATGGTAATTTTAGCAATTCCATCATAAGTTTCATAAATAATATCTTCGTAGTTACGGTTGAGAGCAACCCAGTTAAATTTTGACATGATTCTCCTTTAAGATGTGAGGACGAGCGCTAGAAGTTGTGAAAATTAGAAAAATGCGGTTCTGGGCATAGCCCAAGTTCCATTTTATCTATTTTCATCAACTTCTGCGAGTCCGAACTCAATTAAAATTAAGATGTGAGGGGCCCTAGGGTCTTTACGCTTTAGCGCTTAGACTTCAGGGTCAGCAACAAACTGATATCTTTGATGTCAGATTGTCGTTGAGTGTTTAGAAGTTATGAAGTTCTATTATTTTCATTAACTTTCATAAGTCCACTTAGAAAAATTATTTTTATTGTATTTATTTCTGTCAGTAAAACTAATTCATCAGTTTTACTGACAGAAGTGATATAGGCATTACCTTTCAATTATATCATAAAGCATTTTGACTAAGGTAAAAATTCCTCTAGTATTTTTTGATAGGTGACCGGATTTTCTAGATGAATATTATGACCAGAAGCAGCAACAGAAATCCAAGTGACATTCGGATTTGGAGCAAAAATTTCTTTAGCAATTTTTGAATATTTTTCGTCTAAATCACCAGATAGATAGAGAATGTTGGATTTTATTAAAGAAATTTTATCGCCAACATAGAAAAGCTGGCCTTGACCTGTTCCATTCAAAGTTTGGGCAAGAGCTAAGGGTGAATTGCTTGCACGGCTTTCCCAAATTTCCTGTTGAATTTTTACTGACAGCTTTTTTTGTGATTCAAAAAGTGAAATATTAGCCCAAAAGTCAGCAAACCAAGCAGACCCATTTAACAAAATCTTCTGTCCTAATTCTTCGTCAGCCAGTCGTCTTTTTTTGCGGTCTTCACTAGATAAAAGCCCAGGACCAGTTGATTCTAAAATCAAATATTTAACAGGAGCTGACGGATAAGCAAGGCAATAACGAAGCGCCAATCGTCCGCCCATTGAATAGCCAAGAAGTGAAAAAGCATTTCCGTCAGTAAATTGTGCAAAAAGCAAGTGCAGATTTTTCAAAATCGCCTCAAGTTTATAAGGGTCAAGTTCCTTTGGTTTTGCTGATGAACCGTGACCTAACAAATCGATAGCAACAATTTTGTAGCCGGCCAAATGAAGATTTCGCCAGGTATTAGAACTTTCAGAAAAACCATGCAGTGCAAATAGGACCTCTCCAGTCCCCCAAATACGGACAGCATAATCAAAACCATCAATAGTAATTATTTTTTTATCAATTTTCATAAGTTGTATATTTTTGATGTAAAGCAAGACTTAAATCTTTATCCGTTTTAATTTCCAAAAGATGAATGCCAGATTGATGAAGAGAAGCTTCAAATTGCTGACCAAAATCAGCATAGCCACTGATCAAATGATAATCTAAACCAGTCAACTCAGCCAGTCCAGCAAAATTTAAACCATGAGGAGTTGAAAAAAGATAATCAAAATTCGGTACGCCTTTTTGAGCTAAATGATGAAAAATCCCACCACCGTCATTATTAAATAGCACAATAGTTAGATTAAGTTCATGTGTTTTACCGACAATTAAACCATTTAAATCGTGTAGCATTGACAAATCCCCAGTCAATAAAACCGTCGGTTTACCCGTTGTAGCAATTCCGAGTGCAGTTGATTCAGTCCCGTCAATGCCATTCACACCACGATTTCCTAGAATTCTAACTTTGGCATCCGCTTTTTTCCACCAATAGTCAATATCTCTGATTTCCATACTATTTGAAACAAGAAGTTGAGCATCCAGTGCTTCCAAATGTTTTTGTAGTTCTTGGACATAACGTCCTTCAAAAGGACTTTCTTCATAAGTCACTTTTTCAAGAAGTTGGCGCATTTTTTCTTGAGCATTTTGCCATTTTTCCAAATAAGAACTATCAGAATTTACTTTTTTAATTGAAGAAGCAAAAGGGAGAACATCAGACTGAACCATCGTTGCCGTTGTCAAACTAGGGTTGCGATAATCAAGAGCAGGGTCAACTTGAATAAATTCAGCTTCGTTATTGAAAACAACGAATTGTTGCAAACGTTTAGAAACAGGCATTTGTCCAAAAAGTAGAATAGCATCCGCTTTTAATTGAGTTTTTAAATCATTATTTGCTAAAAAAGCATCATAAGAGTCTATGACCAAAGGATGATTGTGATTACGCAGATTAGAAAGTGGATCCGCTAAAATTGGAGCTTTTAATTGTTCCGCAAGTTTTAAAAGTGATTCAGAATAATCTTTGTCAAAATTGGCACCGGCTAAAATTAATGTTTTTCCAGAAAGCAATGTTTCATCAAATGGAAGTATTACTTGTGCTTGTCCCTTATAGAATTTAAAGGCATGTTTAGAACGTCCTTTTTCATAATTTTCACTTTTTAATTCTGGAACTAAAGGATCACGCAAGGGAATATTGATTTGCACAGGACCCGAAAGAGGGGAAATAGCTGATAAGACAGCTCGTTGTGCGACTTTACGTGGATAGGTCCAAAAGTTTTCTGTCTGAGACTGGGTTTGAATATGTGGAGCTTCAAGATTTTCAAAATGATTAACAAAATTTCCAAAAAATCTGGTCTGGTCGACTGTTTGAGGAGCTCCAACGAATTGAAGCTCAGCCGGTCTGTCCGCCGTTAAAATAATAAGGGGAACTCGACTCATTTTTGCTTCAAGGACAGCTGGGAAATGATGAGCCGCAGCAGAACCTGAAGTACAAACTAAAACAACAGGACGTTTTTTCGCTTTAGCAATTCCCAGAGCAAAAAAAGCAGCCGAACGTTCATCAATGTTGACATAAGTATCGTATTTTTTGTATTCCTCAAAGAGCATGGCTAAAGCCGTTGAACGTGAACCTGGACTAAAAACAGCTTCACGTACCCCTAAATTGAAAAGTTCATCAACAAAGGGAGCTAAATATTCATTGGTCATGACTATCTCCATTTCTAATTTAAAAATTAAAATCGTAAAATATTTTAAAAAGTTACAAAGCTTCTAAAATGGTTTTTAATTTTACCTTGGTTTCTCTAAATTCTTCTAAAGCATCGGAAGAAGGGATAATTCCACACCCTGCATAAGCATAAAGTTTCTTGTCCACAATCAAAGCCGAACGAATCCCGACAATCATTGTGCCATTTCCTTTGCTGTCAATTAAGCCAAGAGGTGCAGCATATAGTCCTCGCTCATGATTTTCATGCTTTCTGAGGAATTCGAGGGCCTCATGACGAGGCTCTCCTCCAAGAGCAGGCGTTGGGTGAAGCTGTTTTGTCCAATCAATAAGTGAAAGCTCAGAATTTTTAGCACTTAAAATTGTCCGAAGATGATAAACATTTTTCAACTCCATTAATTCGGTTGTTCCAACCTTAACTGTCTCGGCTTTTTCAAGCAGATTTCTTTTTATTTTTTGGACAACAATATCATGCTCTAAAAGATTTTTGGGGTCTGTCAGCAATTTTTGCCCCGCATTTTCCATTGTTTTTGGAAAAGTTCCAGCTAAGGCATAACTAAGGAGTTGGTCATTTTCTTTTTGAACTAAAATTTCGGGCGATGCTCCAAGGAAAATTCTTTTTCCTTTTTGATAAGCAAAAATAAAAGCATTTGGATTATTATCTAATAAATTTTGGATGATACTTTCGAGTTCAAAAGAGGTTTGACTTGTAAATTCAAGTTCTCTTGAAGCGACAATTTTTCGACTCTTTCCGTCAGCAAAATTTTTTTGAATGGCATAAAAAAGTTCTTGCCAAGCCGAAAAATCAGAAGCTTTTTCAGTGAGTTGATGCTTAAGTTTTGGAATAGTGATTTCAGGAATTTCTCGTGGGCTATCACAAGTGAGGGTGTAAGAATTTTCCTTATTGACAACGAAATAATGTTTAAAAGCAATGGTTTCGCCACCGAAATTTTCCCAAAGTTCTCCTTTAATGTCATCAAAAAAAGTCTGACTATGAAAGAGATAGGGATAGTCAGAAAACTTATCATGTTCAAGGTCAATGGCTTTCAAACGCTCACAGCCAATAACAAAAGTTTCTTTTTGAGGGTCAAACCAAAAGAAACGCTCACTTTCTGAAAAGTTTGCCCAGAAAGCTAAGGGGTTATTTAATTTTAAATTGATTTTTATATAATTCATTTTTTCTACCATAAAAATTATAACATAGCTCAGCATAGTAGAGGAATAATGAGCCCTAAAATTACAAATCTTCATTCATTTTTCATAGACTTTCTGATATAATGCTCATTGTTCGTATCTTCACTGCCGTGCCAGCGATGTAGTTGCGAAGACTCGCTTCGTCAAAGCGTAGCTGTTGGCGCTTTAGCACTTACAGATAGGCTTGTATTTTTATCAGGTCTTAATGATTAAATTTAGTGTTAAAAACTATGATATAATTAAAATCATGAAAACATTCAAAAAGGAGTGCCATGAATATTTATGTCAAATTAGCTGAGTTTAGCATTATTGAAACAAAGCGATTGCTTTTGCGTCCCTTTGATTTAAAAGACGCTGAGGACATGTTTGACTATTCAGGTAATCCTGAAAATCTAAAATTTGTTTTTGCCCCGCATCTGTCACTTTCAGAAACACGTTTTTCAATTGCTAACGATTATATGAAAAGTCCTTTAGGGAAATGGGCAATTGAGTTGAAATCTGAACATCGGCTGATTGGAGATATTCATTTTGTGAAAATTTCTGATAAAAATCAGTCTGCGGAAATTGGTTATGTTTTAAATCAAAATTATTGGAATCAAGGGTTACTGACAGAAGCATTAAAAGTACTGACAGAATTTTCTTTTGAACAATTTGGACTTAAAAAGTTGATTTTATTGATTGATAAAGAAAATGTTCCGTCTAAAAAAGTTGCCCTTAAATCAGGCTATCACTTAGTTAAAAAATTTAAAGGGACGAATCAATACAGCAAAAAAATTAGAGATTTTGAACAATATGAACTTGGAAAAAGTGACGATGAAATTTATCAAGAAAATTCAGAGATTGGGGAAATTTGAAGTTTTATGTCAAAGCACGAAGAAATATTAAATTATATTGAAGGTTTGGAAATTGGTAAACAAGTCAGTGTACGTGGGATTGCCAATCGAATGAAAGTCGCTGATGGAACGGCATATCGCGCAATCAAAGAAGCAGAAATACTAGGTTTGGTAGCCGTAAATGACCGTTCTGGAACCGTTAGAGTGGCAGTTAAAGGACAAAAAGTAGCCAATCGATTAACCTTTGGTAAACTTGCAGAAATAGCTAATGCTGATGTTTTAGGTGGGCTTGCTGGATTAGAAGTCGAATTCAGCAAATTTGTCATTTCAGCCATGCAAAGAGAATCCTTCAAGCGCTACCTCTCGCCCAATGGTCTAGTTATCGTTGGTGACCGAAAAGAGATTCAAAATCTAGCCCTCAGAGAGCAGAATGCTGTTTTAGTTACTGGGGGCTTTGACGTGGACCAAGAAGTTGTCAACTATGCTAATCAATTAGGAATTCCTCTTTTACGGACATCCTATGATACCTTTACCGTTGCCAATCGTATCAGTCACGCTTTGGCCAATGAACTCATCAAAAAAGATATTATTACGGTCGGAGATGTCTTTCATCAAAAAAGGGCAACCTTACGGGAAGAAGATACAGTCAAAGATTTTTTAGATTTAGTTAAAAAAACGAATGACAGTCGTTTTGCCGTCGTCAACACTTACAATGTTGTTGTGGGTGTAGTTGCCATGCGGGATGTTACAAATAAGAAAAACGATACTCCGCTCAATAAAGTAATGACAAGAGCTAATGTTGCAAGAGCGAGTATGACAGTGGCGAGCGTTTCACAAAAGATGATTTATGAAGGCTATGATATGATGCCTGTCGTTTACGAAAATTATACTTACGCAGGAATTATTACTAAATCAGACCTTCTCCAAAGCTTACAAAAAGCACAGGAAGAAAGTCAGGTGGCTCACACTTTCAGTGATAATATTGCTAATTCTTTGGTAGAAAAAGGCTCAGCCTACACCGTGACGGTCGAACCATTTATGATAAATAGCGTGGGAACAATTGCTAATGGTGTTTTTGCAGAACTTATTACGCAAGTTGTTCAACGTGTTTTTGCCAAAAAAAGACGACGGAATATCATCATTGAAGCATTAAATATGCATATGATGGGAGCCGCCGCTATTGACAATGTGCTAGAGATTTATCCAAAGGTGATTGGAGAAACACGAATTGGTGCAATGGTTGATTGTGAAATTTATCATGTCAATAACATCGTAGCTAAAGTTCTAGTCAATGTACAATTAACATAAAAAATAAAAGAGGAAAAAATGAACGAAATTTTAGAAAAAATAAAAGCCTATGAGCTTATTCTCATTCACAGACATAAAAATCCAGACCCAGACGCCCTTGGTTCTCAAGCAGGACTCCGAGCAATTCTGAGAGAAAATTTCCCCGAAAAAAGAATTTATGCAGTTGGTTATGACGAACCAACCTTAACCTATTTAGCTGAAATGGATTTGGTTGAACTTAGAGAAGATGAAAAATATCTTTCTATTGTTTGTGACACAGCAAATACACCACGAATTGACGATGACCGCTACAAAAATGCTGATTTTCTAATTAAAATTGACCACCATCCAAATGATGATGCTTATGGAGATTTGTTGCTAGTGGAGCCTGAACGTAGCTCAGCATCAGAAATTGTTGCCGATTTTGCCTTTGAAACAGGTCTTAAATTGAATGCAGAAGCCGCCCGCCTCCTTTATGCGGGAATTATTGGAGATACTGGACGTTTCTTGTATCCAGCCACTTCGCCGAATACCTTAAAAGTAGCTTCAAAATTAGCAGAATTTCCATTTGACCGTCCAGCTTTAGGACGAGAAATGTCGTCATTTGATATGAAAGTTGCTCGCTTACAAGGATTTGTTTATGAAAATATGGAAGTTTCAGAAAAAGGAGCTGCACGTGTTTTATTAACTCAAGAAATTTTGAAAAAATTTGATTTACGTGACGCAGAAACTTCAAGTATTGTTTCTACACCAGGAAATATTCGAGGAATTGAATCTTGGGCAATATTTGTGGAACAAGCCGATGGACATTTCCGAGTAAGAATGCGTTCAAAAGTAAAGCCAATTAATGAAATTGCTAAAAGACATGATGGCGGAGGCCATGCACTAGCTTCCGGAGCTAATTCTTATTCTTTAGAAGAAAATCAACAAATTTGGCAAGAATTACAAGATAATTTAAAATAAATTTACTGACGAAAATAATTTCTCAGTCAGCTGATAATTCTGTCAGTAGCGATTGATTAATGAGCTTTAAATCAGTAAAAGAAAGAATCATCAGTCAGCTGATGATTCTTTTTTGTCAGTAATTTTTTTTAATTCTCCAAGAAAGGTCGTAATTCTGATAAATCTTTCAAGCCAGCATTCAATGCAATAATCAATTTAATACGCGCTTTTTGAGAATTGACTTCATCAGCAAACATCACGCCTGCTTCATAAAGTTGTGAACCACCGCCTTGATAGGAATAGACAGGTTCAGCAATTCCGTTAAAACAACGAGAAACAAGAACGACAGGAACCTTAGCATCTAGTAATCTTTGAAGCGATTGACTAGCAATAGGTGGGAGATTTCCCGCACCTAATGCTTCAATGACAAGACCGTCTAGTTGTTCCAAATTGAGTAAATCTAAAATTTCCCCAGTCATCCCAGCAAATGCTTTGACAATTGGCACTTTTCCATGAACAGTTGCAACATCTAAATGTTGATTTTCACTATCTTTATGGAAATAAATAATTTTATTTTTTGTCAGTAAACCGACAGGACCATGTGTAGGTGTTTGAAAAGTTGAAACATTAGTCGTGTGTGTTTTAGTGACATAACGAGCAGAATGAATCTCGTCATTCATAACAACAAGTACGCCACGGTCACTTGAATTACTGTCAGCAGCGACGCGAATAGCTGTCAGTAAATTATAAATTCCGTCAGTTCCTAATTCATTACTTGAGCGCATGGCACCAGTTAAAACAATTGGTTTACCACGCGAAAGAGTAGTGTCAAGGAAAAAAGCTGTTTCTTCAAGTGTGTCAGTTCCATGTGTAATGACCACTCCATCAAAATCCTCAGCAATAAAAGCTGTTTTGATTCGATTTTTCAAAACCAACATATCTGATAAAGTGACATGTGGACTAGGTAAGTTAAAAATATCCTCTGTCACTAAGTTTACTTCATCAAACTGCATGCTCACAGCATTCATTGGATTGACTGCATTTGGGGAAACATGACCATTTTCATCTTCCGCCATCGAAATTGTTCCACCAGTGTGGAGAATTAAGATTTTTTTCATCATTATTTCCTTATCTATCTATAATAAACAATAATTAAATATTTAAATTTAAAGACTCCGAATAAAAGCCAGCATTAGCATTATATCAAAATTTAGTCCAGAAAAAAATAACTAATAAATGAAATAGAATTAAAATTACTGTATAATTTAGTTAATAAATGAAAGCTTTGCCAAAGCTAGAAAAGATTTGAGAGATGGATATAAAAGCAGTATTTTTTGATTTAGATGGAACCCTGTTTACTTCAACACGAGGAGTAGCAACAAGTACTCGTAAAGCAATACAAGAGCTACGTCAAAAAGATATTTTTGTCGGGATTGCCACCGGGCGAGGCCCAGCTTTTGTCATGCCATTATTAGAAGATTTAGATTTAGACTTTGCTGTAAGTTACAACGGTCAGTATATTTTCACACCAAAAGAAGTGATTTTCCAAAATCCTTTAGAACAAAAATCCTTAAAAAACCTGATAAATTATGCCACTGAAAACCATTCTGACATCTCTTTGGGAACAGCCCACGGTGTAAATGGCTCTGGCCTTTTAAAATTTGGCGAGACACGTTTAGCCAGTTTTTTGTCAGGCGTTTTGCCCTCAGGTACTTCCGGGGTGGCAAGAAACAGTTTTAAACACATTATTCGCAGAGTCTTACCGCAAAATTCAAATTTAGCTGATAATGAAGAAGAAGTAATTTATCAGGCGATGATGGTTGCAACAAGAAACGAAACGGCTCGCCTACAGGAGGCATTTCCAGAATTACTGGTGACACGAAGCAATCCTTATTCTGTTGACTTAATTTCAAAATCAGGAGGAAAATTACCAGGAATTCAAAGATTAGGAGAACACTATGGCTTTACTTTAGACCAAGTCATGTGTTTTGGCGATTCGGAAAATGATTTGACGATGATTTCTGGAGTTGGTTATGGGATTGCGATGGGCAATGCTGTACCAGAAGTGAAAAAGATTGCGACTTATATTACAGATACCAATAATCAAGATGGAATCGCCAAAGCATTAGCTTACTATGGCTTAATTCATTATTCTGTTGAAAAAGACTTTGTTTCTAAAGACCAAAACTTCAATAAAGTAAAAGATTTCCACCGATTAATGGACGGAAAAACACAAGAAATTCCTAAAGCCTTTTCACCAACAGAAGCAAGTTTCCGGGCTGATTTCAAAGTCGAAGAAATTGTCGAATTTCTTTACGCCTCTGCTGACGGTAACCAAGAGAAATTTACAGAACTTGTGAATAATTTACATCAAGCCGTCGATAAGGCAGCAAATAAAGTGACTTTAAAAGAGCATAATGAAGACAGCTTGACTGGCCAAGTAGATGCTATGATTGATTTGCTCTATTTCACTTATGGCTCGCTTGTCCTTTCAGGAATTGACCCTTATGAAATTTTCAATGCTGTTCATCGAGCAAATATGGGGAAAATTTTTCCAGATGGACGTCCACACTTTGACCCGATTACACACAAAGTCTTAAAACCAGAAGATTGGGAAGAAAAATTTGCTCCAGAAGGAAAAATAAAAAAAGAACTAGAACGACAAAAAAGAGTAGCCGCTAAAAAACATGAGAATAAATAAGAAAATAACAATTTTTTACTGATAAGCTTCTTCATAAAATGGTATAATATTAAGAAAGCGTAACAAAAGGCTTTCAAGGAGAATAAGGGATGCTATTTATTATCATTACTTTGATTATCATTGTACTCATCATCTTTTTAACAATCTTATTACTCCCAGGAATGGCATTTTTTAACAAAATGTCAGATCAAAAGTATAATGCGGATGAAAAAGATTTATTGACAGGAATTTTGACAACAGCCATCAGTTCAAAAGAGGCGACTGGCGAAGTTATGACGACCTTTGTCAATGAATCACGTAAAACAATGCCTGCAAAAATTTATCTACCAAATAAGGATAATATCGAGCAAATTGAATCAGGAGCACAAGTTCTGATTATTGAGAGTAAGGCAGGAATTGCTTACGTTCTTCCTTATCAACAAACGATTTATTAGCAATAGAGAACCTAAAAAATTGCTCAAATAAATAAAAATTTATTATACAAAGGAGACATTATGCCACTACTTTATATTTTGGCAATTGTGGTGATTGTTATCATCTTAATTCTATTAGGAATTATCGCTGCAAACTACAAAAAATCAGGACCTCAAGCGGCCCTTATCGTTTATGGTTCAGGCCTAGGTTCAAAAGGTGTCAATAAAGACTCACAAGGGAATCGATTAAAAGTGGTTCGTGGTTCTGGTACCTTTGTTTTACCAATCTTCCAAAATGCGAGATACCTCAGCTTACAATCTGCTGCAATCGATATTAAAACGGAAAAAGTTCTCTCGAAAGATAAAATTCCAGTAACGGTTGAAGCCACAGCTATGATTAAAGTAGGTTCTACTTTGCAAGATATTGCGACAGCTGCTGAGCAATTTTTAGGTAAAAGAGATGAACAACGTGACGCAATGGCTGACCAAGTGCTTCGTGGACATCTTCGGGCGATTGTTGGAACAATGACAGTATCTGAACTAATCGAAGACCGTAATAAGTTTTCAGCTGAAGTTCAAGGTCAAGCAGGGACTGACCTCTCAAAAATGGGACTTTCAATCGTTTCATTCGTTATTAATGACATTCGTGATGACCAAAACTACATCAAAGCATTAGGTGCTAAAGAAGTAGCGCGTGTTCAACAAGAAGCAGCGATTGCTGTTGCAAATGCCGACAAGGAAACACGTATTCAAAAAGCAGCGGCTGATCAAGATGCCCAAAAAGCTGAAGCACTTGCCGCAACTCAAGTTGCCAATGCCCAAAAGGAAAAAGCAATCAGTTTAGCTCACTATGAGCAAGAACAATCAATTGCTGCTGCTGAAGCAAAAGCTCAAGCTGACCAAGCCCAAGCCTCTGCTGACCAAGCTTACGCGATTCAAGAAGCAATTTCTAAAAAAGAAACAACTGAAGCTGAAATGCAAGTTGAATTGATTAAAAAGCAAAGAGAAACTGACTTAGAAACCCAAGAAGTTCTCCGTAAAGCACAAGAAAATGAAGCCAATGTCGTAAAAGCTGCTGAAGCTGCCAAGGCTGCACAAATTGCTAAAGCCGAAGCCGATGCGCGTGAACGCGAAGTGAGAGCACAGGCTGAAGCAGCCGCTATTGAAGCTACAGCCAAAGCCACTGCTAAACAACGTGAAGTAACAGCAATGGCCGAAGCTACAGCTATTGAAGCAACTGGTAAAGCTGAAGCCGAAGCGATTCGCCTTAAAGGGCTTGCCGAAGCCGAAGCAATTGATAAAAAAGCCGAAGCAATGCAAAAAATGAATGATGCGGCTAAATTGAACATGGCACTTGAAATTCTGCCAGAAGTTGTTGCTAGTGTATCAAGTAATCTTCAAGCTGTTGATTCTATTAATATTTATGGTGGAGAAGGCTCGTCAAAAATTCTCGGAATGTCACAAGAAAGCCTTAAACAAGGCCTTGATGTCTTAGGAACAATGGGAATTGACGTCCCTGACTTATTAAATAATTTTAGCAGTCGTGGTAATTCCAATGAGACACTTGAAAAAGTCGAAAAAATAGAAGAATAAAAAACAGCTCTTAGAGCTGTTTTTTATTAACATATTTTAGTCAAAAAAGGCTGAATAAATCGCTTTTAGAGCTTCTTTTTCGTATTTTTCTTTGACAATAAACATGACGGAAACTTCGCTTGAACCTTGCGAAAGCATAGCGATTGAAATGCCCTGTTTAGAAAGTGCTGCCGTTGCTCTAGCGGTAACCCCAACGTGTTCTTTCATATCTTCACCAACAATGGTGATAATAGAGAAATCACGGTCAATATAGACTTCATCCGGATGGAGCGATTCTGTAAGATTAGAAATAAGGGCTTTTGAAACAGGTTGAGTTAGATAGCGGCTGCGAATAATGATAGACATGTCATCAATACCAGTTGGCATATGCTCAAAACGAACTCCTAAATTTTCCAATACAGAAAGGACTTTTCGGCCGAATCCAACTTCACGGTTCATCAGATATTTACTGACATAAAGAGAAGAGAAGGCACTAGATGAAGCAATTCCAACGACAGGTGAGCCTTTAGTCTCTCTTTGAACAACAATTTTTGTTCCGGGATGATCAGGGTTATTTGTATTCTTGATGACCAAAGGAACATGGGCACGATAGGCAGGAACGAGTGCTTCGTCATGTAAAACAGAAAAACCAGAATAAGCAAGTTCTCGCATTTCACGGTAAGTTAATTCAGAGATATAAGCTGGATTCTTAACGATGCCAGGGTGAGCAGCGAAAATTCCATTCACATCAGTAAAGTTTTCATAGAGTTCAGCTCGCACACCAGCAGCAATAATTGAGCCAGTAATATCAGAACCGCCACGGGAAAAAGTGCAAACCTCCCCCTCTTTTGTGATTCCAAAAAAACCAGGGATGATTAATGTTTCTTCAAGTTCATTAAGATATTTAATATGTTCATAAGCTCCACCAAGCAATCGAGCATTTCCAGGATCAGATGAAACCATAATTCCAGCATCTGATGGATGAACATAGCGACTTGGTAAGCCAGAATGATTGAAAAAATCTGCGACTAATTTAGCATTATTATTTTCACCAGCGGCTAAAAAAGTATCATAAGTAAAAACATTATCTAAATCTAACTGGGCTAAATAGTTGATATTTTCTGCGATTTGATTAATGACTGGACTTTTTAAGCCAAGTTCATCATAGATTTCTCGAAATCTTTCAATAATCCAATTCTGATAATAGTGAATTCCTTTTTCATCAGCTGATTTATAAGCTTTATAATAAGCAATCAAAGCATCGGTAACTTTAGTATCAGCCCCCGAACGTTTGCCTGGTGCAGAAACCACAATAAATTTTCTTTGTTTATCGGCTTGAACAATATCAAAAACTTTTTTGATTTGCGAAGCTGATGCGAGAGACGAACCTCCAAATTTTGCAACTTTCACTAAATATTACCTTCCTTCAAGATTAAATTAAATTAAATTATAAATTGATTTATTATAGCTAATTTTCAGATAATTTTCAATAAATAACTCATTTATAGCCTATTTTCTTTCTGCAGTATTCAATAAATAATTATTTTGATGATAATACTTAAAAAACATACATTAAAAGTAGTTAATGTATGTTTTAATTTGTTAAGAGACAATTTGAAAGTTAGTGTCTTCAAAAGAAATGAATTATAACCAGCGTTCTTTTATCAGAGCAGCCTCAGCTTGTCCTTGTTCACGACCTGCTTGAGCAACAAAGGGACGAATTTTTGCTTCCACCGTATTATAGTTAAAATCTTTTAAGATATTCATTGTTTTTTCAGAGGGAAGAACCAGGCTGGTTTCTGTCCCTTTTTTCTCTAATTGAGCGAGTAAATCTTCTAATTTATATGGAACATCGACAGGCAGTCCAGTTGAAAGAACAAGCATCTTGTCGGCATCAACAACGACATCTGGATTTTCCATTGAAAAAGAACCACCATCAAAAAAATGTTTTCCATTGATTTCAACTGAAGGCCAGACGCCTTGAAGGGCTCCACTTGCTTGTAAAGCCACTAGAATATCAACATTTGAATTTTCATCAAAAACTTGACGCTCAATATCCTCAATACTGGTTGCAACGATTCGTAATTTGCTGTTCCAGCGGGCTTGACCTGAACCATAACGTTCTTTAAGCATAGCTAATCGTTCCTCCTTAGAGATAAAAGGTTGGGTTTTCTTAGAAATTTCAGCTTCCGCCACAATCCATTCTTTGGCTGAATGAGAATTTTTAGCAATGTTTTCAAATGTTTTGAAAAGCTCTCCCATTTTTTCATCGGAGATGGGAGTGATTTCACTAATCTCTTTTTCAATCTGTTCCTTCCAGATTAAATCCCAATCTTTATCTGAGCTAACAATTACGCTTGCTTGTGAACCAGCAGAAGTTCCAACAAAAATATCGGCCTCTCTAATGGGCAGCCCAGCTTCTTCTAGACCTCTAAGATATCCAAGTTCCCAAGCGATACCAAAATGTCCGCCACCGCCTAATACAACCGCTCTTTTTAAATTATTTGTCATTTTTCTTCTTTTCCTCTTCATAAATTTGATTTGCATTTTGAGTCATTTGATTCAATACTTTAAATGCAATTGCTTTTTCTTGGGGATCAATTCCCTCTGATAGCAAGTATTCTCTCTCTTTTGTCATTTCTTCAATTTGAGTTTGGATGTCTCTTGCTTTTTGAGTCAATGAGACACGATAAACACGTTTATCTTTTTCATCGCGCACTCTGCTAACGTATTCTTTTTCAATCAGGCCTTTAATTGCTCGATGAACACTAGATTTATCGATACTTAAATCATCAGTAATTTGCTCTTGGCTTTGATTGTCTTTGATATATAAAGAAATCAAACAAAGCAATTGAATATAATTGATGTCAAAAGGCACTAAGCGTTTTGTGAAATAAATATAACCTCTTCTATAAATTTCAGAAGAAAGCTTCCCAATAAATTGGATTCCTTGATATTCATATTGATTGTCTTCCATAAATTCCTCCGTCGAATATAATATATATCAAATTAGTTGTCTTGTCAACTAATTTCTGTGTAAAATAAAAATACTTTTATAATGAAGTCTATTGAACCATGCTTAGATACTGTGCTATAATGGTTCTATGAAATTTAAAGCAGTGATTTTTGATATGGATGGTGTTCTTGTTGACACCGAACGTTATTATTTACAAAGAAGAGAAGAATTTTTTGGCGGTCATGGGATTTCTATTAGCCACTTGACGCCTAGCGATTTTATTGGTGGAAATATGAAAGATATTTGGCCACGAATTTTGCAAGGGTCTTTTGATGAAGAAAAAGCGAGTGAATTGCAAGAAGACTATGAGCAATTCAAAGAAAATCATCCGATGCCTTATGCAGAACTTTTATTTTCTGATGTGCCTGATATTTTAGAATTTTTGCGTCATAAAGAAGTAAAAATTGCACTTGCTTCAAGTTCGTCAATGTTTGATATCAAACAAATGTTAGATATACATCAATTGAGTTCTTATTTTGAAGTAGTGGTTTCAGGAAATGACTTTAAACAAACGAAACCAAATCCAGAAATTTATCAATCAACAATGAAGAAATTGGGTGTAACACCTTCTGAAACATTAATTATTGAGGATTCTGAAAAAGGAATTCAAGCTGGAGAAGCAGCTGGTGCGACCGTTTGGGCAATTGAAGACAAAGGCTTTGGCATGAATCAAGAGAAGGCTGACTTAAAGGTAGATTCACTGACAGCTATTCAAAAATTACTGACAGAATCATCACTAAAGATGATAAAGGCTTAATAAACATTTTAAAAGAAAAAATCACTGACAAATCGGTGATTCTTTAAGTTTTTTCTGTCCTATGTTAAAATAGAGGAATATAGGAGTAATATTATGAATTTTGTCCGTCGGTTTTCACCGCTTGCTATTATTATCATAATGGTTATTGTTCAAATCATTGAGACTGTTGTTGTTCATGTTTCAGCAACACGTTGGTCAATTTGGATTTATTTGTTGATTTTGAACATAGCGATTACACTCATTTTACTATCACAAACTCAAAACTATCAATTGCGTCGTCAAGATTTTATTCGTAAAATTAATGATGAAGCAGAAAATTCGCTCAATGCTACCTTGGATAATATGCCAATTGGGGTCATCCGTTTTAATAGTGAAACCTTTGAACCTGAATGGTTTAATCCATTCATTGATATGATTTTTAAGGGAAATGACAAAGTTATCAATCGTGACGATATTAAAAAGATATTGAAAAATGCGAGCGATGACCAGTATATCACCCTTGGTAAGCAAAAATATGTCGCAGAACTTGATTCTGATAAGAATCTTATTTATTTAATTGATGCCACAAAAGAAGTTGCTTTTAAATCAGAATTTAATGACAGTCGTGCGGTTATTGGTGCGATTTCTGTTGACAATTATGATGATGCTACAGATTTAATTACTGACAGTGGTCGAACAGCTATTAATAGTTTTATCGCTTCATTTTTAGAAGAATTTGCTGACAAATACGGAGTTTATCTTCGCCGTATTAATAGCAGTCGCCATTATTTTTTCTGTGATTATCGTATTCTTGAAAAAATGATTAACGATAAATTTTCTGTTCTAAAAGAATTTAGAGAACTTTCATCTCAAAAAGAAATTCCTTTGACTCTTTCAGTTGGTGTGGCTTATGGTTGGAATGATTTTCCAGTTATTGGTAAAGTTGCTCTAAATAATCTTGAATTAGCCCAAGTCCGTGGTGGAGATCAAGTTGTACTGAGAGAAAATACTCCTCAAGCTCGTCCTGTTTATTTCGGCGGTAATTCCGAAAGTAGAACGCAAAAAAGCAGAACAAGAGCACGGGCCATTTCAACAGCACTTCGGACAATTATTGCCGAAGCAGAAGATGTCTTTATTGTAGGACATCGCTTTACAGATATGGATGCGCTTGGAGCAGCGGTGGCTATGAAGGCATTTGCTAATATGTCTGGAAAAGAAGCCTTTGTCGTTTATGATCCTGAACAGTTATTGCCAGATGTTGAGCGTGCAATTAATAAAATGAATGAGTCTTCTGATGGTTTTACGCATATTGTCCAGTTAGAAACTGCCCAAAAACTGAAGAAAAAAGATTCATTACTTATCATGGTTGACCATTCAAAAACAAGTCAAACCTTAAATCTTGAATTCTATAAATCATTTGAGAAATTAGTAGTCATTGACCACCACAGACGTGATGATGATTTTCCAGAACATGCACTTTTGTCATATATTGAATCATCAGCAAGCTCTGCTAGTGAATTAACTGTCGAAATTCTTCAATTCCATGATAACAATCAAAGAAAAATGTCAACCATTGAAGCTAGTATTGTTCTTGCGGGTATTGAATTAGACACTAAAAACTTTACAAAAACAACGACCGAAAGAACATTTGAAGCAGCAGCTTATCTACGCTCTCGTGGAGCTGATAACGATTTAATTAAAATGATTATGGCTACTGACTTTGATAAATATAAGAAGGCCAATGAAATTGTTCTTAATGCAAAAATGGTTTTACCAGGAATTGCTTTAGGAGTTGGACTTAAACATCAAAAATATGATAATATAGCAACAGCAAAAGCTGCTGACACTCTCCTAGATATGGCAGGGATTACTGCTGCATTTGCAATTACACAACATACTAATGGCTATATTTCTATTTCTGCTCGTTCTCGAAATGGTTTTAATGTTCAAACGATTATGGAGCAAATGGGTGGGGGTGGACATTTTAATAATGCTGCAACCCAAATATATGAAAAATATATCGATGAAGTGCAAGAAGATTTAATTGAAATACTAAAAGAAAGAGAAAACGAAAAATGAAAGTTGTATTCTTAGAAGACGTTAAAGGACAAGGAAAAAAAGGTCAAATTAAAGAAGTACCAACAGGTTATGCTCAAAACTTTTTAATTAAGAAAAATTTGGCAAAAGTTGCTACAGCAGCTGCTCTTTCTGAAGTGAAAGGTCAAGCCAAAGCTAAGGAAAAAGAAGAAGCAGAACTTTTAGCAGAAGCAAAAGCCCTTAAAGAAGTTCTTGAAAAAGAAGACACTGTTGTTGAAATCAAAATGAAAGTTGGACAAACAGGTCACACTTTTGGTGCTGTAGATAAAGCAGATATCGCAAAAGCCCTTAAAAGTCAATTTAATCTCAAGTTAGATAAACGCAAAATTCAATTGATTAACAAAATTCAAGCTTTGGGAACAAAAGATGTACCAGTTAAACTTCACCGTGATGTGACAGCCGTGGTTAAAGTCAAAATTAGCGAGGCCTAAACTAAATGCCCGAAATTGATTTAATAAAAGCCCCGCCTCAAGACCTAGCTGCTGAGCAGGCCGTTCTTGGGGCTGTTTTTTTAGATAGCGAACGCTTAGTCGAAATTAAAGAATTTTTAAGTTCAGATGACTTCTATAAAAATGCTCACAAGATAATTTTTCGGACAATGGAAAAATTATCTGATGCTCGTGAAGCAATTGACGTCTTAACCATTCGTTCACATCTTGAAAATCAAGGGGAGCTGGAGGCAATTGGGGGGATTGCTTATATTGCAGAACTTGCCACCGCAACCCCCACCGCAGCAAATGCGGCCTATTATGCCAAGATTGTTGCTGAAAAATCATTACTCCGTCAACTGATAAATCGTCTAACTGAATCAGTCGAAAAAGCTTATGAACAAGATTCACCAGCGGACGATATTTTAGCTCAAGCAGAAAAAAGTTTAATTGACGTCCAACAAGGACGTAATACAAATGGCTTTAAGAAAATTTCTGATGTCCTAGCGATTCATATGGATGACCTTGAGCAAAAAGCTCAACAAAAGTCTAATATTACAGGTATCGCAACAGGTTATCCCGCTTTAGATAACATGACAACAGGTCTTCATGAAGAAGAATTGATTATTCTTGCGGCTCGTCCAGCGGTTGGTAAAACAGCTTTTGCCTTAAATATTGCTCAAAATATTGGGACAAAGCAAGACCGGACCGTTGCAATTTTCTCTCTTGAAATGGGGGCAGAAAGTCTTGTCAGCCGGATGATTGCTGCCGAAGGTTCAATTGATTCACACAGCTTACGTACTGGACAATTAAATGACCAAGAATGGAATGATTATTTCATGGCAACAGGGACTTTATCAAGAGCAAGTATTTATATTGATGACACACCAGGGATAAAGATTTCTGAAATTCGGGCGCGTTCAAGAAAATTAGCCCAAGAAACAGGAAATCTTGGTTTGATTGTTATTGACTACTTACAATTGATTTCTGGAACTGGTCGAGAAAATCGTCAACAAGAAGTTTCTGAAATTTCTCGTCAGTTAAAAATTTTAGCTAAAGAATTAAAAGTTCCTGTTATTGCCCTTTCACAGCTCTCACGTGGAGTGGAACAACGTCAAGATAAACGACCAGTTTTGTCTGATATCCGTGAATCTGGGTCAATCGAGCAAGATGCCGATATTGTCGCATTTCTTTATCGAGATGACTATTATGAACGTGGAACTGGTGAAGATGAAGACGGTGAAGAGATTCTGGAAGATAATAAAGTTGAAGTTATTATTGAAAAAAACCGTTCAGGAAGCCGTGGAACAGTCGAATTACTCTTTATTAAAGAGCATAATAAATTCGCAAGTATTGATAACCGATATGGCGACTAGATTTTTTTGACTAATTCGTGTTATAATATGAGTAATTGTCTAATTCTCTTTATTAATAAAAATGAACGATAAAGAATACATTATAAAATTTGATTCTTTTAATCAAAAAAGAGAGATATAATCAAGGATAAAATTAGATTTATAAGGTAAGCGTTCGGAGAAATCCGACTTTTACGTCTTATTTGGAGGAAAAAATGGATAACCAAAATCAAGAAATAGGAAAAATCGTTGACATTCGTGAAAAAGTTCAAGCACACTTGGGTGAAACGATTGAAATTACTTCACAATTTGGTCGTAAACGCGAAAATCGTCATAAAGTGAACTTGATTGAAGCCTATGCAACACATTTCATTATTGAAAATATTCCGGCTCGTGGTCCTAAAACAACTGAGTCATATCAATATGCTGACATTTTGACTCAAACTATTTTAATTCACTATCCAAACGCATAAGTTTGAGGAATAAAGTAAATGGTTCAAATAATGATTAATAGATTTTTAAAGGAAAGGAGGAGATAAGGATGATGAAAGCCGATTGGGATATGACGCCTGTTAAAGGTGGCTCTGGCAATGCATTTTTTGGGAAAAGTGATCAGGAACGCGTTTTTATTAAAAAAAACGGCAGTCCATTTTTGCCGAGTATTTATCTTGAGGGAATCACGCCAAAAGTCTTATGGACAAAACGTACGGCTGAAGGCGATACCTTATCTGCTCAACCTTGGATTGACGGTCATACACTAAGTCCTGAGGATATGGAAGACCGCCAAATTAATCATATTTTAGCACATTTGCATGACTCAAAAAAATTGGTTGAATCTTATAAGAAGTTGGGAAGTCAAATTATTCTTCCTGAACAATTATTAGAGGATTGTGTCCAAAATACTGAGGCTTTACGAACAAATCATTTTTTGTCAGGAATCATTGAAGAAATGCGTCAACAAGTTCCCGAAATCAAAAATGAAGAGGTCGTAGTCGTTCATGGCGATGTCAATCATAAAAATTGGTTAGTGGATGATAATTCAGGAAAAATTTATTTAGTAGATTGGGATACCGTCTTTTTATCAGATTCAATGGTTGATATGGCACATGTTTTATCACATTATATTAAACCAAATAACTGGTCTTTGTGGTTGATGACATCTGGTGTTAGACCTCGTTCAGATATTATGGATAAAGTGGCTTGGTATGGAAAACTTTCTTTTCTTCGCCAAATCTCTGAATATCTTTCTAGAGGAAAAATGAAAGAAGTGAATCAAGAAATCTTGGGACTTCGTAAATTTTGTGAATTATTTTAGTAAAAATAGGCTAGGGTTTGGACCTTCCTATTTTTTGGCTTATAATTGAATAATAAAAATAAAGAAATAGAAGATCACTTTTGCTGATTTTCTATCAAAAATTAAAAAATTGAGGTAAAAATTGCGCGTCAGAAATCGTAAAGGGGCAGGCGAAATGCTTGCTGAAAACGCACATATCGTAGTTGAAAATCCAGCGGACTTTAAAGGACGTTGGTCAGAGCGTTTTGGAAATGATCATCCGATTCATATTGAAGTGGGTTGTGGAAAAGGAGCTTTCATCACAGGAATGGCAGCTCTTCATCCAGAAATAAATTACATTGCAATTGATATGCAATTATCAGTTTTATCTTATGCTTTAGATAAAGCAATTGAAGCAGATTTGCCAAACGTACAAATGATGCTTGTTGATGGAGCTGCTTTGAGTGAATATTTTGCTGATGGTGAAATTGACCAAGTCTATTTGAACTTTTCTGACCCTTGGCCAAAAGGACGTCATGAAAAACGTCGTTTGACTTATAAATCTTTTCTTGCAACTTATGAAAAGATTTTACGTCCTGAAGGTGAAATTCATTTCAAAACTGACAATCGTGGATTGTTTGAATATTCTTTAGTTTCTTTAGCTAACTATGGCATGGAACTTAAAAAAGTTTGGTTAGATTTACACCAAGACGAAGAATTTGCACCTCAAAATGTAATGACCGAGTATGAGCAAAAATTCTCACAGAAAGGTCAAGTAATTTATCGATTAGAAGCAAAATTTTTGCCTAAGAAGTAAATAAGTTGCTTTCTGTCATTAAAACTAATGAAAAAAATTACTGACAGAATAAGAAAGTCTAAACCAATTTTCTGTCAGTAAAATTAATAAGAATTTATTATCTATTAAGGAGAATAAAATGAGATGTCCAAAGTGTTCTTCTGAAGAATCAAAAGTTGTTGATTCAAGACAAGCCGAAGATGCTATTCGCCGTCGTCGTGTTTGTGAATCATGTGGTTTTCGCTTCACAACCTTTGAACGTATCGAAGAAATGCCCCTTTTAGTCATCAAAAAAGATGACAAACGTGAACCCTTTAATCGTGAAAAAATTGTTCGTGGTTTAGTTCGTTCAGCATACAAACGCCCAGTATCAAGTGAAGATATTGAAACAACAGTTGCAAATGTTGAAAGAAAAATTCGTCAACTAGACAGTAATGAAGTTGAATCAGATGTTATTGGTGAATTTGTGATGCAAGAATTAGCTGAATTGGATGATATCACCTATATCAGATTTGCCAGCGTCTATCGTTCATTCAAAGATGTCAGTGAATTAGAAGAGCTCCTTAAAAATATTACCAAAAAATAAATCCGTCAGTAAAAAGTGACTGAATAAGGAGCATTTTATCGGCAAATAAAAGAAAGATCAGCTCGCTGAACTTTCTGTCAGTAAAAAGTGAGGAAAAAAATGAGAGCGGGAGATTCATTTACAATGCTTAATCGAGGAAAGACCAGCTTTGACGCTGAGGCTTTTCGTCTGCTCTATTTACCAATCATTGGCACGGATGCCTTTGCGCTTTATCAGTTAATGCTAAGCTTCTCTACTGGAAGAATTTCTCACTTTTTGGAATATCTAAATCTCGGCCTCAATCCTTTTATTGAAGCATTAGATAAATTATCTGGCTTATCATTAGTTCGTGTTTATGATGATCATACCAGTCTTTATTTTGAAGTAAAAAGTCCGCTAAATTTTGAAAATTTCCTTGCAGATGATTTTTATAGACAACTTTTGATTTCAAGAATTGGTGAAAATCGAGTAGCTGCTTTAGCTAAAAGAATGGAACCAAAAGGAAAAGAAATTTCCAAGAAATTTCATGAAGTTTATAAAGTTAGTTTTGACTCACAAGCTCAACAAAACCCTTCAAATACAAATGAACGTTTTGATATGGGGGCCTTTAAAAGTATTATGGAACGTCAAGGCTATCATTTAAACAATGAAAATCAAGACTCCTTAACGCTCTATTCACTAGCAGAAAAATTTGAACTCAATTGGTACGAATTATTCAAGCAAGCAGAAAAAACAGCCAATGCTGATAAAACTTTGAACATGAATAATTTGATGAGAAGTCTTTCAGGAGCTAGCCAACCGCAACCAGCACTTTCAGCTTTTCCTAAAGCATTTGCCGATTTGATTGTCATCAGTAAATCTCATGAACCAGATGATTTCATCCGACAGATAAAAGCGCAAGCTGGAGGCTTTGTCAGTTCGGAAGAACATAAGCTTTTAACTAATTTAAGTCGCCAAAATTTGCCAGCAGAAGTCCAAAATATTTTGATTCACTATGTTTTAGTACAGCAAAAAAATGCGTCGTTAAATCCAAATTTTGTAAATGCATTAGCCAACGACTGGATGAGAAATGAAGTATTTACAGCTGAAACAGCGGTAAAACGAATTTTGGAACGAGAAGAATTAGCTGCTGCTAAAGCAAAAGCTGGAGCTGAAAAAAGACCAATGAAAATCAAAAAAGAAGCACCAAAATGGTCAAATCCAGATTATGAAAATAAGACAAGCCAAGAAGAACTTGCAAAACTTGAGAAAATAAGGCTTGACTCTCTCAAAAAACTGAAAGGAGAGCAAAATTAATGGAATCTATCGGAGACATCTTAGGAAAACGTCAAGACATCCGTGAAAATTTTGAAAAATTAGTCGCAGAAGTATTAAAAAATGCTGATGTGCAAGCTTTTATTGCCCAACATCAAATGACTTCTGACGAAATTCAACGCTCTTACTCCAAGTTTTATGAATACGTTCGTGAGCATGAAAAATTTGAAAAAGGTGAAAAACGGGCAGCTGATGGTTATGAACCTGTTTTAATCATGAATCACGGCTATGCTGATGTTTCATATCAAACGACAAATGAATTGGCGCAGCAACAAGCAGCTCAAAACCTTTTGCGACGTGTGAATATTATTGGACTTCCAAAAGATTTAAAACAAGTCACTTTGGCAGATATTGCCCTTGATGATGTTCAAAGAATCAAACCATACCAAGCCCTAGTTGATTTTATTACTAATTTTCCCAAGAAAAAAGGACTTTATCTTTATGGAGATTTTGGTGTTGGGAAATCTTTCATGCTTGCGGCAATGGCAAACGAATTAGCCAAAAAAGGAATTTCAACAACTTTACTTCATTATCCCACTTTCATTTCTGATTTAGATTTTGACAATGCCAAAGTCTGGGTCAATGAAATAAAAGCCAGCCAAGTTTTAGTTTTGGATGATATTGGGGCAGAGCAAAACAACGCTTGGGTTCGTGACAGTATTTTACAAGTCATTTTACAACATCGCATGCAAGAAAATCTCCCGACTTTCTTCACTTCAAATTTAAGAATGGAAGAATTAGAACAGCATTTAGCCGAAACCAAGCGAGCTGATGAAATTTGGCCAGCAAAACGTGTTATGGAACGCGTGAAATATTTGGCAGAAGAAATGCGATTAGAGGGGACGAATAGACGTCATGACTGAAACAAATGAAACGATTGATTTAATGATGAATCACACTTCGGTCAGAAATTTTACAGAAGAAGCAATTGAGCCTAAAGATTTGGAAAAAATCTTAAAAGCTGCTCAAATGGCATCAACATGGAAAAATTTCCAATCATATTCTGTGATTGTTGTAGAATCACAAGCTCAAAAAGATGCGATTTATGAATTTCAACCACAAAAATCAATCAAAAATTGTGCAGCATATTTAGTTTTTGTTGGCGATTTAAATCGTGCTCAAAAGGCAGTCGAATTGCATCAAGGCAATTTCCAACCGCAAGGAATTGAAAGCTTATTGATTACATCAGTTGATGCCGCAACAGCTGGACAAAATGCGCTTCTTGCAGCGGAATCTTTAGGCTACAACGGGGTGATGGTTGGCTTAATTCGGGACCAATCCTCAGAAATTTCTAAAGTCTTGAACTTGCCAGATTATACTTATCCTATTTTTGGCATTGCACTCGGTAAAGCCGCACGTTTGAACAAAGTAAAACCACGTCTTCCTTTGGAAGCAACAGCTTTTAAAGAAAAATATGTTGAGCAAACGTCTGAAACCATTGAAAAATATGACCAAGTTCAAGAAGAATATGCTGGAAATAGACGCTTAAACAAATGGTCTGAACGGATTGTTGACCAGTGGGGCCAACCAGAAATTTCAGCTTCAACAGAAAATTTAAAGGCGAAAAAATTACTGTGAAATTAAAGAAAATCTTAGAACCAAAACTTCCAGCCACCTATCAAGTAGCCACAAGTCAAGATTTTATTGATGGAGAAATTTATCAAGCAGAATTTATAGATAAAACTTTGACAATCAATCAAAGAACTATTTTTTCAGGTTGTTCTTTCAAAAACACAACCTTTGAATTTACTGACAATACGATCAGTGAATTTACAGATTGCCTTTTTGAAAAATGTGATTTTTCCAATTTAAACTTCAATAAAATTGGCATTTATCGCTCAATCTTTAAATCCTGCAAATTGCTAGGAACTGATTTTACTGAAAGTCACTTACAAGACCTTCAGTTTACAGAAAATCTAATGACTTATGCAAATTTTTCAGGTTCTACCTTAAAGTCAGTCCGCTTTTTAGAAAATGAAGCTAGAGAAACCTTCTTTACTGCCTGTAATTTTAAGAATGTGGAGCTTTTAAAAAATCAATTAGAAGCAGCAAATTTTTGGGAAACAGCACTTGCAGGAATTGATTTTTCTACGAATCAATTTGAACGCATGGAAGTTACACCTCAACTCGCTAAAAATATGAAGATAAGTCTTAGCCAAGCCCCATTTTTTACTAGCCTGTTTGGCATTGAAATTATCTAAAATGAACCTCGAAACCCAAATCTAAAATTATATAGTCTATGGATTACAAACTTCTTCACTATTATAATTTTTTATTCAATAAGTAAACAAAGAAAGAAATAAAAATATGAGCTTACCTACAGTAGCCATCGTTGGCCGTCCAAATGTCGGAAAATCAACGATATTCAACCGTATTGCAGGAGAACGCATCTCAATTGTCGAAGACATTCCAGGTGTAACTCGTGACCGTATCTATGCCACAGGAGAATGGTTAACCCGTAAATTCAATATCATCGATACAGGTGGGATTGAACTTTCAGACGAACCTTTCATGACTGAAATTCGTGCGCAAGCTGAAATTGCCATGACCGAAGCAGATGTTATCATCGCTGTTGTTGACGGAGAAACAGGTATTACAGATGCCGATGAAGCCGTTGCTAATATTCTTTATCGTACAGACAAACCAGTTATTCTTGTTGTCAATAAAGTCGATAACCCAGAACGTCGAATGGAAATCTTTGATTTCTACTCACTTGGACTTGGCGATCCTTATCCTGTTTCAGCCGTTCACGGGATTGGGACAGGGGATGTCCTTGATGCAATCGTTCAAAATCTTCCTAATGAAATTGAAGAAGAAAATGAGAATGTCATCAAGTTCAGCTTGATTGGCCGCCCAAACGTTGGGAAATCATCTCTTATTAATGCTATTCTTGGCGAAGACCGCGTAATTGCAAGTCCAATTGCAGGAACAACTCGTGATGCGATTGACACACACTTTGTCGATTCTGAAGACCAAGAATTTGTCATGATTGATACCGCCGGAATGCGTAAATCAGGAAAAATTTACGAAAATACTGAAAAATACTCAGTCATGCGTGCCATGCGTGCCATTGACCGTTCAGATATCGTTTTGATGGTGATTAACGCTGAGGAAGGAATTCGCGAATATGATATGCGTATCGCTGGATTTGCTCACGAAGCTGGTAAAGGAATTTTGATTGTTGTCAATAAATGGGATACCCTTGAAAAAGATAACGATACAATGAAAAACTTTGAATTAGAAATTCGGACAAAGTTCAAATTCCTTGATTATGCACCAATCGTTTATGTATCTGCTAAGACAGGACAACGTCTGAATAAACTCCCAGATATGATTAAAGAAATTCATCATGCACAAAACTTACGTATTTCAAGTTCTGTTTTGAATGATGTCATTATGGATGCTGTAGCGATTAATCCAACTCCGACGGACAAAGGAAAACGTTTGAAGATTTTCTATGCAACACAAGTAGCGATTAAACCACCAACTTTTGTTGTTTTTGTCAATGAAGAAGAACTCATGCACTTCTCATATCTTCGTTTCCTTGAAAATCAAATCCGTAAAGCCTTTGTTTTTGAAGGAACACCAGTTCATTTGATTGCACGTAAACGTAAATAAAAAAATTCACTGATTTTATCAGTGTTTTTTTTTATGCAAAATAATTGAAAAAATTTTAAATTTGAAATATACTATTAAAAAAATTAATTTAATTGAAAGAAGATTAAATGGTATATTTTAAATACGGGAAAGCCTTCCATGACCTTAGAATTCAACATGGGTTTTCGCTTTCAGCCTTTGAAGAACTGGGGATTGCAAAGTCAACCCTCTCCAATTTTGAAAATGGTAAAAGCATGCTCTCTTTTGACCGACTTGATTTTGCACTTCAAAAAATGAATGTTTCTCCATTAGACTATAGTTTAATGATTAATAATGGCGAGCAGGATAATTATATTTCGATTTTTGATGAAATTGAGCATGCTTATTATCAAAGAAATATTAAACAACTTCAATATATATACGAAATCAATAAAGAAGGCTCAAACGAGCAAAAGTTAATCGCATTTTCTGCAAGAGGACTATACCGACGGTTGACTATTGAGGAGCTTAACGAAATAGAATTTTATCTAAGAGGAGTTCAATTTTGGGGATTTTTCGAGCTTTCTATTCTGGCAAATATAGGAGATAAGCTCGACAATTCCATAATTGATAATATCATAGAGGACTTCCGCTATGATAAAGCCTACTATGAAAATAATCTCTATTATCGTGTACTGATCTATCGTTTTTTTTATAAAATAATTTTTAAATTTATTGATAGCGAAAAAAAGGAAAAGGCTCAAGAAATTCTGATGATTTCCAAACAATTTTTTATGCCTGGTGATGTGATGAGTCATGTCATTATAAATTTTGCTGAATCTTTTTATTGTTATTATTATACGGATAAAAAACAGGGGAAAATGCAGCTTCAGGAAACACTAAAGTTTCTAAAAAAAATAGGAGCAGAAGATTTTCGAAAAACCTTAAAGCTACAGTATGATAAAAGAATACTAAGAGAAAATCGTTCTGAAAAATGAACTTTTTATTTAAATATTTATTAAAGCAAAAATTTAATACAAATAATAATAGCACTAAAATCATAATGTACTTATAAAAAATAATTATCTAAAAAAATATAGCTAAAGTAACATTACGAAAAGATTACTTTCGAAAAAGACATATAAAAACCGTTCTTTTAAATGAACGGTTTTTATTTTATTTTTAAAGTCTATAGAATACGTGGTTTACAAGCCATTGATTTACAAAGAGTCAGAGGATAATTTAAATTTAGTTCTAAAAAAAACAATATTACATTGCAAGAAAGTTTTTAATTACATTAAAAAGCTTGCTTCCGTTTTACTTGATGAAACAAAAGCGCAATGTTAAAATGAGGTCAAGACAAAAAGAAATGAGATGTTTTCTCAGTAAAAAAAGAAATTCTATTCAGTAAGAGATGAATAACTAGAAAGTGAGGTATAAAGCATGTATCGTTCTAAGCATCAAAAAGGTTATACAACCAGTCATGAAGTAAAAACAACTCGCTTTCGTACTTGGAAATCAGGGAAAAAATGGCTATATGGTGCCACCGTTTTGACTCTCACAGCTTCAACTCTACTTCCTATTGGAAACCTAGCTTTCCAGCCTAAAACAGAGAAAGCGCAAGCAGCATCTGTTTCATCCGGAACACTTGTTCCAGGAAATACAAGTTATGACACAGGAGGACATACCTACTCTGGAACTGAATTTGCTAATTCTTCAAACTATGCTTTATATGGTAAAGCAGTTGTAGCAAGTAATTGGATTAATCTTGTTTCATCAACAGCTAATAGTGTTGGTTTAGGAATATTTAATGGATCAGTTTCAGCTATTTCAGCAACAACAGGTTTTACCTTGAAGTCAACAATTAAAGTTGATTCAGGAAGTTCTCTGACTGATTTCACAAAATCAGGAGATGCCATCGGGGTTATTTTAACAGGGGCATCAAAGGCACAGTTAGCAGCAAATGCTCAATCTTCTCAGGCGACAAATGATGGGCTTGGAATTAGAGGTCTGCCTAACACAGTTTTCCTCGGCCGCGATCTTTATTCTAACTTATCCAACGCCTCAACCGGTTCGTTGACAGGAATTGACGGATCTGCAACTGTAAATGGTTGGACAGATGGTCCAGGAGTTGTAATGGCAATTCGCAATACGGATAGTAGTGGAACTTTACAAGCTGCTAATTATCCTTCATTAGGTAGTGCTGCTCCCTATAGTCCCGTGACCAACACTCAAAATGGGACAGCCTACACCTTTGCAACCGACACAAGCTATGCATTAGGTGTCGCCTCTCCTATTACATCGTCCGTACAAGAACCTATTACAGTCACTTGGACTCCTGATGCAACAAATACTGCAAGCACAGGCTATACTTCAGGGACTTTAACATTTAATTTGATTGCTCAAACAACAAGTAATGGCGCATTAATTGGAGCAAGTGCTGTCAATGGAGGAACGGGTGGTTATACCTTAACAACTCATACTAATCTACAAAATTCATTAACAGTTGGTTTTGTTGGCGGGACAGGCGGGAATTATGGTAATCTTTCTGTTTCTTTAAATGGAGCAACGATTACTGGATCAAAAGGAACAGAACCTGTACCTATAAACTATCTCAATAAAGTTACAGGGAAGCCGATTCCATCTATGGCACAAAGTTCAATTACGGCAAATGTCAATGATACGATTGGTGCGGCTTTAACTGCTCCAAGTTCAACAAGCCCAGATAATAATACTTATACCTACGTTGTTCCAGCAGCTCCAACAGGTTATCAAGCTAATTCTGCAACAACAACGACAGTTCTTGCAGCAAACCCAGCATCCACAACGAATACTTCAGCCACAACTGTTTCTAACTTTATTGTAGGAACAACCAACCCCAATGCCTTAAATGTAAGCTATACACCAAGTCAGCAAACTGTTTTATTCAACTGGGCGAAGGCAAGTGGAACAACCCTTGCAAATCTCCCAAATCAGATTGCTTACGGAGCAACTGGTATAACAGACGCATCAGTTGTAACCGACAACCCTTTTTCAAACACCACTTTGTTATCTAGCTATGCAACAGCTCTTTCAAATGCTGTTCCTACAGGCTACAACATTACGCAAATATCAAATGGGACAACAACAGTTTCCGGTGCTACAACGGCAGCGACCCTAGCTGCTTTTACAAGCCAAAATCCGACTGTTGGTGCTACAAGTACCCTGAATACTTATACAGTTACTTTGACTGCAGTATCACAAACTGCAACTTACACCTATGGATACACTAGTACAGCATTAAATACTCCGGCAATTCCCGCAATTTTAACTTCAACTGGAACAACAGGAGGAAGTGTTACTACACCGACAGGATATAATACTAGCCCACAAATTCCTTCAGGTTATTACATCTCAGCTATTTATGCCGGAACATCTGCATCAGGTACATTAATTAGTAGCTCAACAACTAATGGAACAAATGCCGCTTGGCCAAGTGGACAAGTCTATGCACCTACTGGTAACCAGTATTATATTCAATTGGCACCTAACACTGTAAATGTAACCTGGTTTATTTCGATTGACCCTAATCCTGATAATGATCCTCTAAATGTTGCACAAGGAGGTTTTACTCCAACTGTAGGTTCAATTTTGGGAGGTTCGACAACAACTAATTATCAGAGTCAAGTCATTGATAATATGAATTCTCTTACTGGTAATACTTTGAGTACAACAGATAATGTCACATATACTGATGGTGCAACAGGTATTAAATATATCGTTACTGGCTATCAGTATCAAGAGGGGACAACAACTACAGCCACAAATTCAGCTCCAACAACAACTTATAAAACCTTTTCTGATTTATTAGCTGCTCATCCTTATGTTTTAGCTGGGACAAAGAGTAATAGAACACAATTGGTTCATTTGTTGATGACAGTTGACCAGACTACAATTACAAGCAATTCCACTTCAGGTCAGCATGTTAATCCTGCAACAAATTATATTCCAAGTAGTGAAATTACATCAAGTACCGATATAGATGGTGCGGACGATGATGGCTTAAGTTATGTAATCAATGGCTATAACGCGATTGTAAATATCACTGGAGGACAAACAGACTATTGGGGAGATGCAACAAATTCACTGCAACTTTCAATTGGAACTTATACCGAGAATTACTATGCTCTCAATTACCTTGGTGTTCAAGCCTATACTAACTGGCTTTCTAGTCATTCTGGTGGGACAGTATCACAGTTTTTGCAAACATTAGATGCGACAAGTTTGGCAAATGATACAGTAACAAGTCAGACTACTCTAGAAGTGCAAGATGCAACAGCAATTACAACAAATAATCATCATATCATTCCACGCGCCGCTTCTTACAATCCATCTTCTGATCTAGTAGGGGCGAGTAATGCTGATGGAAGCTCAGTAGAAAATATTGGAACAAATCCAATAGTTAACGGAGATGCAATTGGTGTTCTTATCACTGATAGCTCGGGGAACATACTTTGGATAAATAATTCTGATATCACCCTACCGACAAATAAACTTCAAGAAGGAGCCTATATAGAAAATTATTATGCTTTAACTGCCCAAGGTTTAGTTGATTATACAAATTGGCAAACAACTACAGCTTCAGGTGGACATACAGTTGGCGATTTTATAAATTCTAGCCAAGCGACCACAAGCGACTATGTTAAATCAACAACAGAGTTGACAGTTACTAATTTTGTACTTCCTTTTGCAGGTGGAGCTGGTAATCAATTCCTATATTTGATGATAGGATTGGCGGCTTTTGGGGCACTTGGATTCTACTTTAGTCAACGACGTAAAGCAGAAATAGATCTTGAAGTTATTAACAAGGAGATTTTAGGAAAAAATGATAATAAACGATCAAATATTTACCTAACTTCTCGACACACTCGTCCTTACGCAAAAATATTCCATACAAAAAATCGGACTCATTTAGCACAAGCACAGCGAAAGGGGACAAACGAATGATAAAAAAAATAAGAGGAAATTCTAGTTAAGAAATCCCTATTTCACATAAAATAAAAGACCGTTCCAAAAGCTTGAGTATATTTTTAACTTAATTACTCATAACTCAATCAAATAAAAATGGAGATAAACAAATGAAAATTAACTCACTTAATAAAAACTTTGCTTTGGCAAGCGTTAGCTTACTTGCTTTGAGTACTCTTGCAGGATTTAGTGGACTTGCAACTGTCAATGCGAAAACAACTAATGTAGCGGACCAAGTCTCAAATGGCGAAGTGGCTATCTATGCTCAATCAGCAGCTGGGAATCAAAATCCTACGCAAAATAACGGACTTGTAGATTCCGATGGCAATCCTGTTAATGATAGTGGGATTGCTAATAATCAAACAGGAGGACAAGCAGGAAATACTGGAAGCACCAAAAACGACGGTAGCCAACAAACAACTCTTGAAGGTTCAACTCCAAGCACAATGGCAAATGTGACTTTTTCAGCAACAAAATATGTAGGGACGGGTGTTCCGACTGGTGTGACTGATCCTTCATTTACAGATACAACTTCTGTAGCTCCAGTCACTACAGATGCATCTGGTCTTGCTGATTTCACTGGCTTGACCGATGGTTATTATCTGTTTCATCAAGTGACAACAGTCAACGGGATTACAACTGTTGGAGATTTTATCGTCCAAGTCAGCCACGAAGACAGCCAAGCGGGTATTGTTAACGTTTATCCAAAACTAGATATGTCAAGTTCAGCAGGTTTAGGAACGAGTGCGACAACAAATGCGGATGATAATTTCAATGGTCAAACACCAAATCAAATTGCTAATCCAAATGCGACGGGAAATTCTGACCAAACGCTCACAAATACGGACAACAATGCCGGAAATGAAAATCTGGCTAATGGAACATGGACAAATGGGTCTGATAATCAAAATACGACAACTGCGGCAGCTGGAAATACTGTGAATTGGAATGTGAATACAGTTTTTGATTCTTCACAAACAAACAACGGAAACGGGACTACAGGGGGCACAGGTACATATATTGTTACCGACCAATTGCCTAATAATCTGGTCAACAGCTCAACAGTAACAGTAAGTACGGTGATTGTAAATGTTACAAATGGAAGTGGAACAAAAGTGGGTACTTTGACTCCGACAACTGACTATACAATCACAAACGATGGCAATGGAAAAATCGTGGTTACTTTGACAACGGCTGGTCAACAACACGCAGCAAGCTTGCTTGGCAACGCAGATGGTGCTTTGAATATTATCATTCCATCAACGGTTAAAAGCGCCATTGGTAGTGCGACAGATTCAGCCACTACGACAATCACTAACGCTTATGGAGCAGATCTTTCAACGACGACAGCAGTTAAATCAACACTTAATGTGGGTGGTCTTGAAATGACTAAAACAGATGCTTCAACTAATGCAGCTTTGGCAGGAGCAACTTTTACCGTTGTACGTGCTGATAATAAAGAGGATGCCCAAGATTTTGTTGAAGCGAATGCAGCTTATTTTAATAACTCAGCCTCAGGTGGAACAGTAACAAATCTAACTTCAAGTAAAGCGGCTTTTGTCACTGGGGATACTTCAGGAAATGCAAATACAAGTGCAACTGCACCAGTCACATTCACTACGGGTAAAGATGGGATTGCAACCTTTAACGGCTTGAACTTGGTTGATAATAACACGGATGGTAGTAACACAACGAATTACTATCTTGTCGAAGTTGCCGCTCCAACAGGTTATCAACTTCCTAGTGTTACTACAGCAGCTAACCTGACTGGTGCCGTCACCGCAAGCACAGCACCAGCTGCTACTGATACTACAATTACCAATAATAAACCATTTGCATTACCATTTACAGGTGGACAAGGTTTAGCGGGAATCATTGCTATTGCAACTGTTTCAGGGGTGATTGCTTTTGCTATTAAACGTCGTAAAGATAACGAAGAAGAAGTTGTGAAATAAAAATCTTTATCTTTAATGGAAGTGGTAAACTAGCCAAATTGATATTGTAGATTAGGAGGGGATGATGGCAAAGAAAAAACCAAAAACCTCCCGTAAAAAGGGCTTCAGTTTCCGAAATTTACTGAGTATTATTCTTGGGATAATTGCTATTGGATTGTTGTTCTACCCGATTGTTGTTAACTATTTGGCAGGACAGCAAAATATCAAATCTGTTCAGAAATACGATGAAAATCTTTCAAATATAGGAAGTGCTAAAGTAAAGGAATTGCTTAGTCAAGCACAGCTTTATAACGCGCAACTTTACAATGATTATATCTATGATGCAAGTCAGCATATTGCTTGGAATAAGCCAATTCCTAACTATAACAATGTCTTAAAAATTGATACTACGGGAATGATGGGTTTTATCACGATTCCTCAGATTAAAGTCAATGATATTCCAATCTATCATGGAGATTCTGAAAAAATTTTGGGACTAGGGGTTGGACATGTGCCTCAATCCTCTTTGCCAATTGGAGAAATCAATAGTCATGCTGTCTTACCTGCTCATTCTGGGCGAGTGAATGATACTTTATTTACTAATCTAGATAAACTCAAAAATGGTGATATCTTTTATCTTCATGTTTTGAATCTCACTCTAAAGTACAAGATTAATGATATTCGCATCGTTGCTCCCAATCAAGTTTCATCTTTGAGTATTGAAAAAGGACGAGATTTGGTGACTTTAGTCACTTGTTATCCAACAGGTATTAATAACAAAAGATTACTAGTTACTGGTGAAAGAACAGCATTATCAAAGGTTACGCCACAAGAAGATATTCAACGCAATCAGTTTGGTTATAATTTTTGGGTGATGTTTGGGTCTGCTTTCTTAATGTTTCTTGGATTAGTCTATCTTTTATGGTTACTTTTTGGGAGAAAGCGGAACTTATATCATGTTGCTGCTAGAAAAATTGAAAAACCTGTTCTTTCTGATGGACAATTGGTAGGAGATTTTGGTGAAGGTTTTTATTTAACTGATTCTAAGAAACTAGTGTTTCAGTGGTTAGATGAATTTGCTCAAAAAGAAAAGCTGAACTCAGAAGAGCTTTTCTTAAATGTTTATCGATTAAAAAGAATTAAAAAGTTGTCCCGCTGGATATTTAAAGATAAAACGGAAAACTGGCAAAATTATATTAATGAGAAACAAGGTTATGGGGATGAAAAACATGCGCTTGTCGTAGGGCCTGCTTTTACTAGTGATAAGAAAATAATGCAGTATGTTTTGAAAACAGAAGAAGCATTGGGATATATAAAGTATATTAAATGCTTGAATATTAATAAATTAAAGAAAGGGGGAGGAATAATTGACAAAAAGTAGCAAGTTAATGGGGTTCTTAATAGTCCTTTGCTTTTGTTTTTGGGACTTGTCAGTCAAAAAGCTTTTGCTGATAGTCGCTTAATTATTGTAAAATATGGGCTAAGCCCTGGAGCGACAGGTTTTAGCGAGAATCAGACGACAAATGATGGACTACAGATTAATAACCTCCCCTTGGATAATTTAGGAAACGAACTGTCAGTTCTTTCTGGAATTCATTATTTAGTTTATGAAATTTCACCTACTGGGGATGGTTCAGAACTTAAGGCAACAAATCCACCGCCATCAAGTTATACAGTTTTAAAAGAGGTTGCTGATTTGGCGACTGACTCTAATGGAGTAGCTAGTTTATCTGTGTCTGATGGTTATTATTTGATTGAAGAACAAACTAACCCTCAGAAAGGTTTGCTGAAAGCAGCTTTACCTTTGGTAATCAAGGCTCCAGTTTCAGGATTAAATGAGGTTTATATTTATCCTAAATCTAATGTTGATAAGGAAAAAACCGGACCTCCAAACAAACCTAAGCCTGCTCCTAAACCAATTGAAGTTCCTAAAGCTCCTAAAAGTAAGGATGATTCATCAAAAAAAGTTTTTGGATTATTACCAAAAACTGGTGTAGCTAGTTCTCTTTTATTAACTTCTTATGGTTTTGTCTTATTTCTGATTATTATCTGCTTAAAAAAACGCAGAAAAAAAGAAGAAGAAGTTAAATAAAATGATTAAATTTAGCTAAATAAATAAGGTTGGACAATTAAATGTTCAACCTTATTTATTTATATAGGAGTTTTTTAATAGCCAAGAATGATTTTGGCAATGATTGGAGCAAATATCACATACATAATACCAGTCACTCCGATACTAAGAGCTGCCATTGCACCTTGGGTTTTTCCAAGTTCAATCGCTGTTCCGGTTCCGACAGCATGTCCAGTTCCTCCGAGGGCAATCCCTTGAGCAACTGGGTCAGTAATTCTAAAGAGTTTTAAGAGAGGGCCGCCCAGCACGCTTGTGAGGATTCCTGTAGCAACAACGACAACAACGGTAATTTGTTCAACACCATGCATTTTATCTGAAATTCCCATAGCCATTGCAGTGGTTACTGATTTAGGGAAAATTGAAAGAGAAGCGAGTTTACTAAGGCTGAAAAACTTAGCACAAAGGGCGGTAAAAATACAGTTGATTAGAGCCGCAATAGCAATTGAGCTAACAATTGAGCGCGCGTGATGTTTCATCAAGTGGAAAGTTTTATAGAGAGGAATTCCAAGAGCAACGGTACTAGGTCCAATAAGGTCATTGATAATTGAACCCCCGATATAATAGTTTTTATAAGGGATATGAGCTAGTGAGAGAATTAGGATTATTACGACAGTCGCAAAGAGAAGTGGATTTGTCCAAGGCTTACGAAAGTTTTCATTAATTCGTACTCCAATCATAAAGACAAGAACGGTAAGGACAAAGCCAAAGAGAGGGTCGGTAGTGATAATATTCATGATTTTATATGCTCCAAATTATTGGTCTTCAGTGGAAGAAGTGACGGTAGTTTCTGGTTTTAAAGCGACATAATCGCCTTCAAATTTTACTTTAATCCATTCAACTAATTTTCCTAAGATGAGCATATTTATAATGAGTGCTCCAACAACAATCAAGAGGATTTGTGCCCAAAAGTGGCTAATCAAATTCCATTTGGCCATAATTCCAACACCGGCTGGCAAAAACAAAATGGTCATATTATTGATAAGAAAGCTGCCGGCTTCATCAACATGACGAAATTCAAGAATTTTGAATTGTAATGCGAGGAAAAGTAGTATCATTCCTAGAATAGAGCCTGGAACTGGTAAACGAAAGACGTTTGAAATGACATTTCCAATAAAAGAAAAGCCAAAAATGATTAATAATTGCAGGTAAATTTTCATATTTGTTAACTCCCTAAGTTAATTACGGATAATTTTTACAACAATTTTTATTGTACTCTTCGAGATAGGCTTTTTCAAGGATAAACTGGCTTTAGACTAATGAAAATGGCTTAATAAAAAATTTAAAATGTGTGCTTGACTTTTACTTGAAACGTGTTATAATAAATATAAATAAACTATTAGAAAGGAGCGTTCGTAAGGGCGCTCCTTCTCTTGTGTTTTTAAAATAGAAGTTGACTTTAACTTTGTATTTTATGAAAGGAGAATTGCCTATGAATGATGTTGTTAAAATTGTAAAAGATTTCATTAGACCTCATATTCCTCAACCTTTTGAACTGTTTGCAGTTGAATGGGAAAAATTTGGTGGAGATATGATGCTTTCAATTCTGGTGGATAAAGAAGGCGGAATCGAAATTGATGAGACGGCTGAGTTGAGTGAAATCATTTCACCTTTGCTTGATACCATTAGTCCAGACCCGTTTCCAACAGAAGGTTATCTACTAGAGGTTGCAAGTCCAGGAGCTGAACGTCCTTTGCGTAAAGCTGAGCATTTTGCGGGTGCAGTTGGTGAGTATATTTTCGTTAAACTTTATCAAAAAATCAATAATGAAAAAGAAATTACTGGTGATTTGGTAAGCTTTGATGGAGAAACTTTAGTGGTAGATGTCTTGGATAAGACCCGTCATAAAAATATTGAAATTCCTTTATCTGCTGTTGCAAAAGCACAAACGATGGTTAAATTTTAAAGATATGACAGGATTTATTGATTTTTCTAAAGAGAATCAATAATTAGAAGCTGAGTTCGATTTCCTTGAGTTAGGCGAAAATGTAGAACTTCCTTGATTCAAGGTAGTCGAACTTAGCTTATATTAAAAATGAAATTTTCTTATAAAAAGAAAGAGAGAAAAAAATGAGCAAAGAAATGCTGAACGCCTTTGCAATGTTAGAAGAGCAAAAAGGAATCAAATCTGAGATTGTTATTGAAGCGATTGAGCAAGCTATCACAGCAGCTTACAAGCGTCAATATGGTCAAGCACAAAATGTTAAAGTTATCTTTGATGAAAAGAAAGGAAACTTCAATGTTTATTCGACTCGTGAAGTCGTGGATGAAGTTTTCGATAGTCGTCTTGAAATTTCACTTGAGGATGCGCATGAATTAAATCCTCACTATGAAATTGGCGACAAAATTATGTTTGAAGAAAAACCAAAAGATTTTGCTCGTACTGCTGCTGGAGCTGCTAAACAAGTTATCATGCAAAAAATGCGTGAAGAAGAACGCACAATTATTTATAACGAATATAGCCGTTACAAAGATGAAATCATCCAAGGAACTGTTGAAAAAGTTGATGCTCGTGCCGTTTATGTAAATCTTGGCCGTGTTGATGCTCTTTTGACTAAGAAAGACCAAATTCCACAAGAAAACTTCCATGTGGGAGACCGTGTAAAAGTTTATGTTACTGATGTTGTCTTGACTCCAAAAGGAACTCGTGTCTTCATTTCACGTACTGCGCCTGATATGCTCAAACGTATGTTTGAAAAAGAAATTCCTGAAGTTTTTGATGGAACTGTTGAAATCAAATCAATTGCTCGTGATGCTGGAGACCGTGCTAAAGTCATCGTTCAAAGTCATGATGAAAATGTTGATGCAATTGGTACAATGGTTGGGGCTAAAGGTTCACGTATCCAAGGAATCATTCGCGAACTTGCGGGTGAAAAAATGGATATCATTGAATGGTCAGAAGATAAAGCGACACTTGTTGCCAATGCTTTAAAACCTGCTCGTATTGAACAAGTTTTGATTACTGCTGATGGTTCAAGTTTAGCAGTTGTTGCGCGCGACCAATTGTCACTTGCCATTGGTAAACGTGGTCAAAATGTTCGTCTTGCTGCACACGTTACAAACAGTAAAATTGATATTAAAGCGGCTGATGAATTCAATATGGATGATTATGAATTCGTGGGTGAAGATGGGGAAGAAATTCCAACAACTGAAGTTGACGAAACTCTTGTAGTTGAAGAAGTTGTTGAAACACCTGAAGTTAGCGAAAGTAAAGAATAAATTTTAAAAGCTTGAAAATTTACTGACAGAAAATAATATTTTAGAAAAAGCACAAAGGTGCTGAAAATTTCTTTTTATAGGTCTGTCAGTAAAATGGCTGATATTCTAGTGGTCAAGAAATTGGCTGTCAGTCATTTTTTCAACAGAAATTTTGAGGATTTTCGATGAAACAGAAAAAAACTCCAATGAGAAAATCTTTAGTCTCGAATGAACAATTTCCCAAAAAGGATTTGTTACGGATTGCGTATAATAAAGAGGGAGAAATTTCAATTGACCCTTCTGGTAAAGCACATGGACGCGGAGCTTATATTGCTATTTTGAATAAAGAGGCAAGAGAAGCTAAGAAAAAACGTGTTTTTGACCGAGCTTTTCAAACTAAAATTGCTGATGAGTTCTATGATGAGTTAATCACTTATGTTGAACACCTTGTTGCTCGACGAGAACTTGAATCTGCAACCTATTCCGCTGATTTAGCGCCGGACTACGACTAAAGATGGATAAAAAACAACAAATTTCAAATTTACTAGGAATTGCAAAACGAGCTGGAAAAATTATTAGTGGTGAAGAATTGGTGATTAAATCAATTCAAAGCAGTAAAGCTACATTAGTTTTTCTTGCCAATGATGCCGCAGCAAATTTGAGTAAAAGAATTACTGATAAATCAAATTATTATGAGATTGCTGTCTCAACACTCTTTACAGAAATAGAATTATCGCACGCCATAGGACAAAATCGCAAGGTTATTGCACTTGTGGACGATGGATTTGCAAAGAAAATGGAGAGCCTCATGAACAATTGATGATATAAGGAGGACAAAGATTGTCTGATAAAAAACGTATAAACCAAATTGCTAAGGAAACTGGATTAACAAATGCTGAACTTGTTTCGGCAGCACAAACTCTCGGTTTTGAAGTGAAATCACATTCAAGTTCTGTAACAGCAGAACAAGCAGAAAAAATCATTCAAAGTGCAAAAACAGGCACTGACCAAACTGCTAAAGTTGCTGAAAAACCTGTTAAAAAAAGTCAACCAAAAGCTGCTGAGTCAGCAAAGAAAAACAAGGAAGACCATCCACGCACATTTGCTGGAAAAGCAGTTGTTGAGGACCCAGCAATTTTAGCAAGAATTAAAGCTAAAGAAGAAGCTGAAAAAGCAGCAAAAGTAGAAGTTGCATCAACTGAACATCCTGTTGTTACAGAAAAACCTAAAGCTAGTGAACCAGTTAAAAAAGCTGAACCAAAAGTTGAAGCTAAATCTGAGCCAAAAGTTGAAAAAGTAGAAACAAAAGATAACACAGCAACGTCAAAAGCTGAAGTAAAACCAGAGAATGTTGCTGATAAAAAAGAACCAGTTGTTACTGAAGAAAAGAAAAAATCATTGACTCAAAAACCAAGAATTCAAATCAAAGTTATTAAACGTGCCGAAGATATCAAAAAAGAACAAGCGGCAGCTCGTCCTGAAAAGAAAAAATTCGACAAAAATCGTAATGACCGAAATAATCGTAATGATAATCGCCGTCCTAACCAAAATGGAAATGGTCAAGGTGGAAACCATTATGATAAGAACCGTTCATCTGGTCAAGGACAAAATCAAGGTCAAAAACGTGACAAATTCGCTTCATCAGGTAGTGCACCAGCAACAGATTCGTTTACACCAGCTACTTCTGGTAAAACAAACCGTCGTGACCGTGACCGTAAAAAATCTGATAATAACCGCGATAATACAAAAGATGGTAACCGTAAAGGTGGTCCACTTCGCGTAAATGATAATCGTAATCAAGTTCGTAATGCGCGTAACTCAAACTGGAATCAAAAAGGTGGTCGTGGTCGTCACCAAAACAACCAATCTTCAAGTGTTCCAGCAACTCAACGTAAATTCCATGAATTACCAGAAAGTCTTGAATATGAAGTAGGAATGAATGTTCAAGATATTGCTAAATCAATCAAACGCGAACCAGCTGAAATTATCAAAAAACTCTTCATGATGGGAACAATGGTCAACCAAAACCAATCACTTGATGAAGATACAATTGAGTTGATTCTCATGGATTATGGTGTAACACCAGTCAAAAAAGTTGAAGAAGATAAATCAGATATTGAACGTTTGTTTGTTGAAGATGGTTATCTTAAAGAAGAAAACATGGTTGAACGCCCAGCTGTTGTTACAATTATGGGACACGTTGACCATGGTAAAACAACTTTGCTTGACCGTTTCCGTGAATCTCGTGTGACTGAGGGTGAAGCAGGTGGTATCACTCAACATATTGGGGCTTACCAAATCAAATCGAATGGTAAGAAAATTACTTTCCTTGATACGCCAGGTCACGAAGCCTTCACTTCTATGCGTGCTCGTGGTGCTTCTGTCACAGATATTACAATCCTTGTAGTTGCTGCTGATGATGGTGTAATGCCACAAACAATTGAAGCAATCAATCACTCTAAAGCTGCTGGTGTGCCAATTATTGTTGCAATCAACAAAATTGATAAACCAGGTGCCAATCCACAACGTGTAACACAAGAATTGACTGAACATGGTGTGTTCCCAGTCGCTTGGGATCCAGAAAATGGTTCAGAATTCGTTGAAATTTCGGCTAAATTTAACCAAAATCTTGATGAATTGTTAGATACAGTTCTTCTGGTGGCAGAAGTGCAAGAACTTAAGGCTGACCCAACTGTTCGTGCCATTGGTACTGTTGTTGAAGCCCGTCTTGACCAAGGTAAAGGGGCAATTGCAACTCTCTTGGTACAACAAGGAACACTTCATGTTCAAGATCCAATTGTTGTCGGAAACACATATGGTCGTGTTCGTACAATGACAAATGACCTCGGACGTCGGATTAAAGAAGCTGGTCCGTCAACTCCAATTGAATTAACTGGACTTTCTGACGTACCACAAGCTGGTGATCACTTCGCAGTATTTGAAGATGAAAAAGCAGCTCGTGCGGCTGGGGAAGAACGTGCTAAACGTGCTCAATTGATCAAACGTCAAAATACACGTCGTGTTAACTTGGACAATCTTTTTGATACTCTTAAAGAAGGTCAAACTAAATCTGTTAACATTATCATCAAAGCGGATGTTCAAGGTTCTGCAGAAGCGCTTGCTGCTTCACTTCAAAAAATTGAAGTTGAAGGTGTGAAAGTAGATATCGTCCATTCAGCTGTTGGGGCAATTTCAGAGTCTGATATTTCACTTGCAGCAGCATCAAATGCGATTATCATTGGTTTCAATGTTCGTCCAACTGGTCTTGCACGTGAACAAGCGGCTCAAGAAGAAGTTGATATTCGTTTGCACAGTATCATTTATAAAGTAATTGAAGAAGTTGAAACAGCAATGCGTGGAATGCTTGATCCTGAGTTCAAAGAAGAAATCATTGGTGAAGCAATTGTTCGCGAAACATTCAACGTTTCTAAAGTTGGTACAATTGCCGGATTTATGGTTATTCGTGGTAAAGTTGCCCGTGATGCTTCTGTCCGTGTCATTCGTGAAGGTGTCGTGATTCATGATGGAGCTATTGCCAGTCTTAAACATTTCAAAGATGACGTTAAAGAAGTCGGAAATGCTCAAGAAGGTGGTTTGATGGTTGAAGACTTCAACGATGTTGAAATTGACGATACATTTGAAGTTTACAAAATGGTTGAAATCGAACGTAAATAATAAGGTATGAGGAAATCCTGCTAAGAAGTTATGAAAAATGCCATTTGACTTGTGACTTTAGTCGCATAGTGAGAATAGACAGCGTAGATAGAGAAATATGGTTATACGCGTAGCGTAGGTTCCACTTTGTCTATTTTCACTGACTTCTAAGAAGGTGAACTCAGTTAAATAAAAGATGAGGGCGACTGGTTAAAAATGATGAATTTTATTTAAGTTTATTGTTTCTGGGAGCTTTTACTCATTTTTAAATGTGGGTGTGGAAAAGTGATTTAAAAATCATTTATCTACATTTTAAACGAAAAAATAGGAGGAGAAAATGGGAAATTCTTTTCGTAGCGACCGTGTCGCTGTAGAAATTCAACGCGAAATCAATGATATTTTACGAAATAAAGTACGTGATCCACGTGTTCAAGATGTAAATATCACTGATGTTCAATTGACTGGTGATTTGAGTCAAGCGACTGTTTATTATAGCCTCTTGTCAAATCTTGCCTCTGATAATGAAAAAGCCGCAACTGCTTTGAAAAAAGCAACCGGACTTTTCAAAAGTGAATTGGCAAAACGCATGACCATTTTCAAAATTCCAGATTTAACTTTTGCAAAAGATGAATCTGTTGAATATGGTTCAAAAATTGATGAGCTTCTTCGTGGGCTTAACAATAAATCAGAATATTAATTAAAAAAGTTACTGACGAAAAAATTGAGTGTATTCTTTAGGTTGAATACATTCTGACAGTTCTGTCAGTAACTTTTTTTGTCATAAAAATACTGACAGAATTGTTCTAGATAAATTTTGTGATATAATAGACATTGTGAAATGAAAGCGAATAAAATCTGCTCATTTGGAGGAAATTATGAAAGAACCATTGTTTTTGAACTCAGTTTTGCAAGAAAAAATCTGGGGCGGCGACCATTTGAAAGAGTTTGGCTATGATTTGCCATCAGACAAAGTTGGTGAATATTGGGCTATTTCTGCTCATCCACATGGTGTGTCAACAATTGCTAATGGCGAATTTAAAGGTCAAAAACTTGACCAATTATACGCAAGTCACCGCGAATTGTTTGGTGATAGTAAAAAAGAAGTTTTTCCCTTACTAACTAAAATTTTAGATGCCAATGACTGGCTTTCTGTGCAAGTTCATCCAGATGATGAATATGGACAAAAACATGAAGGTGAACTTGGAAAAACTGAATGTTGGTACATTATTTCAGCTGAACCAGGCGCTGAGATTATCTATGGACATAATGCTAAATCACGTGAAGAATTAGCAGAAATGATTAAATCTGGTGATTGGGATCATTTGTTACGTAAGGTAAAAGTGAAAACAGGAGATTTCTTCCATGTTCCGTCAGGAACAATGCACGCAATCGGTGCTGGAATTGTTATTCTTGAAACACAACAATCTTCTGATACAACTTACCGTGTTTATGATTTCGACCGTAAAGATGACCAAGGAAATCTACGTGAATTACATATTCAACAATCAATTGATGTATTGAATATTCCGGGCGACAAAGTTCCTGAAAATCAAGTTAAAACTGAAAAATTTGCTGATGCAGAAATTACAACTCTTGTGAAATCAGATTTCTTTGATGTTTATAAATGGCAAATTCATGGTGACCATGAATTTACCAAAGTTGCTGATTACACTTTAGTTTCTGTACTTGATGGTCAAGGAAAATTAACAGTTGATGGAAATGAATATCCAGTTGAAAAAGGAGCTCATTTCATCTTACCAAGCAACATTGAAAAATGGAATTTGTCTGGTCAATTAGAAATTATTGCCAGCAATCCTGCCTAATGTATTCAAAAGTTACTGATGAAAACTTTAAATTTTCTGTCAGTAACTTTTTTTGTTGAAATTATTTCTGTCAGTAGTTTGGGAAGGCAAATTTTACTGACATAAACTAATATTTTTTATAAAAATTGAGCAATGATGACGTTTTCTAAAAATTATTACTTGCAAATCATTCTAAAAAATAATATAATTTGATACAGAAAACCATTTGCAATATAAAAACAAATTGAGTTCATCTTGCGAGAAAGAAAAAATAGAATAATAAATCAGGGGGTAAGTTGATGATGTTTTTTTTGCATCAGTTTATCCCCTATCTAAATGTAATAATAAAATTTCATAAGGGGGTTTTATTGATTTCAATTTCTTTTTTTTCGTAATGTCTAAAGTCGGACTCACATCTAAATAATGAAGAGGATGACAGATGAAAACAGATTTTGATAAGGTGAATGAATGGCTGATTCAACTCTTTCATGATTTTATGATATTAGAGGAGCAATTTTTAAAGGACTCAGCTTATTCAGATGTAACAGTAAAAGAATTACAAATTTTGACACTGGTTCATACGCTAGGAACTTGTCGTGCGACAGATATTGCCAAAAATCAAAAATTGGCCTTGTCAACAATTACAATTACCCTCAATCGATTAGAAGATAAGGGATATATTGAACGCAAGCGTTCTACAGCGGACAGACGAGTGACTCACATTATACTGACATCGAAGGGTGATGAGCTTTGTGCAACTCACCGTGAATTTTTCCATACGATTACAGATAATCTATTTGATAGCGTTTATGGAACTACTGAAAATAAATTGGCTGGTGAACTTGCAACCTTACACGATTCTTTGGAGAATATGAAATAATGACTTTTGCGAAAATTACGCAAGTGGCACACTATGTGCCTGAAAATGTGGTATCTAATGATGACTTGTCCAAAATAATGGATACTAATGATGAATGGATTTACAGTCGGACAGGGATTAAAAATCGCCATATTTCAACTGGAGAGAACACCTCAGACTTAGCAGCTAAAGTTGCTAAGCAGTTGATTAGCGATTCAAATTTAAGCCCAGAAACGATTGACTTCATCATTGTTGCTACAGTAACTCCGGACTCATTGATGCCTTCAACCGCGGCACGGGTTCAAGCTCAAGTAGGAGCAGTTAATGCTTTTGCTTACGATTTGACTGCGGCTTGTTCAGGCTTTGTCTTTGCTCTATCAACAGCGGAAAAATTAATTTCCTCAGGAGCATATCAACGAGGGCTTGTCATTGGCGCAGAAGTCTTTTCAAAAGTAATTGATTGGTCAGACCGATCAACTGCTGTTCTTTTCGGAGATGGAGCTGCTGGTGTGCTTATTGAAGCTGGCGCGAGTCAACCTCTGATTATTGCTGAAAAAATGCAAACAGATGGAAGTCGTGGGAACAGTTTACTTTCTAGTTATGCTGACATCCAAACTCCATTTGCCTCTGTTTCATACGAAAGTTCAAACTTGAGTATGGAAGGGCGAGCAATTTTTGATTTTGCCGTACGTGATGTTCCTAAAAATATCCAGGCAACTTTAGAAAAAGCTAATTTGTCTGCTGAAGAAGTAGATTATTATCTCCTTCATCAAGCGAATTCAAGAATCCTTGATAAAATGGCTAAAAAGCTTGGTGTGACGCGCCAAAAGTTCCTTCAAAATATGCAAGAATATGGTAACACATCGGCAGCAAGCATCCCTATATTGTTGTCAGAATCCGTAAAAAATGGTATATTTAGTTTGGACGGTCAAACAAAAGTCGTCTTGACAGGATTTGGCGGTGGCCTCACTTGGGGTACAGCAATTATTAATTTATAAGAGCTTCAAAGTTTGCAAGTTTTTCTTAAGTTGTCTATATAAGAAAACATTATCAGCTAACTTTGACTCACAAGAAGATTTTAAAAAATCTTCACTAACTAATGGTTATAAACCGCTTTGCGGATATAATATAAATATTTTCACTCAATTAAAGGAGAAAAAATTATGGCAGTATTTGAAAAAGTACAAGATATTATCGTTGACGAACTCGGTAAAGAAAAAGAAGAAGTAACACTCGAAACTTCATTTGAAGAGCTCGACGCTGATTCACTTGATCTTTTCCAAATCATCAATGACATCGAAGACGAATTCGACGTTGAAGTTGATACAGAAGCAGATATGAAAACAGTTGCTGACCTCGTTAAATACGTAGAAAACAACAAATAATTCGGGATGGGGGTGAAGCGAGCAAAGGAGTTGATTCTTTTGCGAATTTCGCCCCTTCTTTTCGTTGGACTAGTTCTATTTTCAAAATAGAATTCTAGTATAGGGGGCTCAGTAATGATATACTGAGCTTGTCCTATAATTTTCATATTGAAGAATGTCATTTTTTTTAAGATAAAAAACATTTTACAATACTAATAATTAACTTTATAAAAGAAAATACGAGGAATTCTAATTGACTGATTTTGAATCATTGATTCAAAAGGTTGATTACTATATATTATGACTAAAACAGCATTTTTATTCTCAGGTCAAGGGGCACAAAAGCTTGGAATGGCACGTGACTTATATGACCAATATGAAACAGTTAAAGCAACTTTTGATGAAGCAAGTCAAGCTTTAGGATATGATTTGCGAGCTTTGATTGATAATGATGAAGAAAAACTAAATGAAACAAAGTACACTCAACCTGCAATTTTAACAACCTCTGTTGCTATTTTACGTTTGTTAAGTGAGAATGGGATTAAACCTGACCTTGTTGCTGGTCTTAGTCTGGGTGAATATTCTGCCTTGGTAGCATCAGGAATCATTGATTTTCAAGAAGCAGTTAAGCTTGTAGCTAAACGTGGTCAATATATGACAGAAGCTGCACCGACTGGTTCTGGTAAAATGGTCGCTGTAATGAACACAGACCCAGCCTTGATTGAAGAAATTTGCCAGAAAGCGGCCGAATTTAAAGGCGGTATTGTGAGTCCAGCAAATTATAACACGCCCGCACAAATTGTTATTGGTGGTGAAGTTGAGGCGGTTGATTATGCTGTTGAGTTGCTAAAAGAAGCCGGAGTTCGTAAACTTATTGAATTAAAAGTTTCAGGACCTTTCCATACAGCAATTTTAAAACCAGCATCTGAAAAATTGGCTTTGGAACTTGATAAAATTGATTTTAGACCTTTTGAATTACCATTAATCTCAAATACGAGTGCCAAAGTAATGGAAAATGATGAAGTCAAAGGACTTTTGACGCGTCAAGTCATGGAACCAGTTCGTTTTTATGAATCGGTTGAAACAATGCAAAAACTAGGGGTGACTCGCTTTATTGAAGTTGGTCCTGGGAGAGTACTTTCAGGTTTCATTAAAAAAATTGATAAAAATGCAGAAATTGCTAATGTTGAAAATTTAGCTTCATTTGAAGCTTTGATTAATCAGTAAAATTGAAGAAAGGAATTGAGTTTGTCCTTTTGAAATCTTAGTACTAAAGTGCTAAAACTTCTTAGGCAAGCTCATATCTTAAATAATGGAAATTAAAAATAAAAATGTCTTTGTGACTGGTTCAACACGTGGAATTGGTAAAGCAATTGCGCTTCAATTTGCTAAAGCGGGTTCTAATCTAATTATTAATGGTCGTTCAGCAATTTCAGAAGAATTATTAGCTGAATTTACAGCCTATGGTGTTAAAGCAATTGGTATTTCTGGTGATATTTCAAAATCAGAAGATGCAAAACGAATGGTTGCAGAAGCGATTGAAACTCTTGGTTCAGTAGATATTTTGGTAAACAATGCAGGAATTACTCGTGATGGTTTATCTTTGAAAATGTCAGAAGAAGATTTTGAGTCTGTTCTTAAAATCAACTTGACTGGGGCTTTCAATATGACACAGGCTGTTTTGAAACCGATGACCAGAGCTCGTTCTGGAGCAATTATTAATATCTCATCAGTTGTTGGACTTATGGGAAATGCTGGGCAAGCAAATTATGCCGCTTCAAAAGCAGGACTTATTGGTTTGACAAAATCAATTGCTAGAGAAGTTGCGGCACGAAATGTTCGTGTCAATGCTGTGGCTCCAGGATTTATTGAATCAGATATGACTGAAGTTCTTTCTGATAAAGTTAAAGATGCAATGAAAGGGCAAATTCCAATGAAACGTTTTGGAATGCCTGAAGAAATTGCAACAGCAACTCAATTCTTGGCTGAACAAGAATATATGACTGGACAAGTACTTACCATTGATGGTGGAGTTTCAATGTAAATTATTCATTGATAAATTTTAAAATTAAGAGGATAAAAATATGACAAATAGAGTTGTTATCACTGGTTATGGTGTAGTTAGTGCAATTGGAAATAGCCCAGAAGAATTTTGGAACAATCTTAAAGCTGGTAAAACTGGAATTGGTCCAATCACTCACTTTGATGCTGAAGCAACAGGGATTTCTGTTGCAGCAGAAGTAAAAGAATTTCCATTTGATAAATATTTCCAGAAAAAAGATGCACGACGCATGGATACTTTCTCACTTTATGCGGTTTATGCAGCACTTGATGCAATGGAAATGTCTGGTATTACAGAAGAAAATACTAATTTTGACCGTTTGGGCTGTATCATGGCTTCTGGGATTGGTGGACTTGAACAATCACAAAAAAATTCACAAGCAATTGTCGCTAAAGGCCCTCGTAAAGGGGTAGCACCACTCTACGTTCCACTTGCTATTGCTAATATGGCAACTGGTAACGTTGCTTTACGTACAGGTGCTCGTGGGGTTTCGCGTGCTGAAGTAACGGCTTGTGCGGCTGGTGCTAATTCAATTGGTTCAGCTTTCCGTGAAATCAAACATGGTTACGCTGATGCAATGATTGCTGGTGGTGCTGAAGCGGCTATTTGTGAACTTGGAATTGCAGGTTTTGCTAATTTGACTGCTTTGACTAAAGAAACTGACCCTGAAAAAGCATGTATTCCATTCGATAAAAATCGTTCAGGATTTGTAATGGGTGAAGGTTCTGGTGTATTGATTTTGGAAAGCCTTGAACATGCACAAGCTCGTGGCGCTAATATCTTGGCTGAGATTGTTGGATACGGAAATACAAATGATGCTTTCCATATGACAACTCCTTCAGGAGTGGGTGCTGAAAATGCGATTAAATTGGCTTTGGAAGAAGCTGGTGCAAGTCCAGCTGATGTTGATTACGTTAATGCACACGGAACTTCAACACATGCCAATGAAGAAACTGAAAGCAAAGCAATTCACAATGTAATTGGCGATAAAGCTTATGTTTCATCTACAAAAGCATTGCACGGTCATGCACTTGGTGCAACAGGTGCAATTGAAGCAGTGGCAACTGTTCAAGCACTTTTGAATCAATATGCACCAGTAAATGCTGGAACAACTGAACTTGATGAAGGAATGACAATTAATGTTGTTCTTGGTGAAGGTAAACCTGCTGATATTAATCTTGCATTGTCGCAAGACTTTGGTTTCGGTGGACACAATGCTGTATTGGCATTCAAGAAATGGACTGGAGAGTAAATAAAAATGAACATTTCAGAAGTAAAAGATTTGATGAACCAATTCAATGGTTCTACTTTACGTGAATTTTCTTGGAAAAATGCTGATGGTGAATTATCATTTTCTAAAAATGAAGGTCAAGCCCTTGTTGGAGCTCAAAGTGCTGCACCTACTGCACCTGCATTTACAGCTCAACAAGTAACGCCAGTTGCAGAAAGTACAGAAGTGCCCGTGGCAAGTGAAGCGGCTGTTGAAGCTGAGGGTGAAGCAGTTACTTCTCCGTTAGTGGGTGTGGCCTATCTTAAACCTTCACCAGATAAGGCTGAATTTGCCAAAGTTGGTGATTCAGTTAAAAAAGGTCAAACTTTGCTTATTATTGAAGCAATGAAAGTAATGAATGAAATTCCTGCACCAAAAGATGGAGTCATCACGGAAATTATGGTTTCTGGAGAAGATGTCGTTGAATTTGGTCAAGATTTGATGAGAATCAAATAAAAAAATTACTGACAAAGCTCTGTCAGTTTATCTTTGATGTAAAAGTTACTGACAGCTCTGGTTTAAGTGCCAGAGAATTTACTGACAAGTTCTGTCAGTGAATCTCTAAAAGAAAAGTGAGAATAAATGACTGAAGTAAACATTAATGTAACTGAAATTATGGAGGCTTTGCCTCATCGTTATCCATTTCTATTAGTCGATCGTGTGATTGATATTGCTGAGGATGAAATTACAGCAATTAAAAATGTGACGATTAATGAAGAATTTTTCCAAGGACATTTTCCACAATATCCAGTAATGCCAGGGGTTTTGATTATGGAAGCTCTCGCACAAGCGGCTGGTGTTTTAGAATTATCTAAACCTGAAAACAAAGGAAAACTTGTTTTTTATGCGGGAATGGACAATGTTAAGTACAAAAAACAAGTCACTCCCGGAGATCAATTGGTCTTACATGCTAAATTTATCAAACGTCGTGGTCCAATTGCGGTTGTTGAAGCAGAAGCAACTGTTGATGGAAAATTGGCGGCTAAAGGAACTTTGACTTTTGCCTTAGGGCGTTAGTGCTTTAGTACTTGCCTTTTTATCACTTGCTTTAGCAAGTAGAGAAAACGGACAGCGAAACGAAGTGGAGATAGGCTTATAACCATTACGACTAATCGCTTTAGCGATGTAGCGAGTATGGATTAAAGACGGTCAAGGTGACCTGATATCGAAGATGTCAGGTTGTGTCCTGCCTTAGGTAAATAGCTCATCTTCATTTAAAAATAATCATATTTTTTATGATTAAGAAACAAAAATTTATTTTAACCATAAGATTTTTTACTTATGGTAAATTCGGACTTATTTTTATTTATCAAAAAATTGTTTTGTTGGGAATGACTTTCTTTTTTATCATTCCTTTCAAAACACCCATTGAGCAAAAGCTCGGGGTATTTTCCCATATGGAGAACATCTATGTTTAATAAAATTTTGATTGCCAATCGTGGCGAAATTGCTGTAAGAATTATTCGTGCAGCTCGTGAATTAGGAGTGGGTACAGTTGCCATTTATTCAACTGCAGACCGCGATGCTTTACATGTTCATTTAGCTGACGAAGCAATTTGTGTGGGCCCAGCTAGAAGTACTGAGTCTTATCTTAATATGAATAATATTCTGTCAGCTGCTGTGGCAACTGGCGCACAAGCGATTCACCCAGGTTTTGGGTTCCTTTCTGAGAATTCAAAATTTGCTCGTCTTTGTGAAGAAATGAATATTAAATTTATCGGTCCGTCAGCAAAAGTTATGGATATGATGGGTGATAAAATCAATGCTCGTGCAGAAATGATTAAAGCTGGTGTTCCTGTAACACCGGGTTCTGAGGGCGAAGTTCATACCACTGATGAAGCAGTAAAAATTGCTGAAGAAATTGGCTATCCAATCATGCTTAAAGCATCAGCTGGTGGTGGTGGTAAAGGAATTCGTAAGGTTAATAATGTTGAGGAACTTGTTCCAGCATTTGAGGCAGCACAAGCGGAAGCACAAGCTGCTTTCGGTAATGGAGCCATGTTCATCGAACGAATGATTTTCCCAGCGCGTCATATTGAGGTTCAAATCTTAGGAGATAGTCAAGGAAATGTGATTCATCTTGGTGAACGTGATTGTTCATTGCAAAGAAATAATCAAAAAGTTCTTGAAGAATCTCCGTCAGTTGCAATTGGACACACTTTACGAAATGAAATAACAGCTGCGGCTGTTAAAGCAGCTCAGCATGTTTCTTATGAAAATGCGGGAACCATTGAGTTCTTACTTGATGAATCTTCTGGTAAGTTTTATTTCATGGAAATGAACACACGTGTTCAAGTTGAACATCCGGTCACAGAGTTTGTATCAGGTGTTGATATTGTAAAAGAACAGATTCGTGTAGCCAATGGCAATGAATTGTCTGTCAAGCAAGAAGATGTGACTTTTAGTGGACATGCGATTGAATGTCGAATTAATGCTGAAAATCCTAAATTTAATTTTGCACCAAGTCCAGGAAAAATTACTAATCTTTTCTTGCCAAGTGGTGGAGTTGGTTTGCGGGTTGATAGCGCTATGTACAGTGGTTACAGTATTCCGCCATATTATGATAGTATGATTGCTAAAGTCATTGTTCATGGTGAAAATCGTTTTGAAGCACTGATGAAAATGCAACGCGCCCTTCTTGAATTTGACGTTGAAGGGGTCATTACAAATGTTGATTTCCAACTAGAATTAATTTCTGACCCACATGTTGTGGCAGGAGATTATGATACAAGCTTCTTAGGAAATGTTTTCTTACCAGAATATCAAAAAGAAGATTAATCAATAGATTAGTGACAGAATTGTCAGATGGCTTACAATTCATCTGTCAGTAAAATTTATAAAAAAATGAGAAAAGGATGCAAAGATGGCTCTTTTCCAAAAGAAAAAATACATTAAAATTAATCCAAATCGTTCCATTATTGAAAAGCAAGCCGAGCAGCCAGAAGTTCCTGATGAACTTTTTGCCAAATGTCCTGCTTGTAAACATACGATTTATCAAAAAGATTTAGGAAAAAATAAAGTTTGTCCTAATTGTGATTACAATTTCCGAATTACAGCCAAAGAACGGTTAGCAATTGTTGCTGACAAAGATTCTTTTGTTGAAATGTTCACTGGAATCGAAAGCAAAAATCCCTTGGATTTTCCAGGTTATCCTGAAAAATTGGCGGCAACAAAAGCACGGACTGGTCTTGATGAGGCAGTTATGACTGGGACGGCCACAATTAAAGGGCAAAAAACGGCTTTGGCAATTATGGATTCGACTTTTATCATGGCTTCAATGGGAACTGTTGTTGGTGAAAAATTGACACGCTTATTTGAATATGCAACTACCGAAAAATTGCCGATTATTGTTTTTACGGCATCAGGTGGTGCAAGAATGCAAGAAGGAATTATGTCATTGATGCAAATGGCCAAAACTTCGGCTGCTGTGAAACGACATTCAAATGCAGGGCTTTTTTATATTACAGTTTTAACTGACCCAACAACTGGAGGAGTGACAGCTTCATTCGCCAGTCTGGGAGATATTATTTTAGCTGAACCCCAATCTTTAATTGGTTTTGCTGGACGTCGTGTCATCGAACAAACCGTCCGTCAAACTTTACCTGATGATTTCCAAAAAGCTGAATTTCTTTTGAATCATGGTTTTGTTGATGCAATTGTTAAGCGGACTGAATTACGTCAAAAATTGGCACTTCTTTTAGAACTTCATACGGAGGTGGAAAATGTCTGAAACAATTGATTCACTGACAGGTGAAGTTTCACAAAAAAATATTGCTGACATTATTAATGAAGCACGAGCGGCTGACAGAATTTCGGCAAGAGATATTATTGACAAAGTTTTCACTGATTTCTTTGAATTACACGGCGACCGTCAGTTAACAGATGATGAAGCGATTGTCGGCGGAATTGCTCGCTTCAATAATCAAGCTGTGACCGTTATTGGAATTCAAAAAGGACGTAACCTTGCTGAAAATTTAGCTACTAATTTTGGACAACCAAGTCCGAATGGCTATCGTAAAGCGTTAAGACTGATGAAGCAAGCTGAAAAATTTGGTCGTCCAGTCATTACGTTTATCAATACAGCTGGTGCTTATCCAGGAATTGAAGCAGAAGAACGTGGACAAGGTGAAGCAATTGCTAGAAACCTTTTGGAAATGTCTGACCTTAAAGTTCCAATTATTGCTTTCATCACAGGTGAAGGTGGTTCAGGAGGAGCATTAGCTCTTGCACTTGCCAATAAAGTATATATTTTAGAAAATGCTGTTTATTCAGTACTTTCTCCAGAAGGTTTTGCGACGATTCTCTGGAAAGATGGTTCACGTCGTGATGAAGCGGCTGAATTGATGAAAATTACAGCGCCACATCTTTTAGAAATGGGTCTTGTTGATGCTATTATTTCTGAGGAAAATCTGATTGATAACCTCAAGAGACAACTGACAGAATCACTTGGTGAATTGTCATTACTGACAGAAATAGAATTGGCAGAACAACGCTACGAAAGATTTAGAAAATATTAAAAAACGAAGGATGTCCTTCGTTTTTTTATATACATAAAAAAAGTTAATTCTGCTATAAAAAAATCTTATAGCACTGGGCACACTTTCGTGATATCTTTATATTAGATTGAAAATAGAAAGAAAAGGGCCAATGACAAGTATAAAAACGAAAGTAATTCATGGTGGTATTTCAACAGACAAGACAACAGGAGCAGTATCTGTTCCGATTTATCAAACGTCAACTTATAAACAAAACGGACTTGGACAACCTAAAGAATACGAATATTCACGTTCTGGAAATCCAACGCGTCATGCCTTGGAAGAATTAATTGCAGATTTAGAAGGTGGTGTTCAAGGATTTGCATTTAGTTCAGGACTTGCTGGAATTCATGCGGTTCTTTCGCTATTTTCTGCAGGAGATCATATCATTTTAGCTGATGATGTTTATGGCGGAACTTTCCGTTTGATGGATAAAGTGCTGACAAAGACAGGGATTATTTATGATTTAGTTGATTTGAGTAATCTTGATGACTTGAAATCGGCTTTTAAAGAAGAAACGAAAGCTATTTATTTTGAAACTCCTTCAAATCCTTTATTAAAAGTTTTGGACATTAAGGAAATTTCAGCAATTGCTAAAGCTCATGATGCCTTAACACTGGTGGATAATACCTTTGCGACACCGTATTTACAACAACCAATTGCTTTAGGAGCTGATATTGTTTTGCATTCCGCAACGAAATATTTAGGTGGACATTCAGATGTAGTGGCAGGACTAGTTACAACCAATTCAAAAGAACTCGCCAGCGAAATTGGCTTTTTACAAAATTCAATTGGGGCAGTTCTTGGACCACAAGACAGCTGGTTAATCCAAAGAGGAATTAAAACACTTGCGCTTCGGATGGAGGCTCATTCGGCAAATGCTCAAAAAATTGCTGAGTTTTTAGAAACTTCTAAAGCCGTCTCAAAAGTTTATTATCCAGGTCTTAATAGCCATCCGGGGCATGAAATTGCTAAAAAACAAATGTCTGCCTTTGGAGGGATGATTTCATTTGAATTAACGGATGAAAATGCCGTCAAAGATTTTGTTGAAAACTTGAGCTATTTTACGTTGGCTGAATCACTAGGTGGCGTTGAATCTTTAATTGAAGTGCCAGCAGTGATGACTCATGCTTCTATTCCAAAAGAACTTCGTGAAGAAATTGGGATTAAGGATGGCCTAATTCGTCTATCAGTAGGGGTTGAAGCAATTGAAGATTTACTGACAGATATCAAAGAAGCACTTGAAAAAAAATAATTTTACTGACAGACTTGTAAGCAAAGCTTACGACTCCTTTCTCCCTCGCTTTAACAGCTCACATTGGTCCTGTTGAACTGACAGAAAAATTAGACAGTAGAAATTGAAAGTAATTTACTGACAGAAGTGCATACAATTCATCTATCTCCCGCCTCAAGCGCTTATTTGGTTGACTTGAACTGACACAAAGCTGTCAGTAATTTAGGAATTAATTATGGTAAAAATTGTTGAAAATATTACTGAATTAGTTGGAAATAGTCCAATTATCAAACTAAAAAATGGTCCAGAAAATGGAGCAGAAATTTATCTAAAACTTGAATATTTTAATCCTGGAGGCTCAGTTAAAGACCGGATTGCTTTACAAATGATTCGGCAAGCCGAAGCAGATGGTCGCTTAAAAAAGGGAGGAACGATTGTTGAACCTACCTCTGGGAACACAGGAATTGGACTTGCCATGGCTGGTGCAGCTTTAGGCTATAATGTGGTTATTATCATGCCTGATAGTTACTCAAAAGAGCGTCGTCAGCTTATTCAAGCTTATGGAGCAGAATTGATTTTGACTCCAGCAGCTGATGGCATCAAAGCTGCCATTGATTTAGGTCAAAAATTAGTTGAAGAAAATGGTTGGTTTATGCCAATGCAATTTGAAAATCCAGCTAATTTAAAAGCCCATGAATTAACGACTGGTCCAGAAATAATTGAAGCATTTGGTGAAAATGGCCTGGACGCATTTGTTGCTTGTGCAGGCACTGGGGGTACAATTTCTGGCGTTTCTCACTATCTTAAAAGTCAAAATTCTAAAATCAAAACTTTTGTTGTCGAACCGGCAGAATCACCAATTTTAACAGGAGGTGAGAGTGGTCCACACCGCATTCAAGGAATTGGTATTCCATTTATGTCACCAAATTTAGATACAGAAGCTTATGATGGAGTAATTGATGTAACAAGTGATGAGGCTTTAGAGACCGCACGAAAAATTGGCAAAAGCGAAGGATTTTTAGTAGGTATATCTTCTGGCGCAGCAATTTGGGCAGCTTATGAATTGGCAAAAAAACTTGGCAAAGGTCAAAAAGTTCTCGCACTTTGTGCTGACAATGGTGAGCGCTATCTTTCAACAGAACTCTATGATTATTAAAACTTGGAATTTTCCAAGTTTTTTTTGTCTTATGAGCAGTTTTCTGTACTTTTTGAGCTACGGATGTTAGAATGAGAATAGATTAAGAAGATTAAAGGAGGGGAAATCGTAAATTATTGGTTGTCAGTCAATGATTGACAAATTTAACTGATTTAGTTTTTCTAACAAATTATTATGAAACTTTCATGATAATAAAAGAAAAAATCGCAATTACTAGGAGGATTTAAAATGGCTTTAAATGACAAACTTGATGCAACAAAAGATAAAGTAAGTGGAAAAGTTAAAGAAACCACAGGTAAAGTAACTGGTGATGAAAAACTAGAAGCTAAAGGTAAAACAGAAGGACTTATGGGAAAAGCTAAAGAAGGCTTGGAAAATATCAAAGACAAAGCTTCTGACCTAGCTGAAGATGTTGCAGAAAAATTTAATGATACGGTTGACTCTGTCAAACATAAAAACGAGAAATAATTGAATTTCTCAAAATTAAGCAAAACCTAAGTTATTTAAAACTTAGGTTTTTTCATTTGGAAATATTAAACTTGACTTATATACCCTCGGGGGTATATAATTATTACAAATCAAATAATCAAGAGGTGAAAAATGCAAACAATTGACATAAGTGAATTAGAATTACTGACAGAAAGTGAAAATCCAGTAATTGTAGATGTAAGAGAAGATTTTGAGTATAACAGTGGTCATGTTCCTAATGCCAAAAATATTCCATTGAGTCAACTAGAAGAAAGATATGCAGAAATTACTGACGGAACTTATCTTATCTGTCAGTCAGGTGCTCGTTCAGCTAGGGCCTGTCAGTATCTTTCGACAAAAGGAATTGATACTATAAATATTTCAGGCGGTACCATTGCTTGGAATGGCCCCTTAGAATTTACTGACAGACTTTAGAGAGAGAACGATGTTTGAATTATTTAAGAAAATAAAAAGTATCAGTCCAGCAGAAGTAAGTACTGAATTAAAAAAAGGAACACAATTAATTGATGTAAGAGAAGCTCATGAATTTCAAAATGAACATATAAAAGGCGCTCGAAATATCCCTTTAAGTAAATTGAGAGAACATGTTCTAGCCAAAAACAAAAAGTATTTATTAATTTGTCAGTCGGGAATGCGGTCAAAAAAAGCCTACAAAATATTAAACAAAGCTAATTATGATGTGACAAACGTAAATGGAGGAATGCGAGCTTGGAGAGGGAAAATTAAAAAATGACAGAAAAAATATTAATTGTTGGCGGAGTTGCGGGTGGAATGTCAGCTGCAACCCGTTTGCGACGTCTTAACGAAAATGCAGAAATCATCGTTTTTGAAAAAGGCCCTTACGTTTCGTTTGCCAATTGTGGCTTACCTTACTATGTGGGGGGAGAAATTGCAGAGCGAGAAAAGTTAATTGTTCAATCTGCTAAAGCTCTAAAAAACCGTTTTAACCTAGAGGTGCGCGAAAATTCTGAAGTTATTGCGATTGATAGTGAAGGAAAGAAAGTGACTGTAGTTTCAAACGGCGAAAGCTATGTTGAAAGCTATGATAAATTGATTCTTTCACCAGGGGCTAAACCCTTAATTCCACAAATCAAAGGTTTGAACCAAGCGACAAATGTTTTTAGCTTACGAAATATTCCTGATGTGGATAAAATAATGACCTATTTGAAAGCGAAAGCTCCTAAAAGTGCAACAATTATTGGTGCTGGTTTTATCGGCTTAGAAATGGCTGAAAATCTTGCTAAACGAGGGTTAAGTGTCACAATCGTCGAAAAAGCACCACATGTTTTACCAACCATTGATCGCGAAATGGCAGCTTTTGTCAATGAAGAATTAATTAAAAATAATCTTTCAGTAATGACAAATAGAGGAGCTGTCGAATTTAAAAACGACGAAATTTTGCTAGATAATGGTGAAAGTCTGCAATCGGATTTAACGATTCTTTCTGTGGGAATTCAGCCAGAAACGAGTCTAGCTAAAAGTGCGGGCATCAAATTAGGACTAAGAAATGCAATTCTTGTTGACGAACATTATGAAACATCGGTTAAGGATATTTACGCAGTAGGCGATGCCATTGTTGTCAAAAATCAATTAGGGCAGGATGCTTTAATTTCATTGGCTTCTCCAGCTAATCGTCAAGGGCGTCAGGTAGCTGATATCATTAGTGGATTACCAGTTAAAAATCGCGGTTCACTTGGAACGGCCATTGTCCGTGTTTTTGATTTGCAAGTGGCAAGTACAGGCCTTTCTGAGTTTCAGCTTAGAGGTTTAAAGATTAATCATAAAATTGTTCATGTCACAGCAAATAATCACGCGGGATATTATCCAGATGCAACTTCTATTGTTTTGAAATTAATTTTTGAACCAGAAAGTGGACAAATATTTGGTGCGCAAGCAATTGGTAAAGAAGGAGTAGATAAAAGAATTGATATTTTATCTACGGCTATCAAAGCAAAACTAACCATTTTTGATTTACCAGAATTGGAATTGACCTATGCCCCTCCTTTTGGTTCAGCCAAGGACCCAGTAAATATGGCTGGCTATGCCGCAATAAACCTTCTCTTGGGGCAATCAGAAAATATTCAGTGGCATGAACTTGCGGCTGAATTAGCAAAAGGGAAAGTCTTACTTGATGTGAGAAATCCAAATGAGTTGGCAAAAGGGAAATTTAAAAATTCTCAAAATATTCCGCTTGATGACTTACGTGAGCGGCTAAATGAACTCGATAAAAAGACTGAATATATTGTTAGCTGCCAGTCAGGACTTCGCTCTTACAATGCAGAACGTATTCTAAAACAAGAGGGCTACAAAGTGAAAAATTTGGATGGTGCCTTTGGATTATACAGCAAAGTTACCAAGGAATTACTTGATTAGGGAGCGAAACAAGAAAAGGATGACTGATGAAAAAATATGACAAAAAAATGGAAAATCGCTTGAAACGAGCGACAGGACAACTCACAGGAATACTTAAGATGATGGAATCTGGAGAGGAATGTATTGATGTTGTGACTCAATTAACTGCTGTTCGCTCTAGCTTAGATAGCCTGATTGGTCTAATCGTAGCTGAGAATCTCAAAGAACTTTTACTGGATAAAGAAGTGACTGACAAGGAAGAAAAACTCGAACAAGCTATAAAATTAATCATTAAAAAATAGATTTTTCATAGAAAATTGGACCAAAAAATCCCTTTTTAATATGCTATAATAAAATTAAAGCATAAGGAGGATAAGATGTACGATTTTTATTGGTATCCAAAGTGTTCAACTTGTAGAAAAGCTAAAGCAAAGTTAGATGAACTTGGAATAGATTATCAAGCGATTGATTTGAAGGAAACCCCACCGAGTCAAAAAAACTTTGAGAAATGGTTTAAAGAAGCAGATTTTCCCATCAAAAAGTTTTTCAATACAAGTGGTTTAGTTTATCGTGACTTAAATCTTAAAGATAAGTTAGCAACATTATCTGAAAAAGAAATGGCAGAACTTCTTTCGTCAAATGGAATGCTTATCAAACGTCCATTACTAGTGAAAAATGGTCAAGTTCAACAGATTGGTTTTAAAGAATCATCTTATGAAAAAATATAAAAAAATGAGTTGGTTAGACTCATTTTTTTATGTAATAATATTTAAATCTTAGGAGATTCCAAAAAAAGCAAAACTTTCAAACGAAAGTATAATTCTTTCTTATGAAGAAAATATATCATATTTTAGAAAATCTGTCAATAAAAAAATGGACATTGTCCATTTTTAATTAGATAGTAGTAACCTTTATTTTTTTCAAATCGAGAATTTTTTGACTTTCTGCATTGATTGACTTGTCAGTGAAAACTTGGGAAATTTCAGGGAATGAAAAACAGGTGACAGTTCCATTTTGGTTGAATTTAGAAGCATCAGTTAAAATAATCACTTCCTTAGCCGCAGCAGCCATGACATGAATGGCTTCACTACGAGCGAGATCATTACTTCTAAAACCGCGGACGGGGTCAAAACCATCAATACCGATAAATAATTTATCAACGTAAAATTCATCAACCACCTTTTTTATCAGAGGTCCAACGTTGACCTGTGAATTATTTTGATATTCTCCTCCTAATAAAATTACCTTTACCGAGTCGGATTTACGAATATAATTGGCAATAAAAACAGAGTTAGTGATGATAGTGACATTTTTTCGATTAAAGGCTAACTCTTCGGCAAGCAAAGCGCAAGTAGAACCAGATTCAATCATTACTGTATCCCCATCAAGAATATTTTCAGCAGCTTTGACAGCAATTTTTCGCTTTAAATCATAGTTTTTAGCTAAACGAAAATTGATATCATCTGTATTATTAATCAAAGCAAAACCGTGCTGGCGATTAATAATTCCTTTCTCTTCAAGTTTATCAAGGTCTTTTCTAATCGTTACGTTTGAAACATTAAGGAGTTGTGAAAGTTGATTGACTTCAATTTTTTTATAATCACTCACAATGCGAATGATTTCGTCAGAACGGGACATTTAGTAGCCTTTCGTCATCTTTTTTTATATTTTAAGACTACCACAAAAATCTAAAAAAATAAACCTTTTTATTAGAAAACCTTTCGTTCGTAAGTCAATGAAGTAAGTCATACTCATCTCTAGTAATTGCCCAATAGTCTGTAAGAAGAGGATTTTCAAACTTAGGAAAGTAAGAATAAACCTTTCCTAAGTGTTTCATTCCTAACTTCTCCATGACCCGTCCAGACTTTGCATTTTCTGTAAAATGTTTAGCTTGAATAACTTTAACTTCTAATTTATCGAAAGAAAGCGCCAAAAGACATTCAGCAGCTTCTGGCATAATCCCTTTTCCCCAATGGTCTTGATTTAAAATCCAACCCAGTTCGACTGTTTTTTTATTGATAGGATTAAGAAAAATTTCACCAATGAGCTGACCTGAAGTTTTTTCAACAATCCCCCAATGATAGAGGCTGTTAGGCAGAAAAAACTTGGCAATTGTGGCTTTAGTTGTTTCTATGGAATCATGTGGTTCAAAGCTAGTAAAACGAGCAACTTCAGGATTAGAAGCATAGTTAAACATTTCTTGGGCATCCTCAAGTTGTAATTTTCTAAGAATCAAGCGTTCAGTTTGTAAGGTCTGATGCTCTGCTAAAACTAAATTTATATTAACCATAAACATGTTCTCCTCAACTATTTTTACTCAATTATAGTCTCTATTTGTTTTATTGACAATAAAAAAGAACCTTTAAGGTTCTTTTATTTTAGAGTTCAAATTCTAAGAGAATGGGGACGTGGTCTAAACGTTCACCAGAATCAAGGGGTTCAGAAACTTTAACTGCTTGGGCAAGACGATTGGAAACCAGCCAGTAGTCAATTCTCCAACCTGAATTATTTAGTTTTGAAGTTTTTGCACGTTGGGCAAACCAAGTATAAATACTACGTCCTTCTTCATAAAATTTCTCAACCTGACCATGGAGTTGACGAAAGGTATCAGTGAATCCAGCCTCTAAAAGTTGACCAAATTTTTCACGTTCTTGGTCAGTAAATCCAGCTGAGTTGTGATTACCACGGGGATTGGCTAAGTCAATTTCTGTATAGGCCGCATTGAAATCTCCACAAGCAAAGACAGGTTTTTGAGCATCAAGGCTTGTGAGATAGTTACGATAGTTATCATCCCAAATTCCACGTAAATCAAGTCGTGTCAGGCCTTCTTGCGCATTTGGTGTATAAACCGTAGTGACAAAGAAATCAGGAAATTCAAGGGTGATGATTCGACCTTCGGCATCCATAGGTTCAGGAGCATCAATTTCAGGAAAAGTGATGACTGGTTCTGGTAGAGTTTCTTTATAAAGAATCATTGTTCCAGAATATCCTTTTCGAGCAGGTTCTACTGATGAACGCCAGACGATTTTATAACCTTTAAACAGTTCTTCCAAAACTTCCAAATGAGCTTTTTTAGGGCCAGTAGAAGGAAGTTTGGTTTCTTGAATGGCTAAAACGTCTGGTTGTGCTTGAGCGAGATTTTTAACAACAGCAAGAGAAAGGGCAGCACGTTCTGAGGTTCCAGTCAATGCAGCATTGAGTGAGTCAATATTCCATGAGATAAATTTATAGTTCATAATCGTTCCTTTATTTTTTAAAAGAATTTCCAAAGAGCTGTGACTTAAAGGAATTCTTAACTTTTCTATGATAATTATAACAAACTTAATCAGACAATGCGATTTTAGAGGTTTTTTGGTATAATATTTAGATGAGAATCTTCTCAAATATCGAGCCTCATTTGCTCGGAAAGAGGAAAATATGACAGAAAACAAAACTTTTTACATTACAACCCCAATTTATTATCCATCAGGTAAGTTGCACCTTGGTAGTTCTTACACAACTATTGCTTGCGACGTGCTTGCTCGTTACAAACGTTTGATGGGCTATGATACTTTTTATTTAACAGGGCTTGATGAACACGGAATGAAAATTCAACGAAAAGCCGAAGAATTGGGAATGACTCCTAAAGAATACTTGGACCCAATGGCGGCTGATGTTCAAGAATTATGGAAAAAATTGGATATTTCTTATGATAAATTTATCCGTACTACAGACACTTATCATGAAGAAGCCGTTCAAAAAATCTTTGAAAAATTACTTGAACAAGATGATATTTACTTGGGTAAATATGCGGGTTGGTATTCTGTTTCTGATGAAGAATTTTTCACTGAAACACAATTGGAAGAAGTTTTTAAAGATGAAGCGGGTAATGTGACTGGTGGGATTGCTCCCTCTGGTCATGAAGTGGAATGGGTTGAAGAAGAATCTTATTTCTTCCGTATGGGCAAATATGCAGATTGGCTTCTTGAGTTTTATGAAGCTAACCCTACATTTATTGAGCCGGCAATTCGTAAAAATGAAATGATTAATAATTTCATCAAACCAGGATTGGAAGATTTGGCAGTTTCTCGGACAACTTTCACTTGGGGTATTCCAGTAAAATCAAATCCAAAACATGTGGTTTATGTTTGGTTGGATGCGCTCTTTAACTACGTGACAGCTCTAGGATTTTATGGTGATGACGACTCACTTTATAAAAAATTCTGGCCTGGGGTAAATATGGTCGGAAAAGAAATTGTTCGTTTCCACACGATTTATTGGCCAATTTTCTGTAAAGCATTAGGAATTGAACCACCAAAACAAGTTTTCGCTCATGGATGGCTCTTGATGAAAGACGGAAAAATGTCTAAATCAAAAGGAAATGTTGTTTATCCTGAGATGTTGATTGAACGTTATGGCCTTGATGCGGTTCGTTATTATTTGATGCGTGCGATTTCTTTTGGACAAGATGGAATTTTCACTCCAGAAGACTTTGTTGGACGTATTAATTTTGATTTGGCCAATGATTTGGGGAATTTGTTGAATCGTACTGTTTCAATGATTAACAAATATAATGACGGAAAAATCGAAGCAACTGGAGTTTCGACTGAATTTGATGCAAGTTTGGAAGAAGTGGTTGAAGAAACAATCAGTCATTTCCATAAAGCAATGGATAAATTTGAATTCAACGTAGCTTTGGCTGATGTTTGGACATTGATTTCAAGAACAAATAAATATATTGATGAAACAGCACCTTGGGTCCTTGCAAAATCAGAAGACGACAAAGCAAAATTGAATAATGTTTTGTATCATTTGGCAGAAAATTTACGGATTGCAGGTGCACTTTTACAACCATTTATGCGTGCAACATCAGGTAAAATCTTTGAGCAATTGGGAATGGATGAAAGATCATTTTCACTTGAAAATCTTTCTTTTGGCTATTCATTTACTCATCCTGTAGTAGCAAAAGGTCAACCTATTTTCCCACGTCTTGATGTGGAAGAAGAGGTTGCTTATATTAAATTACAAATGGCTGGTGGCGTATTGCCAGAAAAAGAGTGGGTCCCTGAAGAAGTTGAATTGAATTTAACTTTACCACAAATTAAATTTGATGATTTTGAAAAAATTGAACTAAAAGTTGCCGAAGTGCTTGAAGTAGAACCTGTTGAAGGTTCTGATAAATTGTTGAGATTTAAATTGGATGCTGGTGATTCTGAACCACGTCAAATCTTGTCAGGAATTGCACAATTCTATCCAAATGAACAAGAATTAGTAGGTAAAAAATTACAAATCGTAGCCAATTTGAAACCACGTAAAATGATGAAAAAATACGTTTCACAAGGAATGATTTTGTCAGCCGAATTTGATGGAAAATTGCGTGTCTTGACCGTTGATGATGATGTTCCTGCTGGTTCATTGATTGGGTAAAATTAATTAGACAATAAAAAATGTGAAAGATTTGTTATCTTTCACGTTTTTTTACGTATAGTATATCAGGAGAGAAAGCTCTTAGTGTTCACTTGGTTTCATGCGCCCTGACAAATTCTAGATGGAGAAGGTGCCTATGAAGACAAAGTGTTTCCTTGGTTATGGAGAGGATTTCGTGCTAGCGGAACTTGGGATGATTATCGAAGTTTTGAACTTCGTAATTAATCTAGTCAGGCTCTGGCTTGAAATTAAAAAAACTAATCGCAATTAGCAATTAGTCCCACCATAACCAAGTTTGAACACGCGGTCTGTTAGAGCAGACCGTTTTTTTCGCGTGTTGCACTTTGTTGAACTTATTATAGCACAAAATTTTAAAGGGAACAAATAGCGTATAATTTTTGAGGACTATTTATTAGTTGAATCTATCGGATAGTTAAAACTGGTTTTCATTTATCAAAAACCTCTCGAACTTTGTTATAATAAATTCAGTATGTTTTAAACAATATGGAGGAAAAAATGACTTTTGAAGAAGCATTAGCTTTACTTAAAGCTGGGAAAAAAGTAGTCAGAACACAAGGCTGGTCTGGTGCCGAAAATTATGTTAAACTCTATGATTCGATTGTTTTAGAATCTGGTGAGAAGTTGGAAGTTACCCCTTATTTCTTGATTAATGTCTCGGGAGAGGGTGAAGGTTTTTCAATGTGGGCCCCAACGCCTTGCGACGTTTTGGCCGATGATTGGGCCTTGGTTGAATAGATAGATAGGCTACAAAATGAAATTTTCTGGGAAAAAAGTGCTAATTACAGGTGCTGCCAGTGGTATTGGCTTGGCTCAAACAAAAGTATTTTTAGCCGAAGGCGCAGAGGTTGTTGCTGTGGACTTACAAGAATTTACTGACGAATCTATCATTAATTCAAAAAAACTGTCAGTAAAAATTCTTGATGTTTCCGATGCTCAATCAGTTGAAAAATTAGCTGACGAAGTGGGAAGTATTGATGTTTTACTCAATACAGCGGGCGTTTTGGATGCTTATAAAACTTTGGAAGAAACTGACTTTGCAGAATGGCAACGAATTTTATCAACGAATCTCAATTCGATGTATTTGATGATTTCAGCATTCTTGCCAAAAATGAAAGCTCAAAAATCAGGAGTAATTATCAATATGGCTTCGGTTGCTGGCTTGATTGCCGGTGGTGGTGGCGTCGCTTATACGGCCAGTAAACATGCCATTGTTGGGTTGACAAAACAGTTAGCTTTGGATGAAGCACAACACGGGATTCAAGTAGCAGCCATTGCTCCAGGTGCCATCAATACACCGATGAATGCGGCTGATTTTACTGAAAATAATGGTCAGATGGCCCAATGGGTAGCCGATGAGACACCAGCTAAACGATGGGCTAGTCCTCGCGAAGTGGCTGATTTGACCCTCTTTCTAGCAAGTCCACAAGCCTCTTATATGTCGGGAGCAATTGTCCCGATTGATGGTGGCTGGACAATCAAATAAAAGATATTGAAAGACTTATCAGCATGTTGGTAAGTCTTTTATTTATTGTGGGAAAGTCTGTATTAACTACAAAAGTACTGACAGACTTGTTGATTTTACTGACAAGTTGTTCAATTGCTTGTTTTCTGTGAAAAAATTTCTGTCAGTAATTTTTTTGCTTTTTTGTTGGCAGGATATTCCGATGCTCCTGTTAGAATTTCTATCGAGTACAAAGAATGATTCCTTCGTTAGTGAAAATAATTCCCCAATAATAATTAGATGAAAGCAAATATTTGTCAATCCTTTTCATTTCGCAAAAAATCTGCTAAAATAAAAACGTTGCTCAATAGTGAGTTAACCCTTGAGCCTTCATCCCTTTGCTCAAGCATATTATAGGCGAATTTTGTCGCCAAAGGAGAACCTTTTGAAAAAATCAAAAACTTATGATATTGTTACAATCGCAATTGTTGCGGCCCTGTATGTTATTCTAACGATGACACCAGGTTTGAGCGCAATTTCTTACGGACCTATTCAATTTCGAGTGTCAGAAATGTTGAATTTTACAGCCTTCTTCAATAAAAAATATATTATTGCGGTGACAATTGGTTGTATGATTTCAAACTTTTTATCTTTCACTTGGGTAGATGTGATTGTCGGTGGTTTGTCAACTTTAGTATTCTTAAGTCTTGGTGTCCTTTTGTTTGACCGCTTTAAAAAAGATTATTTTTGGAATGGTCAGTTAAATAAAGCATTTTTCTTTTTTGCAATTTTCTTTTCGATAAGTATGTTCACCATTGCTCTTGAATTAAAATTTGTCGCAGGAACACCATTTTTGCTGACCTGGGGGACATTAGCTCTAGGTGAATTTGCCAGCTTATTTATCGGGGCATTTGTCATGGATAAATTAGGTAAAAGAGTTGATTTGAGTCGTTAAATAAATGAAAAGCAGCTCAGGCTGTTTTTTTTGAACCATTTTTAGAAGTCAGAATTACTTAATTTGTTATAATTAAAATAAATAAGAGATTGGAGAGCTTTTTATGAAAAAAATCGCTGTAATTGCTGCTTCTGGTAAGGCAGGAAGTTTAATCGCTCAAAAAGCATTTGGGCGCGGTCATGAAGTGACTGCCATTGTTAGAAATAAAGCACGATTAAAAGTTGAAGTGACTACTATTCTTGAAAAAGATATTTTTGAATTAACTTCTGAAGACTTAACAGGATTCGATGCAATCGTTTTAGCGCATCGGGCACCGGCAGGTCATGAGGAAGATTATTCAAAAGTAGCCCATGTGATGATAAAACTTCTTGAAAATATAGATAGTCGTTTAATTGTTGTTGGGGGAGCAAGCTCTCTCTATCTTGATGAAAGTCACGAAAAACGCTTGCTTGATGTGACACCAACCGATTTACCTTACTATCCAACTCTTTTAGAAATGGCAAAAGCAAGCTTGATTTATGAAGCTTCAAAACTTAATGTGACCTTCTTCTCTCCTGCAGAATTTTTTGACCCAGAAGGAGCACAAACAAATAATTATACAATTACCGGCGATGTTTTAGAACATAATAAAGCGGGTAAAAGTCGAATTTCATATGCTGATTATGCCGAGGCTGTGCTTAATATGATTGAAGATGGTAGCCATCAACATGAGCATATCGGAATTTATGAAAACTAAAAATTAATGAATTATCAAAGAGAAAGAAATTAATTTCTTTCTCTTTTTTTGTTTAAAAAAGTATAATAATACATAAAGTTCTTGACAAATAAAAAATAGAGTAGTATAGTGTATAAAAATACATAGGAAGTGTGTAAATATGAAAAAAGTAGCAATTGTCGGAATTAGAGGTTATAGCGGCTTAGAACTGTTCCGAATTTTCTATTATCATCCAGAAGTAGAAGTAACAAAAATATATGCAACAAGTCATTATGGAGAAAAATTATCAGAGTGCTTTCCGCAACTTGAAGGCTTGACTGACTTGACTATCAGTGAATTTAATGAAGAAGAAATTATGGCAGAATGTGATGTGGTTTTCTTTGCAACCTCAGCGGGTGTTAGTCAAAAATTAGCTTTAACTTTTATTGATAATAATTTTCCTGTCATTGATTTATCAGGAGATTTTCGATTAGCTGATTTAGAAATATACAATAAATGGTATAAAAATACAAATTTAAAAAATGAATATTTATTAAGCGCTCAATATAATCTGGCAGACATTGGTCAAGCAAAAGCAAACTATATCGCGAATCCAGGTTGCTATGCAACAGCCACACTACTTGCACTTTATCCGTTAGTTAAAAATAAGATGATTGATTTAGACTCAATCATTGTGGATGCCAAGTCAGGACTTTCTGGAGCCGGAAAAGGTCTGTCTGACGCGAGCCATTTTGTGAATGTTGTCGATAATATGTCCATGTATAAAATCAATAGTCATCAACATATTCCAGAAATTGCTCAAAAATTGAAGATTTGGAATTCAAATTTTCAAGCCTTGCAATTTTCAACTTCTTTAATTCCTGTGAGTCGAGGGATTTTTGTTAGTAGCTATGCAAAAGTTGCAGCTGATTTTGATTTTGAAACGATAAAAAATGCTTATGAACAGGTCTATGCGACAAAAAACTTTGTCAGAATTCGACGACAAATGCCCCAACTCTCAGATGTGATTGGGACCAATTTTTGCGATATTGGATTAGCTTATAATCCAGTGACAAATGTTTTGTCAGTTGTTTCGGTGATTGACAATCTTATGAAAGGTGCTGCCGGACAAGCAGTACAAAATTTTAATCAGTTATTTGGCTACGATGAAAGTTTAGGCTTGAAATTTATGCCAAGTCTTTAGAAGAGGAAGAAATGAAAGAAATAAAAGGGACAATTGCAAGTCCAAAGGGATTTTTGGCAGATGCTGTTCATGCACAATTAAAATATAAAAACTTAGATTTAGGGTTAATACTAAGTCAAGTTCCAGCTGCGATTGCTGGCGTTTTTACAACCAATAAAGTTTGTGCAGCGCCAGTATTGATTGACCGTCAAATTGTCAAAAAAGGACAAGCACGGGCCATTATTTGTAATTCGGCGGTTGCCAATGCAGTAACAGGCGAGCAGGGTTATGCAAATGCTTTAAAAACACAAAAATTGCTTGCTGAAAAATTTGAACTCAAAGCTGAGGAAGTGGCGGTTTGCTCAACAGGGGTCATTGGAGTACAGCTTCCGATGGAAAAAATTGCCACAGGGATTTCAAAGTTATCCAAAAATGAAGGGACAGCAGCATATTTTGCCAAAGCCATTTTAACAACAGATACCCAAACTAAAACAATTAACTTTGAAGCTGAAATTGGGGGTCAAATCGTGAATATGGCCGGGGTTTGTAAGGGATCGGGGATGATTCATCCAAATATGGCAACCATGCTTGCTTTTATTACGACGGATGCAAAAATTGCTCAAGCTTTACTACAAAAAACATTATCAGAAATTATTGAAACGACATTTAATCAGATTACAGTGGATGGAGATACTTCAACGAACGATACTGTTTTGTTGATGGCAAATGGCCAAGCTAAAAATAATGAAATTTTAGAAGGAAGTTCAGACTATCTTTTGTTTAAAGAAATGCTGGCAAAGGTTTGTCAGTCCTTAGCCAAACAAATCGCCGCTGATGGTGAAGGTGCAACTAAACTGATTGAAGTGACCGTCAAAGGAGCGCCAAATAATTTAGCAGCGCGATTTATTGCCAAAAAAATTGTGGGTTCAAGTTTAGTTAAAACGGCAATTTTTGGTGCAGACCCTAACTGGGGGCGGATTATTTCGTCAATTGGTCAGGTGGCTAATTTTGAAGTTTCTGATATTGAATTAAAACTCCAAGATGAACTTGTGCTTTATCATTCAACACCAGTTGACTTTGATGCAGCTTTTCTTTCTGAGAAATTAAAAGAAGATAAAATTGAAATTATTGCTGACTTGAATGCTGGAAGTGGCTTGGGTCAGGCTTGGGGCTGTGATTTGACTTATAAATATGTCGAAATTAATGCTTTATATACAAGTTAAGAAGGAGAAAAAATGACAAATTTATTTGAAAATTATGGTCGCCTACCGTTTAGCTTAATCAAAGGAGAAAATCAATATTTATTTGATGACAGGGGAAATAAGTATTTAGATTTCACAAGTGGGATTGGGGTCATGAATTTAGGATATAGTTTTGAAAAGGGAAAAGTGGCGGTGAAAGCTCAATTAGACAGCCTGTCTCATCTTTCAAATCTTTATCAAAATCCTTTGCAAGAAGATGTGGCTGAAAAGTTAAGTCAGAATCATTCTTATAAAGCTTTTTTTTGTAATTCTGGGACTGAAGCTAATGAAGCAGCTTTAAAATTAACTCATCTCATCAAAAAAGATCAGAAAATTTTGGCGTTTACAGATGGCTTTCATGGTCGTACTTTTGGTGCTATGAGTGCAACCATGCAAGAAAAAATCCAAGCAGGATTTTCGCCTTTATTACCAAATTTTGTGGCTAGTCCTTTTAATGATGTGGTAGCACTTGAGCAAATCCTTGAAAAAGAAAAAATTGGCGCGATTATTTTTGAAATTATTCAGGGTGAGGGTGGCGTTTTACCAATTTCTCCAGATTTTGCTGAAGCTCTAAAAACTTGTCAGCAAAAAGGAATTTTACTGATTATTGATGAAGTTCAAACTGGAATTGGTCGAACTGGAAAATTATTTGCTTTTGAACATTTTGATTTTGAGCCGGATATTTTTACTTTGGCAAAAGCATTGGCGAATGGGATTCCTACAGGTGCGATGCTCGCTAAGAATAAATATGCCAGTTATTTTTCAGCAGGAAAGCATGGCTCAACATTTGGTGGGAATCCTTTAGCCATGGCTTCGGCTAATGAAGTTTTAAAAGAAATTGACAGTGAGTTTTTAGAAAAAGTGACTGTCAAAGGCATTTTTTTCTTAAAATTACTGACAGAAAATCTGTCAGTAAAAGCGACGGTTAAGTCCATCAGAGGTTTGGGATTGATGATTGGAATTCAATTAACTGACGAGAAAAAAGTTCCAGAAGTTCTTGCTTTACTGCGTGAAAATGGTCTCTTAGCCTTGTCAGCTGGTCATGATGTCATTCGCTTACTCCCACCGCTTGTCATGACGAAAGAAGAACTGCAAAAAGGAGCAGAGCTATTGGAGAAAATTTTATGAGAGATTCACAAAACACAGCTCAGACTTTGACCGAAAGTCTCAAATATTTTCTGAAATATCGTGACCAAACGGTTGTCATTAAATATGGTGGCAATGCGATGATTGATGAAAAAGTGAAAGAAAGTATTCTAAAAGATATTTTATTACTTAAAACGGTGGGAATTAAAGTAGTTTTGGTTCATGGCGGTGGACCTGCGATTGGTGAATTACTTGAAAAATATGAGCAAAAAAGCCAATTTGTTCAAGGTTTGCGCGTGACAGATAAGAAAACAGCTCAATTAGCACTGACAGCTTTAGCTGGAAAAGTAAATAAAAGTTTGGTTCAAGATATCATTCGTTTAGGTGGCAATGCGATTGGCGTTTCAGGAATTGATGGTAAATTGATAGAAGCCAAACCTATTTCTGAAGATTTAGGCTATGTTGGAGAAATTACAGCGATTCATCCGGAGATCATTGAGCGTATCAATCAAACGGATGCTGTTCCCGTCATTGCTTCGGCTGGCATTGGTCTTGATGGTGAAATTTATAATGTTAATGCTGATACCGCAGCCAGTCGAATTGCCGGTGCATTGAGTGCTGAACAATTTATTTTATTAAGCGATGTTCGTGGCTTATATGGCAATTTTCCTGACGAGGAGTCATTTATTGATGAAATCAATCTGACCAATCTAGAAAAGTTAGTCAAAGAGAAAAAAATCACTGACGGAATGATTCCAAAGATTGAAGCCATTAAATATGCCATGTTTGAAGGATTGGGTCAGGCTGTTTTATTAGATGGCCGTGTTCCGCACGCCTTGTTATTGGAATTATTTACTGACAAAGGGCAAGGGACAATGATAAATCATTGATAATTTAAGCAAATAAGAGGAGAGAGAATGTTTCAAGGAAGAAGTTTTTTAAAAGAAATAGATTTTAGTAAAGATGAATTGTTATATCTGATTGATTTTGCAATTCATCTTAAAAAGTTAAAAAAAGAACATATTCAACATAAATATTTATTAGATAAAAATATTGCCCTTATTTTTGAAAAAACATCTACAAGAACAAGAGCAGCTTTTACAACGGCCGCTGTAGATTTGGGAGCACATCCTGAATTTTTAGGGCCAAATGATATTCAGTTGGGCAAAAAAGAATCTATTTCAGATACGGCGAAAGTTTTGGGTTCAATGTTTGATGGCATTGAGTTTCGTGGGTTTAAGCAAAGTGATGTGGAAATTCTAGCCAAGGATTCAGGTAGACCCGTTTGGAATGGATTGACTGATGATTGGCATCCGACACAGATGCTGGCAGATTTTATGACAATCAAGGAGCATTTTGGCCATTTACAAGATTTAACCCTCGCTTATGTTGGTGATGGACGAAATAATGTGGCAAATTCTCTATTAGTGACTGGAGCAATTTTAGGCGTAAATATCACAATTATTTCGCCCGAGTCCTTGCAACCCGCTTTAGAAATACAAAAACTGGCACGTAAATATGCCATGAAAAGTCGCAGTAAAATAAGTATCCGAACAGATTTAAATGGACTTGAAAATGCTGATATTGTTTATACTGATGTTTGGGTCAGTATGGGTGAGGAAGCTCAAACAGCCAAGCGAATTAAATTATTGAAATCCTATCAAATTAATCAAAAAGTTGTTGAAAAAATTATTAATAAAAACTTTATTTTTATGCATTGTTTACCCAGCTTTCATGATTTAAACACGGAAGTGATGAAAGAAATTAAGGAAAATTATAACCTTAATGAATTAGAGGTTACTGATGAAGTTTTTAATTCAAAGAATTCGGTCGTTTTTGAACAAGCTGAAAATCGAATGCATACCATAAAAGCAGTCATGGCGGCTACTTTAGGGGATTTATTTATTCCTAAAATATAAAAAAAGAGAAAAAGCGTTAATTAAGGGGGAATAGCCCAGATTTAATGTTTTTTCTCTTTTTTATGGCGCAAAAGTCCCGTTCCACAGGGAAAGGCATACAAAAAAGGTTTTTTTTGGTATAATAAGGGATAAAACTAAAAATTAAGAGAAGTTTTAAGTGAAGGAGATTTTTATGCTCAAGCTTCAAAAAAAATTAAAAAATGATTACGGATTAGTCTTCAATGATGAAGATTTATTAAAAACAGCTTTTACACACTCTTCATTTACAAATGAAGAACGGCTCCCAAAGATTGCAAACAATGAACGTTTGGAATTTTTGGGAGACGTTGCCCTATCTTTGGTTATTTCTGATTATCTTTATCGGACTTATCCTGAGAAATTAGAGGGAGAACTTTCCAAAATGCGCTCAAGCATTGTTCGGACAGAATCACTTGCTAATTTTTCACGCTCATGCGGTTTTGGTGAGTTCTTGCGATTAGGTCATGGTGAAGAAAAAATGGGCGGTCGTGACCGCGAAACAACACTAGAGAACCTTTTTGAGGCTTTTTTAGGTGCGCTTTTTATTGACCAAGGAATGGATGAAGTTCGTAAATTTATCCAACATGTAGTCATTCCTCACGTTAAAAATGATGACTATGTTAAAGTGATTGACTATAAAACAGAACTTCAAGAAGTGTTACAAATTGGTGGAGAAACAACGATTAGCTACAAGATTCTGAAAGAAGAAGGGCCAGCTCATGACCGTTCCTTTGTGGCCGCGGTTTTTAACAATGGTAAAGAACTCGGACGAGGGCTTGGAAAATCTAAAAAAGTTGCAGAACAAAAAGCAGCAGAAAATGCAATAAAAGGGCAAAACCATGTATCTTAAAAAAATGGAAATTGTCGGCTTCAAATCTTTTGCCGATAAGACTAAAGTTGAATTTGATAAAGGGATAACCGCAGTTGTCGGTCCAAATGGTTCTGGGAAATCAAATATTGTTGAAGCATTGCGCTGGGTTTTGGGCGAGCAATCGGCTAAAGCACTTCGTGGTGGGAAAATGCCCGATGTTATTTTTGCTGGAACTGAAAAAAGACGTGCTCTTAATTATGCTGAGGTTATTGCTCATTTTGACAACTCTGATCATTACCTGCAAGGACAAGATGAGAATGAAGAAGTTGTTATTACCCGACGTTTATATCGAAATGGTGATTCCGAATTTTTGATGAATGGTCGTAAATGTCGTTTGCGTGATATTCATGATTTATTCACAGATACTGGGCTTGGTCGTGACTCTTTATCGATTATTTCCCAAGGACGAATTGAATCTGTTTTTAATTCTAAACCGGAAGAAAGACGTGCCATTTTTGAAGAAGCAGCAGGTGTTTTAAAATACAAAAATCGACGGAATGAAACTGAATCAAAATTAAATTCAACCCAAGATAATCTTGACCGTTTAGAAGATATCATTTTTGAATTAAATAGTCAGCTCGTGCCCTTACAATCGCAAAGAGATACTGCACTCCGTTTTCAAGAACTAGAAGCAGAACGTTCAGACTTGTCACTTTCTGTACTGGTTGGTCAGTTGGAATCTAAAAAAGCCAAATATGATCAAACAGAACTTGATTTGGCGCAAGTGGCACAGGAATTAGCGAGTTTATCAACTCGTAAAAAAGTTTACGATGAGCAAGTCAGTCAATTACGTACAGAACGCCAAAAAGTAGAAGCCGAGCAAGAAAAATTGCAAGCTGACCAACTTAATTTTTCTAATCTAAAATCAGATTTAACAAGAAAAATCGAATTATTTGATGTTCAAAAAGATTCATCAGAGAAATCAGCTGCGGAACGCGAAGAACGTTTAGAAAACTTAAAAAGTCGTTTAGAAATCACTCAACAAAATTTGACAGAAGTTCAAAAAAAATCAGAACTTTTACTGACAGAAAAAAATGACTTAGATAAATTACTGACAGAGCTGTCAGCAGATTTAGCGACCTTATCTGAATCACCAGAAGTGGTCATGGAACGGTTACGTGATGAATTTGTTCAATTAGTTGAAGAAGAAGCCCAAATCTCAAATGAAATCGTTAGAAATAAAGCTGAAATTACAGATTTGAGCCGTAGACAATCTGAACAGGATGAGTCTGTCAGAGAAAATTTGACTAAATTTGAAAAAATCAGTCAAGATTTATCTGAAGCACAGGAAAATTTAAATACTGTTAAAAAAGAAATCGAGACCCTTTTAGCGAAATTTGAAGAAGGAAATCAAGCAGAGAAAAAACAGGCAGAATTAGAACGTTTAGCCCAAAATAAAATGTATGATTATCTGCAAGAACTTAACCAACATAAGGCCCGTTTGACTTCCTTGCAAAACATCCGTGAGAGTCATAGTAATTTATTTGCTGGTGTCCGTGCCGTGATGCAAAATGCTGCACAAATTGGTGGCGTGATTGGGGTTGTTTCTGATTTATTGACCTTCGATCCTAAATATACAACAGCCATTGATATTGCTCTAGGTGGCGGGAGCCAAAATGTAGTCACAGAAGACGAAAATGCGGCTAAAAGAGCAATTGCTTTTCTACGTGAAAAAAGATTAGGACGGGCGACTTTTCTACCGTTGACAACGATTAAAGGACGAGACTTTAATGGTTTAAATCGTATTCAAAATATGACAGGATTTGTTGATTTAGCAATCAATCTTGTAAGCTTTGAAAGTCGGTTGCATAAGGCGATGAGCTCACTTTTAGGAACAACGGTGATTGTTGATTCTGGAGAAAATGCAACTGCTATCGCTCGAGCAATGAATTATAATGTTCGGATTGTTACGCTTGACGGAACACAGATTAACCCTGGTGGTTCTTATGCAGGGGGAGCTGGGAAACGTAATTCAACAACTTTTACTTCTGTTGAAATAAGTAATTTAGAAAAACAAATTAAGTCATCAGAAGAGCAGTTAAAAATTTCAGAAAAAGAAGTTCAAAAAGCCCAAAGTGCTCGTCAAGAATTGCTAAAAGAAATTGAACTTTTGAAAACTCAAGGGGAAGAAAAACGTTTTGTTGAACAATCTTTGAATTTGAAAATTGAACAATTAACAGAACAAAAAGTTGCGCTAGAACAATTAACTAATCTGTCAGCAAATCAAGAAGCAACAGGTAATTTGCTTGAATTAACTAAAGAAAATGAACATAAAGTAGAAGTTCTTGCAAAAATTACAGAGCGAAAAGCTGAAATTGAAAAGCAACTTGAAGAAGTTAAAACGAATAGTCAAGCGCATAAAGCCTTGCAATCAGAGAAAACAAGTGCTTTAAATCAGGCTCAACTTCGTCAATCAGAAGTGGCCAGTGAATTGAAATTCACCAAAGCAGATGAAAAACGTTTACTGACAGACTTGTCAGCCTTGACAGAAGAAAAAAATCAACTGACAGCACTTTTAAACCCTGTCCAATTTGATGAAACAGAAAGAAATAATTTCTCAAAACAACTGACAGAAGTAGAAGAACGCTTGAGTCAAATTAATGTCCGAATGGTTAGTTTAAAATTTGAACGTGAAGATTTAGCGGCTCAAATGGAAGATTTAGAACATCACAATCAAGATTTTATCCAGCAAACACAAGAACTTAACACGAAAAAAACGCGTTATGAAATGCAATTGGAACAAATCGAAGGACAATTGATGACACTTCAAGAAACGTTGAATAGTGAACATCAAATCAGTTTTGAAGAGGCGCAAGCCACTGCAAAAATAGTGGATGATTTAGCGGAGGCTGAGCAAAAACTCAAAAATCTAGAACGTCAAATCAAGGCATTAGGACCAATTAACTTGGATGCCATTGCTCAATTTGATGAAGTCAATGAACGCTTTACTTTCCTTTCAAGTCAAAAAGATGATTTATTAGAAGCTAAAAATCTTTTATTGAGTACAATCGATGACATGAATGATGAAGTTAAAATTCGGTTTAAAACAAGTTTTGATGCGATTCGTGAAAGTTTCAAAACGACCTTTGCTCAAATGTTTGTTGGTGGGCTTGCTGATTTAGAATTAACAAGCGACAACCTTTTAGAAGCTGGGGTTGAAATTAAAGTACAACCGCCAGGTAAAAAATTATCAAGTTTAAATTTGATGAGTGGTGGAGAAAAAGCGCTGACAGCTTTAGCTTTAATTTTTGCAATCTTAAGAGTACGAACAGTACCTTTCGTGGTTCTTGATGAGGTTGAAGCGGCACTTGATGAAGCCAATGTTAAACGTTTTGGTGATTACATGAATCACTTTGATAATAGTAATCAATTTATTGTTGTAACACACCGTCGTGGAACTATGGCGGCAGCAGGTTCAATGTATGGCGTTACAATGGCTGATGCTGGGGTTTCTAAGATGATTTCGGTGAAACTTGATTCGGCTATTAATTGAAATTTAAGATAGTTTTAATCTATAAATGCTACACTATAAATTGATTTTTGAAGGACTGCCTAATTTATGGCTTGGTATATGATTTGCCTAAAAATAAGGAAAGTCGTATAATTTAAGCAACAAAAACATGAATTTAAAAAATTTCATTAATTAAAAAAATAATGAAATTGGCGTTTTTCGTATTCATTAATAAGTTTTATATTAATGAATTGACTGCAGTTTTTCTTTAAATTAAGGAAGAATGAGTATATTTTCTGGGGATAATAAATTGAAAAAATTACTATCTGCTTTCAACACACGTGTTGGTTTGCTTAGTTTTATTGTATTTTTTGTATGGGTAAAATCGATGATTGCCTACTTTGGAGTTTTTAATCTTCGCGGAGTTGGTCCAGCAGAATTATTGCTGATGATTATTAACCCAATTGGTTTTACAGCTATTTGTTTTGCTGTTTTACTCTTTATTAGAAGAACTTCGCTTTTCTATTTAGCGACACTGGTCTTAACGATAGCTGCAAACTTTTTGCTCTATCTTAATATTCTCTATTATCGAGAATTCACCGATTTCATCACGATTGATACGATGACTGGTGGGGCCGGAATGTTCCAACATGGTTTTGATTTTGGCTCGGTGCCTGTTCATTTGATGGACTGGGTTTATTGGATTGACCTTGTAGTCATTATTGTTTTATTGATTGCTAAAAAAATGAAATTCGACCAACGACCGGTTGGTGCGAAAAGAGCATTTACTTATCTTTCAATGGGCTTGGCTTTGTTTGGTTTGAATTTCTGGTTTGGAGATTTTAATAAACACCAATTGATTTTGCGTAAGGCCCAATCAGATAAAACTTATATTGTTCGATATCTTGGCTTAGGCCCATGGATGTTAACAGACGGTTATTATACGAATTTAGCAAATACGCAACGGAAAGATGCCAGCAAAGAAAGCTTGCAAGAAATTCAAAAATACATTGCTTCAAATCGTTATTTAGCACCGAACTTGAAAATGTATGGAATTGCTAAAAACCGCAATGTTATTGAGATTCACTTGGAATCTTTCCAACAAGCATTGATTGATTTGAAAATTAAAGGAACAGACGGAAAAGAACATGTTGTTACGCCTTTCCTAAATTCAATCTATCATTCAAATTCGACTTACTCATTCAGTAATTTCTTCAATCAGGTTGGACAAGGAAAAACTTCTGATGCCGAAAATCTATTGGAAACATCAACATTTGGTTTACCAGCTGGCTCACTTTTTGCCAAATATGGTTCAACTCAAACTTTCCAAGCAATGCCGGCTATCTTGAATCAAACCGATGGTTATAGTTCAGCTGTGGTTCATGGGAACGTTGGTGCTTTCTATAATCGATTGAATACATACAAACAAATGGGTTACCAAAACTTCTTTGACCAAAGTTTCTTTGATAATTCCGCATCAAATATGAGTCCTTGGGGAATTAAAGATAAATTACTCTTCCGTGATTCTGTACCATTGCTTGAACAAATGCAACAACCTTTCTATGTTAAGTATTTGACAGTTACAAATCACTTAACATATACAATGGATGATGAAGACAAAGATCCGAACTTTGCAACTGTTGATTCAGGGAATAAATTAGTTGACGGTTACTTTGAAACGGCTCATTACTTAGACCAAGCAGTTCAACAATTTTATGATTATTTGAAGAAATCTGGCTTATACGATAAATCAATTATTGTGTTATATGGTGACCACTACGGAATTTCTGGTAGTGATAATAAGGCATTTGCGCCTTATGTTGGCTATAATGCTGATACTTTCAATAGTTACGATAGTACAATGTTACAAAGAACACCATTCATGGTAGATATTCCTGGACAAACAAATGGTCATATTATCAATACTTATGTTGGTCAACTTGATGTTATGCCAACGCTTGAGCATTTACTTGGGATTGATACGAAAAAATATGTACAGTTTGGTCAAGATATGTTTGCTTCTGGTCGTCAAGATTTTGTTGCTCTAAGAAATGGTGGATTTGTTACTCCAACCATTACTCAACCAAGTTTGAATGGAAACTATTATGATACTCAAACGGGCTTGCAGATTGAAAAACTTAATGCTCAGCAAGAACAATATGTTAAAGAAACCAAGCAAAAAGTTTCTGATCTCTTAAAAGCATCTGATAAATTAAATAATCAAAATCTCCTCAGGTTCTATACGCCAGAAGGCTTTAAAGCTGTTGACCCTAAAGATTACAACTATACGGTCAAGGCAACCGAGAAGAGACTGAAGAAAGAAAATGAAGATTTAGCAGCTAGATCAAATAGTTTACTTAGTCAAAATCAAGGAAAATCAACTTTACCAGATTATTCGGTTGAAATTCCAGAAGTTGAAAAAGGACAAGATTCACCAAAGGTGAAAGATTAATAAAAATAAGATAAGTTACTGACAAAATGTTTCAAAATGAGTTAATCTAATTTTGAGGCTGGTCAGCACTTTATATTAAGAGAGGAACCAATGAAAACAGGATATTTTCTGCCAGTGTCACTTAATCATCGATTAGTTTTGCTCTGGGGCATCATCATTTTAAGCTTTGAGCGAACACTTTTTTATGAATTTAATAAAGAAGGCAACTGGTTTTTGACTATTTTGGCGATTGTTTCATATATTATCTTTATCACTTTGATTTGGCCACACCGTTTCTTCATTGCTGATGACGAGCTTCACTTTACAACTTTCCCCCGAGTGCGAATGAAAACAATTGAATTGAAATATATCACAGCCGTAAAAATAACTAAATTTGGTTTTGGATTTTCTTATGCTGGCAAACGTTATCAATTCTTCACTTTTGGAAAGTCTAAAGAAGCTTTAGCAACTTTGCATGATACGATAGAACATTCTGATAAAGTCAGTGATTTAAAAGCCTAATAAAAAAGACGGCAGTTTTGTCGTCTTTTGATTTGTCATAAAAAAATAGGACTAAAATTCATTGTTTTAGTCGATGAAAAAAGGAAAGTTATGAATATAAAATGGATATTCAAGAAAATGCTACTTCCCATAATCTTTGCTATTGTTGCATTTTTTCTTGTGAGTCATGACCAATTTTTGTACGAGGCGCCAGTTGGCAAAATTACGGTTGCCAAAACGGTAAGTAGTCACGAAGTGAGTGATGATTTTCAAAATAAAGACCGTCAAGTCACGCAAGAATTGTCAATAAAAGTCCTCAATGCAAAAGGAGCAGAGCCTGGCAATTTAAATTTAAAAAACACAACAACTCTCTCTCAAACAACAGGACAAATTTATCGTGTTGGTCAGCAAGTAATCTTAAAGAAAATATCGGGAAATTATCAAATTGTGACCTTAAAAAGGGATGCACTAATTGTTGGACTACTCGTTTTATTTATTGGTTTTGTCATTAGTTTTGAACGATTTAGGGCTTCAATTTTTCTTTTCTTATCTCTGGTCTTAAACCTTCTTTACTTTGTGATTGTCATCGCCCTTAACGTTGAATTTAATCCACCTGTCATTTTGCTATTTGGGATTCTGTCAGTAATTTTTGCAGCTTCCTCCCTTTTATTTGTCTTGGGACCGACAAAACAGATGCTCTATACTTTTATAACTACCGTATTAACCACTGCTTTAACTTTTTCAATTGTTTTATTCGTTCTAAAAATGACAGGGAATTCGGGTATTCATTTTGAATATTTGGACTATGTCACCCAAAATCCATCAGAGTTTTTCTTTGTTGGGACAATGATTTCAGTTTTAGGGGCAATCATGGATGGTACAGGTGATATTGTTGCAGGGCTTTTTGGTATGGCTAGACAAAATAAATTGAACAAAATAAATATGGTCAGAAAAGATTACATTAAATCAGGAATTTCAATTGGGCAAGAGCTCATTGGAACTTTGACAAATGTTTTGTTCATGATTTTCATGGCGGAAACTTTGCCGATGACGCTTTTATTATTGAGAAATGGAAATTCTTGGTCTTATATTGCAACGGTTGGTCTTAATCTTGGGTTATTACAAACAATTATTTCGGCCATTGGAATCGTGTTAGCTGTGCCAATTACCGCTGTTTTCACAAGTTTTGCTTTGACTAGAAGTCATCAAGGAAAGGAGAGTTCTTTATGAATGCACTCTTGATCCTATTAATTTTACTGATTGTATTGATGCTTATCGTTGCCAAAAAAGATGGCTTACGAAATTTAATTGGTTTGACCTTTAATTTTATTGCCATTTTTGTGTTAATTACTTTAATTTCTTGGGGATTTAATGCAATAGCAGTTCTGATAGTTCTGTCAGTAATTATTTTGGCAATAGCTATCTTTATGTCTGCTGATGAAAGTGAAGTCACGTTGATTGCTTTTAAAACGAGTATTATTGTTGTTTTATCTTTGCTCATTCTTGCTTTAATCATTCAACATTTTGGTCAATTTCAGGGATTTGCTACAGAAGATGTTGATGAATTGGAAAATCTGTCATTAAATGTGGGGCTTAATTTTTCAAATGTAGCCATTGTAGTCATGGTTATTTCCATGCTTGGAGCGGTAGCAGAATCAGCGATGGCTTTAGCAGCTAGCCTTTCGGAAGTTGTTGAGCAGGACGAAAACATGAGTCTTGACCAATTTAAAAATCAAAGAGAAATTATATCTCAACAAATTTTGGGAACAGCTGTCAATACCCTCTTTTTTGGAGTTTTGGGGGCAACTGTCGGTCTAATTCTCTGGTTTGTACGTTTAAACTATCGCTTGGCGGATATTTTTAATTCAAAATTACTGATGGCCGAAGTTGCCACCATGCTTTTAGGAATGTTAGGGATTCTATTTGCAATTTGGCTTTCTGGTTATTTTGTTCAAAAATCTTTTGAGCAAAAAAATACTGACAGATAATTCTGTCAGTAAAAACAAAAAGACTTGATTAATTATCAAGTCTTTTTTATTAGTTTAAATTACTGACAGAATCATTCTTTTTTCGATAACTGATAAAGATGATGAAATAAAGAATTGCTGTGAAGACAGTCACACCAATTGGATTAGTAAATAAAATACCAATCAGAATGAGAAAGAGAGCAATCAGTGCTAAGAGACTCATTGTTCTACCGGATAATGATTTTGTTTTAAGAGAGAGACCAAAACCAGCGAGACTAATTAAAATCCAAACGGCTAAAACAGTGTAAGAAAGGGAACCAGCCAAGTAATTAAACAAACGATCACCGACAAAATAAGAAAGAACAACACCGATATAAAGTGTACCTGAACAGAAAATGACTGCTCTTTGAGGAACGTGATGTTTATTTAAATGAGCCATTCTTTGAGCCATTTTACCTTGACGATTTTTTAAACGGAAATACAAAAGGCGAGATGAAGCATAGATTCCAGAATTAATTGATGAGAAGAGGGCAAGAATGATAATCAAGTTGACAATATCGCCAGCAAAAGGAATATGCATTTTATTAAAGACCATCACAAAAGGGCTCATTGAAGAAGTAGCCAACGTTTGCCAATTATAAATTACAAGAAGTAAGAACATCGGAATAATATAAAATGAAATAATTCGACCGATTACACCGCGGATGGCTTTAGGAATGGCTCTTTTAGGATCTTCTGTTTCACTAACTGTAATAGCAATTAATTCAGAACCACCATATGAATAGATAACAATTAGTAAAGAATTAATGACCCCTTTAAAGCCATGAGGAGCAAAGCCACCATGAGCGGTCATTCCAGAGAAAGTAGTCACTAGATTAGTATCAAAAATTTGTTTTGCCACAAGAAAAACACCAAAAATAATCAACAAAATAACAACACTAATTTTAATAAATGCCAACCAGTATTCTGTCTCAGCAAAGAGAGCAACTGAGAATAAGTTAATAAGGGAAGTTAAAAGGGCAATAATCAAGACAAAAACCCAAGTGGGAACATTAGCAAACCAGAGTTGCAAAAAACTTGCAGCAGCAACAGCCTCAGCAATGATATTAATCATCCACATTGACCAATAAACCCAGTCCGTAAAATCAGCCGTATGATTACCCAGATAAGGCTGAACAAGTCCGGACAAGCCGTGTGGATCTTTTGAACTTAGAACAAGCTTTTCTAAACTCTTCATTACAAAATAAAGAACGATTCCTCCGATAAAATAAGCGATTAAGACAGAGGGACCAGCGGCAGCAATGGCTGATGAGCTTCCTTTGAAAAGACCAGCACCAATTGCTCCACCAAGAGCAATCATAGTAATATGGCGTGCGGCCATTTTTTTCTTTAAGGATTGATTAGTTTCCAACGATAATTCCTAGCTTTCTAAATCAATAAGCAGAGACGTCTCTCTTTTATTGACTAATAAATTGATAATAAAACATTAAAAAAGACGTCCTGAGGACGTCTCTTCGTCCTCGTTAATGACAAACGTCAAAGAGGACTCACACATTTAGCTTAAATTAGCTAGTGTGAGCCCTCCTTCAACAACAAGTTAAGAGAAGCTTGTAAATAAGTCATTTATTGGACCTCGTTTTTTTAATTATTCTAAGTGTAATCAAAAGATTTAGATTTGTCAAACATTTTTATGAATAATCTAAAAATATTAGTAAATGTTTAATTCTCAATCTGACTTTAGTGAGCATTATTGAACCTGACTGATACAGTGTGCTATAATTAAACAATGAATAAAGAAATTAAACTCATTGCCCTAGATTTGGATGGGACCTTACTCAACTCTTCAAAAGAAATTTCAAAAGAAAATCGTCTGGCTATTAATGCAGCAAGACAAAAAGGGGTCCATGTTGTTTTAACAACGGGGCGTCCTTTGATTGCAATTCAACCCTTTCTCAAAACCTTAGAAATGCTTGATTTTGAAGATTTTTCAATTACCTTTAATGGTGGTCTGGTCCAAAGAAATACGGGTCAAATCTTATCTAAAAAAAGTTTTTCACATGATGAAATTTTAGAAATTAAAGAATTGACTTCAAATCTTGGCATTCCTTGCGATGTTTTGAGTGAAGAAAAAGTTTATATGACGAAAAGTAAAATTGACTCGCAATATGACACTTTAAATAAGCTTTTAACTTTTATCAAAGTTGATTTTGATCAAGTTCCACTTGATGTGGTTTATAATAAGATTGTTTCTTGTACAGAAAAAGAATTGTTGGACGCTAGTCTTGATAAAATTCCTGAATCTTATTTTGACCAATTTGAGATTTTTAAAACTCAAGCGAAGCTTTTAGAATTTATGCCAAAAGGAATTAATAAAGCTTATGGTTTGACACAATTGATTAATCAGTTAAACTTAAAACCAGAAAATGTAATGGCCATGGGAGATGAAGCAAACGATTTATCAATGATTTCTTGGGCAGGATATGGTGTTGCTATGGCAAATGCTGTCCCAGCAGTTAAAGAAGAAGCAAGAATTATTTCTGATTTAACTAATGACCAACACGCTGTTGCTCATATTATTGAAAAATATGTACTCTAAGGACTAATAATGAAAGATGAAGTTCAACTAAAAAAGTATTTGCCGAGTTTAATTTTTGCGATTATTTTACCAGTTATTGCCTATTTGTTTTTAAAAATGCTTGGGAATTCAGACACTTTAGCTTTAGGAATTGCAACAGCCTTTCCAGTTGTTCATATGCTCTGGTCTTTAATTAGAAAAAAAGAGTTAAATCCTGTTTCTTTAGTGGCAATTATTGGTTTTTTAATTTCACTCTTAGCTGTTTATCTGACGCATGGAAATAATCTTGCTTTCAAGCTCTGGCACCCGATTTTAACGGCTGCTATTGGAACGATTTTTTTACTGTCAGTCCTTCTAAATCGACCGCTTTTAGAGCTTGCTAGCGAGGGTGAAAATCACAGAAAAATGTTAATAATGACTCTTTTTATGGGCTTGGTTTTTATTTTTCATGCTTTGTCAGTCATTTTATTAGCCTTTTTTGTAGAGACCACGGCTTTCGTTTTGCTTTCAAAGGTAATCGATTTTTCAGCCGTTGGTGTCCTTGTTTTAGGGCTTGCATTTTTAAGAAAAAAATTAAATTAAAATCTTTCATTATATGAATGAACTTTATCATCAAAAGGAGAAAAAATGGGACTTTTTGACCGACTCTTCGGAAAGAAGAAACAAGAGGAAACTAATCATGATGTGCCTGTCAGTGAAAATCAATCTAGTGAAATCACTGAAGCAGTCAAGAATGAAACTGCTAAACGGCCTGAGGTAACTGAAGAGCCAGCAAAAGTAGAAAAAGTTACTGACGAGTCTGTCAGTAAAATGATCGATGTTGAGCCAAAAATTACGGATGAACCTGTCAGTGAAAATGAACCTATTATTTCTGAAAAGGTTGAAGTAGAAGTTACTGACGAAAAAATTGTTAAACCAGAAAATGATGAAAAATTAGAAAAAATTACTGACGAAAAAGTAATCTCTGAAACTACAGAAGTGACTGAGAAAAAAGTTACTGACGAAGATGAGGAAGAAGAGATTGTCATTGATATTGATGCTCTGGCTAATATTTTCACTCAATCACGTGAGGAAACTGAGAAAAAATATGAACAGTCATTAACTTTAACTCGTAAGACTTTTTCTGACGGCTTTAATGAACTTTTTGCTAACTTCCGGACAGTTGATGAAGAATTCTTTGAAGAACTTGAAGAAACTTTAATTATGTCAGATGTCGGTGTGGATTTGGCAATGGAAGTGACTGAAGAACTGCGCAAGGAAGCAAAATTAGTTAATGCTAAATCAACAGATGACTTGCGTCAATTGATTATTGAAAAAATTGTTGATAAGTTTGACGGTGAAAAATTACCGACAAAATTGGATATCCAAACGGATGGATTAAGTGTTTTCCTTTTTGTTGGGGTAAATGGTGTTGGTAAAACAACGACCATTGGTAAATTAGCTGCTCGTTATAAAAATGAAGGCAAAAAAGTACTCTTAGCAGCTGCGGATACTTTCCGGGCAGGTGCTATTGACCAATTAGTTGAATGGGGAAATCGTTCAGGCGTTGAAGTAGTCACAAAACCAGCTGGTTCAGATCCAGCGGCAGTCGTTTTTGACGCTCTCGCAAAAGCTAAAGCTGAAAATTATGATATTTTACTTGTGGATACTGCAGGACGTTTGCAAAATAAAGATAATTTGATGAAAGAGCTGGAAAAAATTGGTAAAGTGATTAAACGAGAAATTCCAGATGCTCCGCATGAAACGATTTTGGCACTTGATGCAACAACAGGCCAAAATGCCATTCAACAAGCCAAAGAATTTTCAGCAGTTACTCCAATTACAGGAATTGCTCTGACTAAACTTGACGGTTCGGCAAAAGGTGGGATTGTCTTGTCAATCGTTCAAAGTCTTAAAATTCCAGTTAAATTGATTGGTTTAGGTGAAAAGCTTAATGATTTACAAGATTTTGATGAAGAATTTTTCGTCAGAGGGCTTTTCAAAGAGCTTTTATAAAATATAAAATAAGAAGTAAAAAAAGTTTTGTTCAGTTTGGGCAATGCTTTTTTACTTGTCAACGGTTCCATTAAAATAAAGCCGATGAGCGTTTGAAAAAATTGAGAATTTAATGTAAAATAGAATTACATAAAATAGAACTGCTATGTTCTGTAGGAATTAAAGAAAGGCTCTTCATGTCGTATTCAAATTTGAAGTTGTTTTCGCTCTCTTCTAACCACGAATTAGCCCAAAAAGTGGCTAAAGAAATTGGAATTGAGCTTGGAAAAGTAAGTGTTGGTGCACATTCGGATGGCGAAACTGTCGTTCATATTGACGAATCAGTTCGTGGTGATCATGTGTTTATCCTTCAATCAACAAGTGACCCTGTCAATGATAACTTGATGGAACTCTTGATTATGATGGATGCATTGCGTCGTGCCTCTGCTGCATCAATTAACATTGTCTTACCTTACTATGGTTATGCTCGTCAAGATCGTAAAGCTCGTGCTCGTGAACCAATCACATCAAAACTCGTAGCAAACATGCTTCAAATTGCTGGTGCCGACCGTTTAATTACTTTCGACCTTCACGCACCACAAATTCAAGGATTCTTCAACATTCCAGTTGACCACCTTATGGGTTCACCATTGATTGCTGAATATTTCCGTCGTCAATTGGTTTCTGCTGGTGATGATATCGTTGTCGTTTCGCCTGACCATGGTGGAGTAGGACGTGCGCGCAAGTTAGCAAACTTCTTGAAAGCACCACTTGCTATCATTGATAAACGTCGTCCTCGTGCCAATGTGGCAGAAATTATGAATATCATCGGTGATGTTCAAGGGAAAAAATGTATCTTGATTGATGACATGATTGATACGGCTGGAACAATTACTTTAGCGGCCAATGCCCTTAAAGAACTTGGTGCAACAGAAGTCTACGCTTCATGTACTCATGCCGTACTTTCAGGACCAGCTATCGAGAGAATTAATAATTCAGCAATTACTAAACTCGTTGTTTTGGATACTATTGAAATGCCAGAAGAACGTCAAAGTGAAAAAATTGTTCAACTTTCAATTGCTCACTTGCTTGCTGATGCGATTATTCGTATTCACGAACGCCGTCCATTGTCACCACTCTTTGAATTACATCTTCCTTCAGAACAAATCTAAACTAGTAATTGTTGAAATTCAAAGTGGATTTAGGATAAGACTTCAAGCGACCAGAGGTCGCTTTTTTAAAAAATGGAACTAGAAAAAATTAGAAAACTTTACGAGAAAGTTGACCCCAGTCAACTGACAGAGCGAGAAAAGTTACTGACAGAATTGATTTTTACTGACAGAAAATTGAAGACTGATAAACTTCCTAATGGCCGCTATCGTATTTTACAATTTTCAGGAAATAATTTTGAAGAATTGGAAAATACTTTAAAGCTACTTTTACCTGATTTTGTAAAAAGCATTGGGGAAGAAAAAATTGTGATAGAAGCATTTTCAACTGATAGTCCCACAAACTCAGAACTTTTTGATATTTTTCAAACGCTTTCGCAAGATATGGGTGAAGAGGTGACGGCTTATGTTGGCCGTTTTGTCGAGAAAAATAAACTCTCTGAAGCATACTCTGAAGAATACAAAATTTTTGAAAGTCAGCAAACTTTTAGTGAATACATTTTATCAGAAAGTCTAAATCTATCAGAAAATAGAATTTTACAAGAAATCCGTAAAGATTTATTAGAAAATCCTGAAGACCAAAAACTAGTTGAAGCAATGTATAAAGCAAGTAGCAATCAAACGAAAGCAGCAAAAATACTTTATGTTCATCGAAATACGCTGATTAATAAAATCAAAAAATATGAGCAAAAATATGGCTTACAGCTTTCGGGAAGTGACCTAACTCTCGCTTATAATTTATTATAAAAGACAATTTACATTAGCAATATTATGAGAAAGGAACTGAGTTTAATAAAATTGAACTCAAATCTTTAATATGGAATACAATCATCAAGAAATAGAAGCCAAATGGCAAAAATACTGGGCGGATAACAAAACTTTCCGTACAGGAACAGATAAAAATAAACCAAAATTTTATGCTCTAGACATGTTCCCTTATCCATCTGGTGCAGGACTTCACGTTGGACACCCAGAAGGTTATACTGCAACTGATATCTTGAGCCGTTACAAACGCGCTCAAGGGTTCAATGTTCTTCATCCAATGGGCTGGGATGCCTTTGGTTTACCTGCTGAACAATATGCAATGGATACAGGAAATGACCCAGCAGAATTTACAGCTGAAAATATTGCTAACTTTAAACGTCAAATCAATAGCTTAGGTTTTAGTTATGACTGGGAACGTGAAGTTAATACAACTGACCCAAATTTTTATAAATGGACACAGTGGATTTTTACTAAACTTTATGAAAAAGGGTTAGCTTATGAAGCAGAAGTAGCTGTTAACTGGGTTGAAGAACTTGGAACGGCTATTGCCAATGAAGAAGTGCTTCCAGACGGAACTTCTGAACGCGGGGGTTATCCTGTTGTTCGTAAACCAATGCGCCAATGGATGCTTAAAATTACAGCTTATGCGGAACGTTTACTTGAAGACCTTGAAGAAGTCGATTGGCCTGAATCAATCAAAGAAATGCAACGGAATTGGATTGGGAAATCAGTAGGAGCAGATGTGACTTTTGAAGTTGCAGGAACCGACAAATCATTTGAAGTCTTTACGACTCGTCCTGATACCCTTTTTGGGGCAACTTATGCTGTGCTTGCACCTGAACATGATTTAGTTGATGCTATTACGACACCTGAGCAAAAAGAAGCTGTTGCTGAATACCGTCGCAAAGCGAGCTTGAAATCTGATTTAGCCCGTACAGACCTTTCTAAAGAAAAAACTGGAGCATTTACCGGAGCTTACGCGATTAACCCAATTAATGGCCGTAAAATGCCAATTTGGGTTGCAGATTATGTTCTTGCTTCTTATGGACATGGTGCTGTTATGGCAGTTCCTGCTCACGACGAACGTGACTGGGAATTTGCTAAGGTCTATGGACTTGAAATTTTGCCTGTTGTTGAAGGTGGAAATGTAGAAGAAGCTGTTTATACAGAAGATGGCCCTCATATTAATTCAGAATTTTTGAATGGACTTGACAAGGCACAAGCGATTGAAAAAGCCATTGAATTTTTAGAAGAAAAGAAAATTGGGAAAAAGAAAATCACTTACCGCTTGCGTGACTGGCTCTTTAGTCGTCAACGTTATTGGGGTGAACCAATTCCAATTATTCATTGGGAAGATGGGACATCAACAGCGCTCTCAGAAGATGAACTTCCTCTTGTTTTACCAGTAACCTCTGATATCAAACCGTCAGGAACTGGTGAGTCTCCTTTGGCTAACTTGACAGATTGGTTGGAAGTCACACGCGCAGATGGCCTAAAAGGTCGCCGTGAAACTAATACAATGCCACAATGGGCAGGTTCAAGTTGGTATTACCTTCGCTATATTGACCCAAATAATAGCGAAGCTTTGGCAGACCCAGAACTTCTCAAAGAATGGTTGCCAGTTGATATCTATGTGGGAGGGGCTGAACATGCTGTTCTTCACTTACTTTACGCTCGTTTCTGGCATAAAGTGCTTTATGATTTAGGAGTTGTTCCAACTAAAGAACCTTTCCAAAAACTCTTTAACCAAGGAATGATTCTCGGAACCTCTTATCGTGATCATCGTGGGGCCTTGGTTGCAACTGATAAGGTTGAAAAACGTGATGGTGGCTTTTACCATATGGAAACAGGTGAAGCCCTTGAACAAGCTCCAGCTAAAATGTCTAAATCTCTTAAAAATGTTGTTAATCCTGATGATGTTGTTGAACATTATGGAGCTGATACTTTACGTGTTTATGAAATGTTCATGGGTCCACTTGATGCAAGTATTCCATGGTCAGAAGAAGGCCTTGAAGGGGCTCGTAAATTCCTAGACCGAGCTGTTCGAATGATTGAAAATTCAGAGATTAAAGCTGAAAATAATGGAGAATTGGACAAAGTTTACAATGAAACAGTGAAAAATGTTACTGAGCGTTTGGACTTGATGTACTTTAACACTGCAATTTCCCAATTAATGATTTTTGTTAATGCAGTTAATAAAGCAAAAGCTTTACCGTTAGAATACGCTAATGGCTTTGTCCAACTTTTGGCGCCATTTGCACCACATATTGCTGAAGAACTTTGGGTAAAATTAGGTAATGAAGCTGGAATTTCTTATGTTGCTTGGCCAACATTTGACGAAAGCAAATTAATTGAATCAGAAGTTGAAATTGTTGTTCAAATTAATGGTAAATTAAAAGCAAAAATTAAAATTGCTAAAGATTTAGCGCGTGAAGAACTTGAAAAAATTGGTCGTGAATCAGTTGCTGAGGCTCTTGAAGGTAAAAACGTGGTCAAAGTAATTGCTGTTCCAAATAAATTAGTTAATATTGTTGTAAAATAAAGATGACAATCTGAACATTTATCAGTTAAATCTTATAATAATTAGCTGTCAGTAAAAAAAACGAGAGCTAAAGAATAAAAAGTAAAATAAGCTGGTTGACAATTTGTCGACTGGCTTATTTTATTTTGGAAGTCACAGAAGAGTTTAGAGTTGACCCTCAAAATTCTGTCAGTAATTTATTTATTAAATAAAAATCGATACTGATGAGTTCGCTCAGGATAACAAATAAATAATCAACAACATAAGAAAGGTTGGGTCAGTAAAAATGATTGATTTCTTGCCCGAACAAGTTCGAACGCTCAATGAACTAGAAACTGCGACATTTAATTTCATCTTATCTAATTTATCAAGTATTGATAAAATGTCAGTCAGACAGCTTGCACAAGCTGTCCATGTTTCCACAGCAACAGTTATGCGCATGACCAGAAAACTTGGTTTTGAGGGCTGGGTAGAACTAAAATATTATCTTAAAAACCAAAATCAACTGACAGAAATTCCAGTTAATTACTATGAAAATTTATTGCAACTCGACCTATTTTTACGAAAAATAACCTCTAAGGAAGCGGGAAGAAAATTAGAAGAAGCTGTCAAATTAATTCGAGAAGCTCGTTATATTATTTTTATTGGAGTAGGTTCTTCAGGAGCTTTAGCTGAATATGGTGCCCGCTATTTTACAAATATTGGCTTAGAATCTTATGCCATTTCTGATCCCTATCAGGCCGTTAAGGGCAAAGGTGCACCAGACGTTTTAAGCGTTGTCTTATCCGCTTCGGGTGAAACAGATAAGATTATTGAACGAGTTGTCAAGCTAAGAGAGGAAGCGCCAGCAAAGATTATTTCAATTACAAATCATCCAGAAACGACCTTATCCAAACTTTCAAATATAAATTTAACTTATGGATTCCAAACGGAATATTCCGCCTATGACCCACTTGAAAATTTGACTTCTCAGCTCCCAGTCATTGCTTTTATTGAAATACTAGCTCATCAGGCAATGGAAAAAGCTGATAAATGTAACTAATCCTGTAACAGGTAACAAAGATAGAAAAGCCCCTTGCAAAAAAAATTGTAAGGGGTATTATTGTATTGTAAGCGGTTTAATTAAAAGAGTATAGTCTTCAAAGTATCTGAACTGTCTTAACAAATTGAGTTCGACCTTCTTGAAATAAGTGAAAATGCGATTCGCCTTGCGACTTTGCCTTTTTATCACTTGCTTTAGCAAGTAGAGAAAACGGACAGCGTAGCTGATGAAATCAGCAAAGATAGTCGCTTAGAGCGAATGGATTGTGTAGCAGCTTGCTGCGTAGATAGATAAAATACGTTGAGCATTCCAGCTAAGTGCTAAAGCACTTGTTGGTGGGGCAAAACATCAGCACAAAAGACAATTTCCTCATTTCAGAACCGTCGGACTCACATCTTAAAGGAGGTTTATTTATGAACGGCTTCATAAATAATAAAGTCTTACCGCCAATTATGAAATTCGTGAATACACGAGCGATGACTGCTTTGAAAAATGGAATGCTTTTTGCCATGCCATTTATCATTGTTGGGTCAATTTTCTTAATTCTGGCGAATATTCCAATTCCACCTGTGGCAAAATGGTTATCAGACAATGGCTGGTCAGCAATTTTTACCCAAGCATTTAACGTATCATTCGGTATTTTAGCGATTTGGGCAGCAGTCGGTATTGGCTATTCTTATGTCAAAGAAGCTGGATTTGGTGATGTTGCTTTACAAGGAGGATTAACTTCTCTCTCTGCATTTTTCATTGTTCAATCTCTAAGTATTGCAAATCCAATCACAGCGGCACTAGCTACTGGGAAAGAAGCCTCAGGCATTGGGAATCTCACAGGAACACAAGCAACGGCTGCTTTTGAAAAGCTTCCTCATGCCATGCAAGTCTTTCTAAATAATCCAGTGACAGGAGTGCTCAATTTAACTTGGAACGGTGGTCAAGGAATGATTGCGGCCATTATTATTGGTATTCTATCAGGCTGGGCTTATTCAGCAATGATGAAAGCAGGCTGGAAGATTACACTTCCTGAACAAGTCCCATCAAATGTTGCTAATCAATTCACTTCAATGATTCCAACAGGAGTAATTGTCGTCGCTGCTACGGTTGTCTATGCTTTATTTGATAAGATTGGTCATACCGATGCAGTAACCTTTATTTATCATTGGTTATCTGTCCCTCTACAAGGTTTAGGCGGCTCATTTGGTGGAATTATTATTATCTCACTCTTAGTTCCATTCTTCTGGTTCTTTGGGGTTCATGGTGGAATTATCATGGGAGCAATTACCTCTGCCTTTCTGATTCCAAATACCTTTGCCAATGCATCCCTTTATCAATCTCACAAATTGAGTTTAGCTAATGGTGCTCATATTGTGACCAATGAATTCTATAATAACTTTATTAATCTTTCGGGGTCAGGAATTACTTTTGGATTAATTATCTTTACGATTTTCTTTGCTCGTTCAGAACAGATGAAGTCAATTGGTAAAGTAGAGTTAGTCCCAGGTTTATTTAATATCAATGAACCTTTCTTATTTGGATTGCCACTTGTTTTAAATCCAGTCCTTGCTCTGCCATTCTTTCTTGTTCCAGTAGTCGTTTCGGCTACGGTTTACGGAGCGATTTATTTTCACATTGTTCCGCCAATGAATGGTGTTGCCGCGCCTTGGACCACTCCACCAATTATTTCTGGCTTTTTAATCGGAGGCTGGCAATATGCAGTGCTGCAAGTTATTGCGCTTTTAGAATCAATTTTGATTTATCTTCCATTTGCTAAAAAATATGACAAAATGTTGTTAGAACAAGAAGCAAATGCTGAAGTTGAAGAAGTTATTGCTTAGTAATTGAATAAGGAGATTAGAAACTCCGGAGAAACTTTTTCTTCGGGATTTCTTTTTATAAAATTAAAGATAAAAGGGGACAAAATGGAAAATAAAATGCCAAAAGATTTTTTCTGGGGGAATTCAACTTCGTCAATGCAAACCGAAGGCGGCTGGAATGAAGGAGGAAAAGGGCCCTCTGTCTATGATGTGAATACCGCTGGACGTTCTGCCAAAGATTGGCAAGTAACAAATGATAATTATCATCATTATTCCCAAGATCTAGATCTTATGAAAGAAATGAATATGAATATGTATCGTTTCCAAATTTCTTGGTCACGAATTGTTCCTGACGGCGATGGTGAATTTAATGAGGAAGGAATTGCCTTTTATAATCGTCTGATTGATGATTTGCTTGCTCGTGGAATTGAGCCTATGATATGTCTCTATCATTTCGATATGCCATTAAATCTGGCTGAAAAGTACAATGGTTTTTTGAGTCGAAAAGTGAAAGAAGCATTTGTAAGATTTGGGCAAGAAATGATGAAAAGATTTGCTGACAAAGTCAAATATTGGATTGTTTTTAATGAGCATAATCTTTATTTTGCTGACGGTTTTGAGCATTATTCGGGAGTTTTGAAAAAAGAGCTGACACTCTCTGATATGTATACTGTTTTTCATCACACCATGCTTGCTCATTGCGAATTAACCCAATTTTTGCATGAAAATTTTGAAGCAAAAATAGGAGGAATGTTGGCGACTACGGAAATATATCCCGCAACTTTTTCACCAAAAGATAATTTATATCTTAGAAAATTTGATGAATTTTATAATCGAAATCTCTGTGATGTTTATGCTTTTGGTCATTATTCGCATGAGGTTATGACCTATGTTAAAAATCAGAACATCCAAATGGATTTTCAAAAAGGAGATGAAGAAATTTTAAAAAATGGAATTTCTGACTTTATTTCTTTTTCTTATTATCGCTCAATTTTACTTGATGCAAGTCAGCTGACAGAAAATGATGCACCAAATTCTTATTTGACTAAAGGAATGAAATTAAATCCGTTGCTTGAACATAATCAATGGGATTGGTCCATTGACCCAGAAGGCTTTAGAAGAATTCTAAGTAGATTATATAATGAATTTGGATTGCCTGTTTTTCCTATTGAAAATGGCATTGGTCAGTCAGAAATCTGGGATGGGAAAACAAAAATTGCTGATGACTTGAGAATTTCTTATCATCAGAAACATCTTGAAGCCATGAAAAAGGCAATATTTACTGACGGGGTAGAAGTTATGGGTTATCTTGGTTGGGGATTGATTGATATTCCTGCTTCATCTGGTGCTATTGATAAACGTTACGGTGCTGTTTATGTGGATCCAAAAAGTCATAAACGTATTCCAAAAAAATCATTTCATTGGTTTAAAAATGTATTTGCTTCAAATGGTGATCATTTGGATTAGAATAATCAGTGATAAAAATGAAATAATGATAGAAAACTTATGATTTACTCATATCTCTTAATTAAACTGATAGCTAGGCTGTCAGTTTTTAAATTCATCATTAAAAAATTTTACTGACAGAATTTTTTTACTTATTGTCAGTATTTTTATCTGGCTGAAGAATAATCAGTTACTAGAAATCATAATTGGTCAGTGCTGACAGAATTTTTGTTACAATGAAAACATTGGAAAAAGCTTGAGAGGAAACAAAAATGTCTTTTTTTACAACAAATGATTTAGTAAAAATAAATTTTCATGATTATGGCAATCAGTTAAATCAACCTCTGATTCTAATTGGTGGCTATTCGTCCAGTGAAGTTACATGGTTTGCCCAAATAGAAATATTTGTAAATGCTGGTTATCGGGTGATTACTTATGATCATCGCTCACATGGAGATTCACAACAAGTTGATTATGGCTTGACTTTACACCGTTTGGCAATGGACCTAAAAGAATTAATTGACTATTTACAATTAAAAAATGTTGTCTTAATTGGCCATTCGATGGGTGCGGCAACAATTATGGCTTATGAAGAATTATTTACTGACGAAAATGTATCAGCAATAATTACAGAAGATCAGGCCCCAACTTTCTTCAAATCGGCAGATTGGCTCAATGGTCAATATGGGAAAACACTGACAGAGCTGTCAGTATTTATTGATGATTTTCCAAAAACTCGGTTGACACAAAAAAAGTTGTCAGATAGTGTAAAACGAACACTGGGACATGGAATGAAACCTTTTGATTTCAAACGCTATCGTCCTTTACTGCAAAATGTTATTTTGCAAGATTGGCGTCCTGAGCTTGGGCAAGAAAAAAAACCACATTTATTTTTTGCCGGCGAGAAATCTCCGATTTTTCCAGCAATTCATGCTCAAGCAGCGCGTGAATTACAAAACAATCCAAATTCAGAAGTTCAAATTTTTGAAGGATGTGGGCATATCTTACATTTGGAAGAAATTGAGAAATTCAACCAAGCAGTCATTGTTTTTCTCAACAAAATAAAAAAAGACTGATGTGGTCAGTCTTTTTTGCTGACCGTCAGTAAAATTTAAACTAGTAAGAAAGGCAGTATTATAGTCTTAAAAGTATTAAATAAATTTTATTTTCATATCATTTTTTTCTCATAATAAAACTTGATAAAATAGAATTAAGAAATGGAAAGGAGCTAAACCATGAAAAATAATAACATGGAACTTGCCCAAGATTCAAAAACTGATGATCAGCAAAAACCAAAGCATTTTAAAATTGAAACAACCGTAATGAAATTAGTAGTAGATAGCTATCTCCATGGCGCTCAAACCTGTGAAGTTCAAAAAGGAAAAATTTTAGGCGTCAGTATTCATCAAGGAGCATGTGATAGTATTCACCTTTTTATTAACGACGACCATAAAGTCACAGTAGAAGTTAGTCAAGGCATTAGCCGAATTTCACTGATGCAAAAGAAAAATATTGAAGATATTGATTATATACTTCCTTTCATGAAATGTTTAGGTGTATCTGAGGGGCAAGTCTTAAAAAATTATTCAATTATTTAAAAAAGCCGTATACTGCGGTTTTTTATTTTAAAAATTACAGAAAGTAAATTTATAAACAGAAAAATGTATATTTATTTCGATAAGAGGTATAATATTTTTTGGAATTATTATTAGTAGGAGGCCAAGAGAAATGGCTAAGAAAAAAATCGTTATTGTAGGTGCTGGATTTGCTGGAGTTTCAGCCACACGCTTACTTGCAAAAAATTTGAAAAATGATGCAGAAATTACAGTTATAGATAAACATGATTTTCAAACTTCAATGACCCAACTTCATGAAGTTGCAGCGAGTCGTGTTGAGGCAGATGCTGTTCAATATCATTTGAATCGAACAATTGGAAAATTTAATAACGTTAAAGTGGTAAAAGAGTCACTTGTTGAACTTGATAAAGCTAACAAAAAAGTGATTACAGATAAAAATAGCTATGACTATGATTATTTAGTCGTTTCAATGGGTGGAGAACCCAATGATTTTGGTGTACCAGGTGTTAACGAATATGGCTTCACACTTTGGTCACTTGAAGATGCTTTGAAAATAAAAGCACATTTGAAAGAAATGGTTCAAGCAGCAGCTAAAGAAGCTGATTCAGAAAAACGCAAAAAATTGTTAACCTTTAGCGTGGCTGGTTCAGGATTCACTGGAATTGAAATGGCCGGAGAATTGATTGATTGGCGTAAAAAAGCATCTAAAAAATACGGCATTCCAGAATCTGAATTTACAATCAATATTGTTGAAATGATGCCAACAATTATGAATATTTTAGACCGTAGTTTAGCAGATAAAGCACTCGTTTACCTTCAAAATAAAAACATCAATGTCCTTGTAAATCATGGAATTACAGCTGTAGCACAAGATCATATCACTGTTAATGTTGGTGGGCGTGACGAGGAAAAAGTTGTTAAAGAAATTCCAGGAAATACCTTAATTTGGACAACAGGGGTACAAGGAAATACAGAAGCAGAAGCTTGTCAACTTTCCGAAACAGAACGTGGTCATCGTCTTCAAGCAAATGAATACATGGAAGCGATTGGCGAAGAAAATCATGGCATCTATGTTGCAGGAGATGTATCAGGTTATATTGTTCCCGAAAATGGTCGACCAACTCCTCAAATTGTAGAAGCAGCAGAACAAACAGGAAGCACGGCCGCTAAAAATATCATTGCAGATATTAAAGGTGGCGAAAAAACCAAATTTGTTGGAAATTATCGTGGAACACTGGTTTCTATTGGTTCAGGCTATGCGGTTGGGACAGTTGGAAAAACAAAATTAAGTGGTTTTTCAGCAACATTCATGAAACACATGGTTTATCTTGTTTATACCTTTGAAATTCGTTCTGGTCATTATTTCTTCAAATATATCAATGACCAACTTTTCCACAAAGGGGCAATTTAAGTTAAAATAAAATATAAATATAAAACTTTTCCATGAAAAAATTTGGAAAAGTTTTTCTTGTGTAACAGTTTACAAATTGCTCTAAAAAGGATATAATAGTGCCTGACGTTATTATTATATTACTAGTAGGAGAACCATTCTAAATGACTAAGAAACAAATCGTAGTCATCGGTGGTGGTGTTGCAGGAGTACATGCGACGCGTGAGCTTTCTAAAAAGCTCAAAGCAGATGCTGACATCACACTGATTGACAAACATAGTTACCACACAACCATGACTCAACTTCACGAAGTTGCAGCAGGACGTGTTCCATTCACAACTGTACAATATGATTTCCAAAAGCTTTTAGGAAAACGTAAAAACGTTAGTCTTGTCACTGACTCTGTCGTCAGTCTTGACAAAGAAAACAAACAAGTAATCACAAAACATGGTCGTTATAGCTATGATTATGTCATTGTTGCCCTTGGTGGCGAACCAAATGACTTTGGAGTTCCTGGTGTTAAAGAACACGGGTTTACACTTTGGTCACTTGAAGATGCAATGCGAATCAAACGTCATTTGGAAAAAATCGTCCAATATGCATCAACAGAAGTTGATGATGAAAAACGCCGTGCTCTTTTAACAATTTCAGTTGCCGGATCAGGATTTACTGGGATTGAAATGGCAGGTGAATTGATTGATTGGCGTAAAAAAGTTTCAACAGATTGGAAAATACCTGAAGAAGAAATCACAATCAACGTTGTTGAAATGATGCCAACAATCCTTAATACTTTAGACCGTAAACAAGCAGATAAAGCTCATGCATATCTTGAAAAGAAAAATGTTCACGTTTTAACAAATCACGGTATTGTTGAAGTAGCAAAAGATCATATCAAAGTGAATGTTGGTGGGCGTGACGAAGAAAAAGTTGCCAAAGAACTTCCAACTCACACATTAATCTGGACAACTGGTGTTCAAGGAAATACAGCTGCAAAAACAGACCTTAATGAAACAGAACGTGGACATCGTCTTCAAGCAAATGAATACATGGAAGCTGTTGGTTTTGAAGGAAAAGGGATTTACGTTGCTGGTGACGTTTCAGGATATATTGAACCAGATACTGGTCGTCCAACACCACAAATCGTTGAAGCTGCGGAACAAACAGCACACACAGCAGCGGCAAATATTCTTGCAGACATCAATGGTGGAAGCAAACATAAACATGAAAGTAAATACCAAGGAACAATGGTTTCAATTGGTTCAACTTGGGGAGTTGCCAAAATCGGTAGCATGCGTCTAACTGGTTTCTGGGCAATGTTGATGAAGAATATTGTTTACTTTATCTATACTTTACAAATTCGTTCAGCACATTATTTCTGGCGTTATGCCTTGGATGAAGTCTTCCGCGTAAAAGATAATCGTAACTTTATGCGTGGTCATACTTCACGTCAAGGAAATGTACTTTGGGCTGTTCCACTTCGTATTTTCTATGGTGTGGTTTGGTTTACCGAAGCAATTAAGAAAATTGTCGGTGATGGTCAATACTTCAACCCAACGACTTGGTTTGGTAAAGGATCTTGGTTTACAAATGACCTTAAATTCCCATTCTCATGGTTGCAAGAAGCACCAAAAGCAGCTGACGCAGCCGCAGGCGCTTCAACAGCTGCTTCATCAAGTTCTAGTGTAGCCGATGCAGCCGCAGGTGCTACAGGCGCAGCAACAACGGCCGCTTCAAGTGGTGGTGGCGAAGCTGCTCATAAAGCAACTGAATGGGGTCTCTCATACGCTTACGGTTCTGACCCAATGACTGTTTTTGACAAAGTGCCACATTGGATGGAACCTATCTTTAAGTTTATGATTCCAAATCGTGAAGTCGCATTGTTCATGCAAAAATTCATGTCAATTGTTGAAATCTTCCTTGCACTTGCCCTTATTTTTGGATTGTTCACTTGGATTGCAGCAGCAGCAACAGCCGCATTGACTGTTATGTTCTCACTTTCAGGAATGTTCTACTGGGTTAACATTTGGTTTATTCCAGTGGCAATTGCACTTATGAATGGTTCAGGTCGTTCATTTGGTTTAGATAAATGGGTTCAACCTTGGATTCAAAGATGGCTAACCAAAATATGGTATGGTCAATCGCGTTCAATTTACAAAGGACGTCAATAGAAAATAGCTCTGCGGAGCTATTTTTTTTTGCCTGAAAAAGCTTGAAAATTATGTTATGATATTTGAAGATAAAAGATAGTTTAAAAACTATCTTTGTAAGAACTGAGGTTTAAATGGATAATTTAAGATATAAAAGTGTCTTTGACATCATTGGTCCAGTGATGATTGGACCTTCAAGCTCGCACACAGCTGGTGCTGCTCGAATTGGTAAAATTGTACGTTCTATTTTCGGTGAACTTCCAGAAAAATTGGAGATTCATCTTTATGAATCTTTTGCTAAAACCTATCGGGGTCATGGAACAGATGTTGCTCTTGTTGCAGGTGTTTTAGGAATGGATACAGATGATGAACGTCTGCCAATGGCGCCTCAGCTTGCTTTTGAACAAGGAATGGAAATTTCTTATGTTCCACATCCAGAAGAAAAAGCAGAACATCCCAATACCGCACGTTTAATCGCCAAAAAAGGGGATCGAACAATGACCGTGACTGGAATTTCAATCGGTGGTGGAATGATTCAAGTGACAGAATTGAATGGATTTGATATCGCAATTTCGGCTGGTGTTCCGACATTTGTGGTCATTCATGAAGACGTTCCAGGGATGATTGCTAGAGTTTCTAGTGTCCTTTCAGAACATCAAATTAATATCGCACAAATGAATGTAACCAGAGAAGCTAAGGGTGAAAAAGCGATTATGATTTTAGAAGTTGATACACCAAATGTTAAGGAAGTAATTGAGGAAATGAAACTTATTCCTCGTTTGCACGCCGTTAATTTCTTTAATTAAAAGCAGTATAGGAATAAATATGTTTAAAAATATAGAAGAATTGATCGAGGATTCTAAAAATTATTCTTCGGTCACAGAGTTAATGATTGCCATTGAAATGGAACAAACTGGACGAAATCGTGGACAAATTTGGGAAATGATGGAACATAACCTAGAAACGATGCTTGATTCTGTTAAAAAGGGGCTTGCTGGTAAAAAATCACTTACAGGTCTTACTGGTGGCGATGCAAAATTGATGGATGATTATATTAAATCAGGCAAAGCACTTTCGGGTGAGCTCATCTTAGGAGCAGCTCGTGATGCGGTTGCCGTCAATGAAGTGAATGCACAAATGGGGCTCATTTGTGCGACACCAACTGCCGGATCAGCCGGCTGTTTGCCAGGTGTTTTAACTTCGGCTATTAAAACTTTAGACTTGAGTCATGAACAGCAAGTGGAATTTTTATTTGTAGCAGGAGCCTTTGGACTTGCGATTGCAAATAATGCAACGATTTCTGGAGCAGAGGGTGGTTGCCAAGCAGAGGTCGGTTCTGCTTCGGCAATGGCATCAGCTGCACTCGTTTTAGCTGCTGGTGGTTCTGCAGAACAAGCAGGCTATGCGATTGCTATTGTCTTGCAAAACATGTTAGGCTTAATTTGTGACCCTGTTGCTGGTTTGGTTGAAATCCCTTGTGTTCACCGTAATGCAATGGGGGCGTCACAAGCAATGATTTCAGCTGATATGGCTTTGGCTGGGGTTAAAACAGTGATTCCAGTTGACGAGGTGGTCAATACCATGTATAATGTGGGACGTTCTCTACCAGCTGCTTTTAGAGAAACAGCTGAGGGTGGCTTGGCCCAAACACCCACTGGACGTAAAATTATGGAAGAATTATTTGGTTAAGATTAAACTTAAAAATTCGAATGATAAAATTCGAATTTTATTTTTTTAGGTTGAATACTTGACTTTTAGTGTTTACACGTGTAAACTTATCTTATGAAAATGAATGGGGAAAGGAGAAAAAATGAACGAAGTAGAATTTAATGTATCAAATGCCGAATTAATCGTTATGCGTGTAATTTGGTCTCTGGGAGAAGCGCGAGTTGATGAAATTTATGCGCAAATCCCCCAAGAATTAGAATGGTCATTGGCCACTGTTAAGACTTTACTTGGTCGACTGGTAAAAAAAGAAATGCTTTCTACCGAAAAAGAAGGAAGAAAATTTGTTTATCGTCCATTGATGGAAGAATGTACGGCTATTAATTTAATGGCCGATGGTCTGATCCAAAAAGTTTGTGAAACGAAACATGTCAATGTTTTGCAAGAGATGATTGAAAAATCGACTTTGACGGCAAAGGATATTGAACTTTTGCAAGAATCACTTAATGCCAAAGAAGTGGTAGGACAAAAACATTGTAATTGCTTAGAAACAAGTGGACTTTGTGCTTGCAAACATGAACATGAGCAGATTTCTGCTTAAAAAGGAGAATATAAAATGAAAGAAACTTTAAAAATTGAGGGAATGACTTGTGACCACTGTGTAATGCATGTGACAAATGCTTTGGAAGCTATTGAGGGTGTTGAAAAAGCGAAAGTCTCTTTGAAAAAAAATGAAGCACTAGTTAAATTTTCTGCCCCAGCAGATATGGATAAAATGGCTGTTGCCGTTGCAGAGGCTGGTTATAAAGTAATTTAAAAAACACTTCGTTTGTGAATTGAATTTAAATTTGCTAGAATGAAATTGGTAAAGCAAACCCCAAATATTGTTTTACTAAATAATAACAGGTCATCTTCATTCCCCAAATGAAGATGATTTTTTCTTGACTTTTTTCGTTTACAGTTGTAAACTATATTTAGAGATAAAATATAGAAGAGGTAAAAATGCGGAGTCAATCATTTGTAATTACAGGAATGACCTGTGCAAATTGTGTAAATACAGTTTCAAAAACATTGAATCAGTCAGATAAAATTATGGAAGCAACGGTAAATTTGGCGACTGAGAAAGCCAAAATTGTTGCTGACGATAATATTTCTGACCAAGAAATTATTAACTTAGTGGAAAAAGCGGGTTATGGAGCCATTGTTAATGACAAAGCTCATCAGGAAAAAATTGCACGTCAAGCTGCAAAAAAAGCAAGAAATTTGGCTTTGTCTTTTTGGATTGCTTTAATTTTGACTTTACCTTTAGTAGTTGCAATGTTTGCTGATATCTTCGGAGTACATGCAAATTGGGTCATGTTTTTACATGAACCAATCGTACAATTGATTTTGGCAACTCCAGTACAATTCATTATTGGTTGGCGCTTTTATGTTGGCGCTTATCATGCTTTGCGAAATAAATCGGCAAATATGGATGTTTTAGTGGCTTTAGGAACTTCGGTTGCATACTTTTCGAGTTTGATTTTGGCTGTTTTTATGAGCCAAGCGAATGCTTTGAATTTTGAATCATCGATGGTAATTATCACTTTGGTGGTCATGGGTAAACTTTTAGAACATAATGCAAAAGAGAAAACAACGCAAGCAATTACTGGATTAATGTCTAGTCGAGCAACTTTTGTTCATACGGAATCGACTGATTTAGCGATTGAAGAAGTTCAAATGGGACAAGTGATTCGCATTTTGCCAGGAGAGAAAGTGCCTTTGGATGCGATGATTCTTTCTGGCAAAGCATCTTTTGATGAATCGATTTTGACAGGTGAAGCCTTACCTGTTGTAAAAATGGATGATGAAGTCATTTTTGAAGGAACAATTAATTTAGATGGTGAAGTTAAAGCGGTTGTTGTTCATGATTTAAATGATTCAACAATTTCAAGAATGGTTGAAATGATGAGTGAAGCACAAGGCTCAAAACCAAACATTCAAAAATTAGCTGACAAGATTTCAGGGATTTTTGTGCCAGTTGTGTTAGTTATTGCTCTGATAACTTTCATTGCGACTTGGGCTGTCAGCGGAATTTTACTGACAGCAATCATGCATTCAGTAGCTGTTTTGGTCATTGCTTGTCCTTGTGCGCTTGGTTTAGCTACACCAACTGCCATTATTTCTGGGACTGGTTTGGCTGCTAAAAATGGTTTGTTGATTAAAAATGCCAATGCTTTGGAACTTGCCGGATTAGTTAAAACAGTATTTTTTGATAAAACTGGGACAATTACAACAGGTGAATTTGAACTGACAGATTTTAAATTGCTGACAGAAAGTGAAAAAGTTACTGACAGCTTTAATTCTATTGAAGAAAAACTAGCAAGTGTTGAGTTTAAATTATTGGCTAGTCTAGAAGCTCACTCTAATCACCCCTTGGCTAAATCTCTTAGATTTCAAGGTGATTTATATGAACTGACAGATTTATCAGAACTTGCGGGACGTGGACTTTCTGCTAAAATTAATGGTCAGGAATATTTTGCGGGCAATGATAAATTAATGACAGACTTAAATCTGTCAGTCCCAGAAACAGATGATACGGTCATTTATTTGGCAAATAAAGAAAAATTATTAGCGATGGCTGTTTTTAGTTCAAGTCTCAAAGATGATGCGCTTAAGACAATTCAGACCTTGCAAAAACGTGGTCTAAAGACTGTTATGTTGACAGGAGATAATCAAAATTCGGCAGCAAAAATTCAAAAACTTGTTCATTTAGATGAAGTTAAAAGTGGTTTAAGACCTGAAGAAAAAGCAGAAATTGTGCAAAATAGCTCAAATTCAATGATGGTTGGTGATGGAATCAATGATGCTATTGCTTTAGCGTCAGCAACCGTCGGGCTGGCAATGGCAACTGGGTCAGATATAGCTATGGAAGCTGGTGATGTGACTGTTACTAGCGGTCAGCTTCATAAAATTTCCACTTTCTTTGAAGTAGCTAAAAAAACAATTTCCAAAATTAAGCAAAATTATTTTTGGGCTTTCGTTTATAATGTCATTGGCATTCCGCTTGCAGCTTTTGGATTACTCAATCCAATGCTCGCTGCAGCGGCAATGAGTTTATCATCAGTTTCTGTTATTTTGAATTCCTTACTTTTGACAAAAACAAAAATAAAAAACGTTGAATAATCAACGTTTTTTGTTTAGAATTTACTGACAGAATTTTTTAAAGACAATCTGCCTTATTTTTTATACAATTCTGGGTCAAGCAAGCCACCTTTTTTGAAATTGACTTCAAAATGTTTGGTCTTTAAAGAATAGGAAACAGGGATGCTGACAGCAACTAGGATTCCGAGCGTAAAGGGGATAATTGATTTAGCTTTCATTTTTTGTTCCTCCAGATTTTTTAGGTTTATTAGTAAAATAGTTGTAACCAATAAATAACAGAATTCCTAAAATAAAGCAAATGATTCCTTCTTTTAGTCCATTAGGGAAGAATTTTAGTTCAAGACGATGACTGCCAGCAGGAACGCTAACTTTCATAAAACCAGATTGAGCTTTACTGACAGCCACTTTTTTTCCATCAACTTTTGCTGACCAGCCTTTATCATAAGGGATTGTCAAGAAAATATCGCCCTTTTCTTTTTCTCTATAAGTCATGCGAACCCCGTTTTTAATCATTTCTGTTTTAGGACTACGAGATTGTAGAAGTGCCATTTCTTTTTGATAAGCTTCAGTGTCCAGACGCCAGAATGAAGTGGTATCAAAAGTAACTTGTGAATTTTCAGGAAATGCTAAGGTCACTTTTAGCTTAGTTTCCTTACTGAAACTTCCTAAATTCAAGAAGGAGCCAGTATCATTTGTGCCAACGTAATAACTATTGAGAGAACGTGTCATTTTTGGATTGGAAACATCAGAAATAGTAATCAATGTATTCTCAGCATTACTATTTAGATAAGTAATATTGGGAACAGATAAATAAATTTGACTATTTGCCGCCACGGTAATTCCGTAGGTGACTGAAACATCAGTAGCTGTAGAAGTTTTTGGCCGAGTCAGAGTAACAGAATTGCCAGCACCCGTGATTTTATCAGCAGTTTCTTCACTGGTCGTGTAAAATGGAGTAAAGAATGTAGTTTTCGATTTTGTCAAAGCGTTAACTAAAGCTGTTTGATTATTAATAAAGCTGCTAGCTTGAGCTTTATCAGTGAATTTAGCATCTTCAAATCCATTGGGAACGAAGACACCAAGACCCATCGCATTTGAGTTTTTGCTCAAATTACTGAGAGCATTGGAAACTGGTGAAAATCCAAATTTTGGAGGTTGAGCTTGGCTTATATTATATTTAATTCCAAAAATCGAATCCATCAGTAATGTATTCCCAGGATAACGTAAATTCAAATAAGTACTGTCAGTGTGAAAACCTAATTGACGCATGATTGAACTGGCGTTGCTGTTACGAACAGATGAAAATTGGGAAAGTGCATTAAAATTGTACTTCATGCCATCATTTGCTGTATCAGGAACAGTGTTATCCATTCTGGCAAAACCAGAACCAGTAAGTTCATTCACCTTATTGGCGATCGGTTCTATAGAATTCACTTGGGTATTATAGTAATCACGACTAGCAAAATTCCACTCTTTTTGTATTCCTTGAACCTGATAAAGGGCATTAACACCAGCTTCAACAGTCATGAAAACAAAGAGAATAATGACAAATAGATGAGCTGAAATCCATTTCCTAACAGAATTAATAGACAAGATTAAATAAGCAAGACCAAACAAGAAAGTCAACATAACTTGAGAAGTCATTACATATTTATAGTGTCCAAAAATTAAAGTAGCAAGAAAACCTGTAATTAGAAAAAGACTAATAGTCAAAATATGCCAAGTCTTTATTTCCTCCCAGCGAGATAGAGTTTCCAAAGCCATTAAAACAAGAAGCAAACTAAATAAGAAAGCATAGCGGTGCAAGAACATATTTGGTGAATGCATCCCTTGCCATAGTAAATCTAAAGCTTGAAGATAAAATGAAGCAACAAAGAAAGCAATGATTCCTAGAAAGGCAAATTTACTTCTGAGACGAATACTTTTAGTGAAAAAGAAGAGAATAGCCAAAGCTAAAGGCATCATTCCAACATAAATCATTGGAATGGCATTGAATTGAGTAGTATCATAAGTGCCAACAAAATTCTTAGCGAAAAGGTCAAAAAGATGAGAATTTTCTGTAAAGACACCTGACAAAGTTGAAAGAGCATCGGAATTATTAGACTTCAAATCAAGATACATGGGTAAGAGCATGATTAGGCTGGACAGACCAGCTAAAGCAGAAGAAACCACAAAATCAAGCACTTTTGTCCAAGACCATTTTTCGTAAGTCATCCGTGCCAAGAAATAGAGCACTAAGAAAATAGCCACCATAAAGCCAAAATAATAATTTTGGATAAATAGAATCAATAAACTAACGAAATAAAGCCAGCGTTTTCGTTCATCCATTAAGCGATGAAGTCCCCAAATAATTAGAGGCAAGAGAATGAAAACATCTAACCACATCGTAATTTCAAGCTGTGAGGTCAAAAAACTCATCAGTGCAAAAGCTGTACTTATTGACAAAACAATCAATTTAGAAAGCTTTTGATACATGTTTTTGAAACTGACAAATGCTGATAGACCAATCAAGCCAAATTTTAGTATGGTCAGTAAATATAGAGCATCAGGCATTGATTTTACATCAAAGAAAAATGTAAGTGGCATGAGAAAACTTCCCATGTAGTAAGCCGAAAAAGCATAAAGATTGAGGCCGAGACCACTGGTAAAAGTATATAAGAAACCAGAAGAACCGCCCGAATGTAAAATATTACGATAGAGAGAATGAATGGCGACATACTGATGATATGCATCCCCAGCCAAAATTGACCGTGAACTCCCCCAATAAATCCCAGTCATTGCAAGAACGATAACCATTAATAATAATGGAATAAAAAAACTTGCAAGAAGTGCCCATTTATTTTTCTTGATAAATTTCATATTTCTATTATACCAAAGATACAAAAATCAAACTTATATTAAGTGTATTAAAAAAATACTGACAAACCTGTCAGTACTTTTTATCTAAACGATTTCTAATCTCGTCAGCAATTTCTTCTAATGCTTCAATTCCATTGACTTGCGGGATTTTATAACCAATAAAATAAGGAGAAGTAATAAAGCGAGGAACAATTTTACAAATATATTTATCATCGAAATGATGGAAAAAGAGATTATAAGAATCACAACGCCCATTCATATAGTCTGTCATTAAATAAGAGGTAATCCCGTGAACATTGTCAGCCAATTTTTCAACATTTTCAAGTTCAGAAATAATAACATTAAATTCCACAAAGCCCATAATAGGTCGAGTAGACAAAGTGACAGTCAGACCATTCTTTCTGATTTCGACTCCTTCAAAATTTTCTTTTGCAATTTGAGCATAACCGTCAGTTTCTTCTAAGCCAACGACTTGCAAATGAGGGTGGCGCAATGTTCCGCCAGAGCGAGGACCAAAATTTTTGAACATCAAAACGGATTGATATTTGCCAGATTGAATCATTTCATCCCAACATTCAAAAGCAAAAGAAAAAACCTCACGATTTTCTTCCACACCATAAGTAGAAATATCACCTAGATGTTCATCAGACTCAATAATCACAGTCATCATTGAATTTTTAAGTGTTGGAAATTTATTTTTTAACCAAATTTTATGGTCAGAAGTTTTTAAAATACCTGTCAGATTTTCCACATCACAAAAAGGACAAAGAACTTCCTTAGGTACAACTGTTTCATTACGTTTTTTTGTTCCAATAGCTGTATTGAAAACTAAAGGATTTTCACTATGTTTAATCATTATGACATTATACCACTTTTTTTGACTACTTTTTTTATTCAAAGGCTAGTTTTTACTTAGGCAATGTGTTATAATATTCCAGTTACCTATTAATGTTCAGCCTTCAACTGCAACATTTACAAAAGTCAGCCTTCAACTGATATTTTGTCTAACTTGAAAAGAAAAAATTTACTGACGAAATCGTCTAGTTTTTTTCGTCAGCAATTTTATTTCTTTTCAAAATCAAAATAGAAAGAGATGGTGAAAAATTAATGGATAACACAAATACTCAACTTATGTCTGGTAAGAGTCCAGCACAAACACGTGTCGTTGTCGGAATGTCCGGTGGTGTCGATAGCTCAGTCACAGCTTTGCTTCTTAAAGAACAAGGTTATGATGTTATTGGTGTCTTCATGAAAAACTGGGATGATACCGACGAAAATGGTGTCTGTACAGCCACTGAAGACTACAAAGATGTAGCTGCAGTAGCTGATCAAATTGGCGTTCCTTATTACTCAGTCAATTTTGAAAAAGAATACTGGGACCGTGTTTTTGAATACTTCCTCGCTGAATATCGCGCTGGACGTACCCCAAATCCTGATGTCATGTGTAATAAGGAAATTAAATTTAAAGCTTTCCTAGATTATGCTATGGAATTAGGAGCAGACTACGTCGCAACAGGTCATTATGCCCAAGTTCGTACAGATGAAAATGGTATCGTTCATATGTTACGTGGTGCGGACAACAACAAAGACCAAACTTATTTCTTAAGTCAATTGACCCAAGAACAACTCAAGAAAACAATGTTCCCATTGGGACATTTGGAAAAGCCTGAAGTACGTAAGATTGCTGAAAAAGCAGGACTTGCAACTGCTAAGAAGAAAGATTCAACAGGAATCTGCTTCATTGGTGAAAAGAATTTCAAAAAGTTCCTTGGAGAATATTTACCAGCTCAACCAGGTAAAATGATGACACTTGACGGTATCGAAATGGGAAATCACGCCGGTTTGATGTATTATACAATCGGTCAACGTGGTGGTCTTGGTATCGGTGGACAACACGGTCAATTAACAAGTGACCCATGGTTTGTTGTTGGTAAAGACTTAACTACTAATACCCTTTATGTTGGACAAGGTTTCCATCATGAACACCTTTATTCAACAAGTCTTGACGCAAGCGATTTGAGCTTTACCAGAGAAATGCCAGAAACTTTTGACCTTCACTGTACAGCAAAATTCCGTTATCGCCAAGAAGATACAGGAGTAACTATTCACGTTAATGGTGATAAAGTAACCGTTGATTTCGACGAACCTGTTCGAGCAATTACTCCCGGACAAGCTGTTGTTTTCTATGATGGAGAAGAATGTCTTGGTGGTGCGATGATTGACGTAGCCTACAAAGCACAAAAAGTAATGCAATATCAATAAAATATTGACCTGTCAAAGTTTTGACAGGTTTTTTTGAACAAAAAAAGAAACGGTTTTCATAACTTGTCGATAATATTTCTGTACATAATAAAATACTTATAACTTTTTTAATATAAATCGAGAAAAAAGCTTTCCCTAAGCGATTTTTTATGGTATAATGTTTTGTAAGGCTGTGTACCAGCCAAATTGTTGGAGGAATTTTTTTTACAAATGAACGAATTTGAAACATTATTAAACAGCGTTGAAGACGTTAAAGTACGTGACGTCGTTAAGGGTGAAATCCTTTCAGTTGAAAACGGGCAAGCAACTGTTGCCATCGTAGGAACTGGTGTTGAGGGTGTCCTTACACTTCGCGAAATCACTAACGATAAAGATGCTGATATCAATACATTCGTTAAACCTGGAGATGTTCTTGATTTGCTTGTTATCAAACAAATCGTTGGTAAAGAAGCCGAAGGTGCAAACGTATATCTCCTTTCATTGAAACGTCTTGAAGCTCGTAAAGCTTGGACTCAATTGGAAGGCAAAGAAGGCGAAATCGTAACAGTTAAAGTTACTAAAGACGTTAAAGGCGGACTTTCAGTAGACTATAACGGTGTTCGTGGATTTATCCCTGCATCTATGATTGACACTTACTTTGTTAAAGATACTAAGAAATTTGTTGGCGAAGAAATCGAAGCTAAAATTATCGAAGTTAACGCTTCAGAAAACCGCTTCATCCTTAGCCGTCGTGCAGTTGTTGAAGCTGAAGCAATCGAAATGCGTAAAGAAGCTTTTGCACAACTTCAAGAAGGCGATATCGTTGAAGGTACAGTTTCACGCGTAACTAACTTCGGAGCATTCGTTGACCTTGGTGGTATTGACGGATTGGTTCACGTTTCTGAACTTTCACATAGCCGTATCAAACGTCCATCAGACGCAGTAAAACCTGGCGATGTTGTTAACGTTAAGATTTTGAAACTCGACCCAGAAGCTGGACGTCTTTCACTTTCACTTAAAGCTACACAACCTGGACCATGGGAACAAGTTGAAGAAAAAGCACCAGTTGGATCAACTGTTGAAGGAACTGTTAAACGTTTGACAGACTTCGGTGCCTTTGTTGAACTTTATCCAGGTGTTGAAGGACTTGTTCACGTTTCACAAATTTCATGGGAACGTGTTGAAAATCCAAAAGATGTTCTTAAAGTTGGTCAAGTTGTGAACGTAAAAGTTCTTGACGTGAAACCTGCTGAAGAACGTATCTCACTTTCAATCAAAGCGCTTGAAGAAGCTCCAGCTCGTCCAGCTCGTAACAACGACAACGACGGTGAAAAACGTGATCGCAAACCACGCGCACCACGTAAAGCAGCTAAACCTTCATACGATTTGCCTGAAACACAAGAAGGCTTCTCACTTGCTGATTTCCTCGGTGAAGACTTCGATATTAACGATTTGTAAGAAAAATTCAAAAATATCCTCTAAAAGACCCGCTGGGTCTTTTTTTGTACATAAAGGCAGTCAAATCGACTTTGAATTGTCTGAAATATTTGCTATAATTTAATTGTTTAATAGTTAAGGATTATTTGTTTATTAAAAAGAGAGGGAAAAATGGAAGAAGGACAAGCGCATATTCAATTAAAGAAGACTGATGCTAGACTTGATGCAATTATTGTAGGTGATCCAGCTCGAATAGATCAGGTCGCAAAATTTTTGACCGATGTAAAAAATTTAAAATACAATCGAGAATTTCGCTCAATCTGTGGAACTTATAAAGGTAAGGAACTATTAGTTTTGTCAACAGGTGTAGGTGCACCGTCAGCTGCTATTGCGATTGAAGAGCTTCATAATATTGGAGTTAAGAGAATTATCAGAGTAGGTTCTGCGGGTGCTTTGCAGTTAGGGATCGATTTAGGAAGTCCAATTATTGGAGAAGGAGCAGTACGAGATGACGGTTTGACAAAAATGTATGTACCCGAACAATATCCAGCAGTTCCATCTACTGATTTGTTAAATAAAGCAAAAGAAATTGCTTCTGATGGTTTTTATGGAATTATTCGTTCTCATGATGGTTTTTATATGGATAATCATGAAGAAACTCAAGCATATTGGTCTAAATTTGGAATTGTGGGCGAAGATATGGAATCTGGTGCATTGTTTACAGTCGGACGTTTACGAGGAATAGAAACTTTATCCATTTTGAATAATGTTGTTGCTTACGGAGGAGATTTACAAGCGGGAGTCAATGATTTAGTTTCAGGAAATGATAAAGTTAATAAAGGTGAGCTTCGGACAATTGAGATTGCTCTAGAAATTTTAAATCGCTAATATAAATATTACTTGTAAATTGATTAAAGTTGAAAAATAGAACTGAAATTACCATCATATTTTAAATTAATAAAGCGGTAAGCGTTATTCTTGACTGCTTTTAAGCGTTAGGATAAAAAGGAGAAAAAATGACAAAAGATTCTTGGCTTTTTAAGCAACTTTTTGCAAATTGGAAGAAATTTGAAATCACATATATCTTAATTTTATTGTTCTTACAAGTGATTGTATATATCATTGCCCCTGATTCTTTCATTGGAATGATATCTGGTGTATTTGGTGTACTTTGTCTCATTTATGGGATGAAAGGCCGTAAAATTAATTTTGCATTTGGTTTAGTTCAGACCTTAGCGATGACTTTAATTGCTTATCAGACTCACTCATGGATGAGTTTTGTTATGGGAATTTTTTATGTCTTATCTCAACCTGTGGGGTGGTTTTTTTGGGGACAGGATGATGCTATCCATGAATTTAGACCAAAAACTCGTCGTCTAATTTTTCTAGGTGCTTTTATTGCTTGGTTGGTCGTTTGGGGCATAGATGCCCTATTAAATGGGCAACTTCCTTATTTTGATGCTCTAAATTTAATTATTCCACTCATTGCACAAGTATTGTATATTTTGAAATATAAAGAAAATTGGTCGCTGTGGATTGTGGTTAACACGGCAGCAGTAATTTATTGGACAATTTTAACGGTACAATTTATTATGGGAGTAAACACCCAAGGGCAGTTAGGAATGTATTTATCGCAGGTTGCCTTACAAGGAGCCCTGCTCTTCAATGCAATCTACGCTAATCGAGTTTGGGCAAGTGGTGAAGCTGATAATGAAGGCGGAACTAAATAACAAGTGAAAATGACTCAAGTAAATGGGTCATTTTTTGTTTTATAAACGTCCAAAAGAAGAGCAGCTCCTACATTTTTTTGCTATAATAAACAATATGAATCAAACGATAAAAGCAAAGTTAGAACTATTACCAGATAGTCCTGGCTGTTATTTACATAAAGATAAAAATGGGACAGTTATTTATGTCGGAAAGGCAAAGAATCTTAAAAATCGAGTGCGCTCTTATTTTCATGGTTCTCATAATACCAAGACAGAATTACTAGTTTCTGAAATTGAAGATTTGGAATGGATTGTTGTAGGTTCAAATATTGAATCTTTAGTTTTGGAAATCAATCTCATTCAACGTTATAAGCCTAAATATAATATTATGCTTAAGGATGATAAATATTATCCTTTCCTAAAAATAACAAATGAAAAATATCCTCGTTTGTTGGTCGTCCGTAAAGTTCAAAAAGATGGTGCGACTTATTTTGGACCTTATCCAGATGTCAAAGCTGCCAATGAAGTTAAACGCCTTTTAGACCGAATTTTTCCATTTAGAAAATGTGGCTTACACGAGAAAAAAGTATGTTTCTATTTTCATATTCATCAGTGCTTATGTCCAGTAGTTAATCATGTTGATCCTCAAGTTTATAAGGATATGACTCAAGAAGTGAAGGAATTTCTGACAGGTTCTGATAAAAAAATTGTTAAAGAACTTGAAGCAAAAATGATGATTTCTTCTGATAATATGGAATTTGAGCAAGCTGCTGAGTATCGGGATGTGATTAAGGCAATTGGAACTTTAAGAACAAAACAACGGGTGATGAATCAAGATTTGAAAGACCGCGATGTTTTTGGATATTATGTTGATAAAGGCTGGATGTGTGTCCAAGTATTTTTTGTGCGCCAAGGAAAATTGATTCAGCGTGATGTGAATATGTTTCCTTACTATAATGATGCTGAAGAGGATTTTTTAACTTACATTGGACAATTCTATCAAGATAATAATCATATGATGCCAAGGGAAATTTTTATTCCGCAAGACATCGATAAGGAATCTGTGGAAGCAGTAGTTGCAGCTAGCCAAGAGGGAAATTTATTAACTAAAGCTCAAGCTAAAGAAGTGGATGCAAAAGTTTTTACGGCCAAGACGCTTAAATTTTCTGATCAAAAAGATGTTGAGCAATCAATTGTTAAACTTGATAAAGAATTATCAGCCGAAAAACGTTTATCATCACTTTTAGCTAAAACACAGATTGTTCAACCAAGCCGTGGTGAGAAAAAACAATTGGTTAATATGGCAACTAAGAATGCTCAAAGTCAATTACAATTGAAATTTGATGTGGCTGAACGTGATATTTTGAAAACGACTAAAGCAGTTGAAAACTTGGGTAAAATTTTGGGAATACCAAAACCTGTAAGAATTGAATCTTTTGATAATTCAAATATTATGGGGACTTCACCAGTATCTGCAATGGTTGTTTTTATTGATGGAAAACCTTCAAAAAAAGATTATCGGAAATATAAAATTAAAACAGTGGTTGGTGCGGATGACTATGCTTCAATGCGCGAGGTGATGACGAGACGTTATTCGCGAGCTTTAAAAGAAGAAACGGCTCTTCCTGATTTGATTGCAATGGATGGTGGAGCTGGTCAAGTTAACATTGCCAAGCAAGTTTTAAAAGAGCTTGGGCTATCGATTCCGGTTGCTGGGATGCAAAAAAATGATAAGCACCAAACGTCAGAATTACTTTTTGGTGACCCTTTAGACGTGGTTCCCTTGTCAAGACAATCTCAAGAATTCTTTTTGCTGACCAGAATTCAAGATGAGGTTCACCGTTTTGCGATTACATTCCATAGACAACTACGTGGTAAAAATACATTTTCAAGTAAATTGGACGGTATTGTTGGACTTGGTCCAAAACGAAAACAAAAGTTACTGACAACTTTCAAAAATTTGAAAGCAATTGAAGAGGCAAGTGTACAAGAAGTGGCAGAAGCTGGCATTCCTTATGAAGTAGCAGAACGTGTGAAAACAACTTTGTCTGGACCAATTCAAGAAAATGAAAATTGGGAATCACTCAAGGATAATGTTCCTCTTTTAGAAGGTAAAAAATAAAGTAATCAAAAGAATTGTCAGTAAATCTGTCAGTTCTTTTGATTCTTGAAAAAACATAAAAATTACTGACAGAAATTCTGTCAGTAAAATAAAGTAGTTATTGCAAGTCTGTCAGTAAATATTTACTGACAAACTAGGAATTAAGAAAGTAATTGGAGAATCGATGGACTGGTCTAAGAATCAAATAAAGGAATTTCAGCAAGATTTACTTTCTTGGTATGATGATAATAAAAAGCCACTCCCTTGGCGAAAAACAACTGAACCTTACAAAATATGGATTTCAGAAATCATGTCCCAACAAACACAGGTTGAAACTGTCATGCCATATTATGAACGTTTCATGAAAAAATATCCGACGATTGAAACTTTAGCTCAAGCTGATGATGCTGAACTGCTAAAACTTTGGGAAGGCTTGGGCTATTATTCTCGCGCTCGTAATCTAAAAATCGCAGCGCAAGAAGTTGTTGATAAATATGATGGAAAATTTCCTGACAATCTAGCCGATATATTATCATTAAAAGGAATTGGACCTTATACAGCCGCTGCAATTGCCTCAATTTCTTTTGGACTCGCTGAGCCAGCAATTGATGGAAATCTAATGCGCGTGACCAGCAGGCTGTTTGAATTAGATTGTGATATTTCTAAAAGTAGTTCAAGGAAAATTTTTGATGGCTACCTAAGAAAGCTCATCAGTAAAAAAAGACCAGGTGATTTCAATCAGGCGCTGATGGATTTAGGTTCTTTAGTTTGTAGCCCAAAGAGTCCAAAATGTGAAGCTTGTCCCTTACTAAACTATTGTGCAGCAGCAGCGTCAGGAAAACAATTAAATTATCCAGTAAAAACAAAAAAGATAAAACAAAAAGATTTGTATTTTACAGCCTTTGCCTTAGAAAATTCATTAGGAGAATATTATTTAGAAAAGCGTCCATCAAAAGGTTTGTTAGCAGACATGTGGACATTTCCACTGACAGAATTACCAGCAGCAGATTTTGAAAAAATGATTACTGACGGCTCTGTCAGTAAAAATATTGTCATTCCAGAACTTCCGGAAAGTATTTCAAAAATGGAATATATAGCTAATTTTACTCACATTTTTTCTCATCAAAAATGGCATTTGGCAATCATTAAATTAAAACCAGAAGAGACCTTTGAAGTTGCTGATGAATTATTATCAGAAGACAAAATGTGGGTTCATTTTGATTCAAAAGTACTGACAGAAAATGGCCAACCAAAAGTAAGTCGTTCACAAATTCCACTTGCTGGGCCACAAGTGAAGATGTTTGAGATTTTAGATATAAAATAGAATACTGGTACAAGTATTCTATTTTATATGCGAATAGGGATAATTTATTCTACAAACAATGGTTAAAGAGAGTAACTTTGAGAAGAGAGAAGAAAAAAATAAAAACGGAGATTTGGTTGAGAAAAAATTATAATTCAATAGGTGAAAACATAAAAAATGGTCTTCTTTTGAAGACCAAAAATATTCGAATTGGAACACCTTACCTGAAATAAAAACTATTACCAGAAGCAGAGCTTTGGAGATGCATATTAGATATTTGATCCAAATGGTGACATTGAAAAATTTCTTCCTTTTCAAAATCAACAATTAGTATAGTATATTGATGATAGGTTATCTAAAAAATCATGCTAGTGACAATCTTTCATAGATATTAATGAACTGCTTGATTTCCATCTGTGTAACCAATAGCTGCGCTTTCAGGAAGAGAGGTGAAATAATCTGTAGACGTTAGGGCTCCTTTGAAGTTGTAAGAATTCCCTGTTGCGTTTGAGATTTGTTGGGTATAATCATAATCTTCTCCTAAGTTCATACTATCTAATATTTTTCCGAAATTTATCTGAACTCTAAAAGTCGTAACTTCCCCTTTCGAAATAATAGCAGAGGTGGGGAGCTTAAAATTTACTTGTCCGCTGTGTGTAGTATCAATGTCTTGCATAGAGATATTTTTATAATCTGTTTGCCCAGGAAGTTTATAAGAAGCTGTAATTGCCTCTTTTATTGCCTCTCCGTGATCTATTTTAGAAATATTATTAAACTCTATTGGGAGCTTTAAATTAAAATACTTAGCTGTTGTTTCATCCAGATCAGTTAAACTTGTAGAATTATAATTAAAAACAATTTTTCCCGTATTAAATCCAATAGAATTAAGTGAAAAGTCATATGGGTCAAGAAGTATAGGAGAATTAAATTCTCCTTTATCTAATATAACTATTTCAGAATCATTATTTTTATTTTTTACTAGCGAAGAACTTGTTTCTCCAGAAAAAGTGTTTGCTTGGACTAAAGGTGAAAGTGCCAGAGGACATATTGAACTTAGTGCTAGAGTGGAGGCTGTTAAGAGTATAATTTTTTTCATAGAGTAAAACTCTCCTTCTTATTTTAATAAAACTATTATAATATATTTATTTTCATTTTGCGAACGATTTCATTCATAATTGAATGGCTTAATATTTTACAAGTGGTGGATAATAAAATAATTAT
>NZ_JACVUQ010000029.1:0-880 GCF_016516525.1 Lactococcus sp. S64 | reverse complement strand
GATTTGATCTACAAAGTCATTTCAACAGATGAATCAAGCTGGCAAGCCCCCGCAGAAAGTACGTCTGACTGTCCGATTGGCCTCGCTTTTACAGGCGAACAAAATATTGCCAACTCTGACGGAAACTCGATTGTCGCCCTCTACTACGGGGCAAATAATGTCAATCTCAATTATCAAATCGTCGTACATAATACGAATTTTCAAATCCCTGTTCTCGCCTCTTTTATCACAACGGATATTGATATGGCCCAAGGAGTCAAAACCAATCTTGCCAACCTTTTAACGGTCATTCCAAAGACCACTAACCTTGCGACAGATAGTTCTAGTATTATTTATGATACAACAATTCCTGATACCGACTTGAACGGTCAAGCTAGTCTCCCTTATGGCGGTTATCTGGGTGTTGGTTTTCTGTCAAATTTTGACTATGATTTTTACAGCCCAGCACCAGCTCGTAGTGAAAATTCCTACCAATATTCGCAAGGGGTTCGCTATGACCTCTTTGGTTCAGCGCTTCAAGCACATTTGGCGACCCAAGTCCGGGATATTGTTTATCTTAACTATTATGATGCGGACGAAAACAATCAGCTTATCGTTCCCCAACATCAATTTATCTGGTTTCCAAATGTTTCTTGGAATGTACCAGCCAGTAAATTCCCACATTATGCTTATGGACAAGAAAGTCAGCACAGAAATGGGAACACAATAATAGTTGGTGATTATTATCACATCCAAAGTACCGTCACTTATGATTACTATGGTACGGACGGTATTTATCTAGGACAACAATCAACTACTGGACTTTATGGACATTCTTATTCGGTCAATGTCCCTTATCAATTTGGCAATTACTATATCGAAGGAAGCACGACGCGGTCTG
>NZ_JACVUQ010000028.1:0-933 GCF_016516525.1 Lactococcus sp. S64 | reverse complement strand
TTGTCTGAGTTGGCGTCTTGCATAAAGAAACAGGCAGACAAATTTACTGATTTAGCTACAATTATCCAAGCCAGAGATGCTCAAGATAGAAATAGATTTTCTGGAGGAAAATAATGGCAAAGGATAAAAATGCAGATAAAAGATTAGAATATAATCGTCAGATTCTTGATATTGAGCGTGAACAGGATGAAATTCAAAGCCAAAAGCGTGAAATGAAACGAGCACTAGAAAACTTTGAAAATGAAATTTTTCGAAGCTTTAATAGGCTACAGGAATTAGACGATGAAATGATTCATCAAGGAAGCATTGCAGCACAGTGGGAACAACGAGAACATCAGGGTCGAAATTCTTACATTCGTAATTTTATAAATAACCAAGAAGAAGAGGTTACAATAGCTTATTCCAAAATGTCTCAAGAAACAGAGAATAAAAAGGAAGAACTTCAGAAAGAAAGGGATAGTTTAGCATGGGATTAATCTATATTCCGGGAGATGCCAACCAAGTCGAAACTCAATTAACTAATGATTTACAGATGAGTGAAGCCTTTTTAAATCGTCTTAAAGAAGCCACCTCACACTTAACAGCTATTGTTGGTGGTGGAAAACTAGATGGGAAAGCTTATAAAAAAGGCTTAGGGTTGATGCAAGATTGCGTACTGCCTACAATTCAACATACTACTTCCGCAATTGATGGAATCAAACAAGATTTATCAAGCTTTAGCAGGGCCAGATCGGGGATGCCTAATGAGCCGTTGTATGAAGATAAACTAAATGCACACATTGCGGAACTTGAGGCACAGAAAGCAGCACAAGCGGCTTTATCGGCAGTTTATCAAAGCCATATTCTATCTTTGATTGCTGGACCAGTGGGAGCCGCAGTAGATAATGCTATTCATCAGTTTACAGATGCCAAAAATCAATTGTCTAGTTGGGG
>NZ_JACVUQ010000027.1:0-1054 GCF_016516525.1 Lactococcus sp. S64 | reverse complement strand
CATAATTGAATGGCTTAATATTTTACAAGTGGTGGATAATAAAATAATTATTTTTTGTTTATTAAGTTTCTATTAAAAGAAGTTTAATAAAAAACTAATTTGTTTTTCATCTTATTAAATTAAATATTTTTATTCATTTTTTATTATACTAGAATCCTTTTAAACTGGTATTTTATCATAATAATCTTAATCAATATAAATTTTTATTCGTTTTTTGTGTTTATTTATTCACTTTACGATTGATTTGAAAGTGTTTGCATTTTATTTATTTTTAATATATACTAATATTATTAAAAAAGAAAGAGAGTTATACTCTATGAAAAAAATTACACTCTTAACTGCCTCAGCTCTAGCACTTGGTTCTATTGGACTTACTACGGGCGCTCAACTTGTGCATGCTGATGATACAACTCCTCAAACATCAGTAACTGCTTCAGGTCCACAAGTAAAAGATCCAGGTATCACAATCTTAGATAAAGGTGAGTTCGTTAATCCTATTATGATTGATACATATGATTATGCCTTGAATTCTATGGGATTTAGTACAGGAAAAGTTGTCATGGAGTATGATTCAAAGAGTTTATTTACCATCGCTCTGGGAGAAACAAAGCACTTTAACTTACTTTTACCTTCAGAGTTTAACTTAATCTCAGGTAAAGACGGAGGAGCTGATTTAAAAAATGCTATTACAGCTTCATATCTTTTGCCTGGTGATACTGACTATACCGATTTTACACCTGAAGATATTACTACTAGTTATGAAGGACAAATTGATTTTAAATTATCTGCAACCAAGTTTGTTAATATTGGACAAACAACTAAAATTAAAGTACAAATTGACTATGGTAAAATTTTAGATGCTCTAGGTCAAGGAAGCTCCTTTGATTATAAGAGAATCATCCCAGATTCAAAAGCTGGCGGCTATACATTCAAAGGAATGTTAACTGATGATGATTGGATTAATATTTGGCCTGAAGGCGGTGCAACCGGCTTGACTGATAAGGGAGTAGCGGCTAACTCTGGAACTAAACCTTAAAATACTTATAAATAAAAA
>NZ_JACVUQ010000026.1:0-2490 GCF_016516525.1 Lactococcus sp. S64 | reverse complement strand
TAATATTTAAAAGCTAAACAGGCCGTAAAGTCCATTAAGATAGGAATTTAATTTTGATTTTTTGAAGCCGATAAAATCCTATAAATAAGGTAATGAAAACGATTAATTGCTTATAAAGGACTTTCATAGTCTTTTTTTTGATATTCAGTGACGATGTAAGTGTATTCTTAAAGTTACAGTTTGTATTTTTTAAAAAGGATATATAGAAGTACTAACGTACAAGGAAAGTTATAGTTTTGAAAAAACAGACAAATTAGAAAAAAATGAGAATTCGAAGTAGATGAAGCCTTTAGTAGCAAGGGTTGAGGGAAACAATGTATTGATTTTCTTACGGTTTGTAAGTAAAATAAATGAATCGAAAGTTATGTTATCGCTACTTTACTTTTTACTATTCCTAACCTTACTTAAAAGGTTAATAAATACGATCTATCATAAAAAAAGTAAAAGTAGAGGTGATGTATAATCTATTTCAAATTCCCATTACTAATTAAAAAATAATTCATTCTGAAATCAAAATATTATGGAGAAATACAATGTTTATAATTAACTATTCAAAAAATGTCAAAAGAGAATCTAACAAAATAAAATGGCTTTCTTTTACACAAGTCGTTAAAGAAACAACTGCGGTTATTATTGCAGCAATCATTTTTGCTCTATTTTTAAGTGGGGTTAATTGGTTGTTACAACAATCTCTCATTCACTTGTTAGCGAGATGATACCAATTCGTAAAGGAGTGAAAGAACAAGATATTTCACTTTATCACTAGAAAATTTGAGGAGAAATCAGTTAATGTACAATACTTTGGTCTATATATACATCATTAATAACATTTTGATTATTTTATTAATTTTATCGCAACCCTCTAAACAGCAAGATGCGCTTTCACTTTTGTCTACTGATAAAAGTAACACGCTTTTTGAAACTCAAAAACCGCGAGGCATAGGTTACTTATTACAATATGTAACCGCAACTCTAGGCGTTATATGGGTTGTCTTAGGGATTATTTTGATGATTATGGGGAACAAGTAAGAAAATTGAGAGACTTAATAGGGTGGGGGATTTCGCTCATCCTTAAGATAAAATCTAAGCCGTAGTCAATGTTTCGAGTTGTTTCAATATTACGAAATAAAAATGACCGTCAGATAAAAAGAAATTAAAAAAAGATAGACTCACGTACTATCAGGAGAGAAGAAGGAGGATTTACAATGTCAGATAAAACTTTATTTTACGACCGATTAAAAGAACAAATCAAGCTTAATAGAATGAGTTTCAACCAAGTGGAACGAGACTTAGGCTACCCGAGAAATTCACTCAATAACTATAAAAATGGAATTGACCCTTCAGGCAAAAGGCTAGTGGAACTTGCGGATTATTTTAACGTTTCCCCGCAATACTTAATTGGAAAGCGAGATAGTACAGAGAAGGTTTCGCTCCTAAATGAATTTTGTGAGCTCCAACCTAATGAGAAGAAAGAGCTCTATTCGATTTGTCAAAGTTGGGCATCGAAACAACTTTTTAAAAGTCATTAAAAGCTAAGCAAGAAGTGAAGTTGAAAGGAAAAAGAGAGAATGAATGTTTATAGCGTCAATAAAGGAATTGGCTACGCTTCAAGTGGGGTTGAATATGCCCAAAAGTATCGAAAGGAACTCTTTGAAAATCTTGAATTTGATGACCACTATATCTTTCTAAATTATTTATCCAAAAATATAGCCGTCTATACCGATTTGTTAGGTTATCAACGCCACCAAGTGCTTTGGATTTACAATGTGTTGAGTCATCGGCCAACGCAAGCCAATACTTACACAGTAGACCTATTTTTAAAAAGGTTTGCGGAAGAGGCTTATGAGATTTTGAATCAAACCTCAACGAGTTTGGAAATTAAAGTGACGGAGACACAACGTTATAAAATCTGGCTGTTGAAGGATGATCTCATTGATCGCGTGGATTATATCGTCAATGGTCATCTTGTTAATGTGAGTCATTATGATCAAAGTTTGAACAACATTGAACATTTCAGTAATGGACAATTGGTGCGACGGTCTTTTTACAATTTACGAGGCGAAAAAAGCTTTGAGCAGTTTTACACGGATAGAGAAATTTCAGTGACTTTTATTGATAACCAAATCCTTTATGGGAAAATGGCCTTCTATCAGTATTTCTTTAAGGTGCTTCAATTACAAAAAGAAGATGCGGTGATTATTGATCGTCCGCTAGACGTGATTGAAGGGATTTTACCTCAACTCGCAGATCAAGTTCGACTGTTTTCAGTCGTTCATGCGGAACACTACAATGAAGGGCTTTCTAAAGGGAGTCATATTCTTTGGAATAACAATTACGAGTATATCTTTGAACATGCGGATTCCTTTGAGGCCATTATTGTCGCAACCGATCGTCAAAATCAAATTTTGAGCAGTCAACTCAGAAAGAAAACAGCGATTAAGACCATTCCAGTTGGCTATATCAATGAGATTAGTCGAAAAAGAAGCTATC
>NZ_JACVUQ010000025.1:0-3812 GCF_016516525.1 Lactococcus sp. S64 | reverse complement strand
TTAAGGAGTCACTATCGGAAACTGAATTACTCACGCTATCACTCGTAGAGCTACTATCCGAATCACTTAAGGAGTCACTATCGGAAACTGAATTACTCACGCTATCACTCGTAGAGCCACTATCCGAATCACTTAAAGAGTCACTATCGGAAACTGAATTACTTTCACTATCACTTGTAGAGTCACTTGTACTATCACTTAGGCTCTCTGAATCAGACTCCGAACTCCCAAATGTATAAACATATGTAACTTCCTGATCATTAACTGTGTAAACCCCAGTAGTGGAAGCATTGTCTTGTACTTCTTTAAAAGTATAGTTGGAGATTTCTTTTTGTTCCGTACTCCAGGGTGTATCTAAATCTCCAGACTGGACGACATCATCAGCTATCGGCTTTCCTGACTCATCTATATAGTGAGCGATAACTGTTCCTTGGGCGACAGTATAGTCGAAACTCGTCAATTGAAATTGTTGGAGATTAGTATGTGTCCCAGTTGATGCAGTTATGGCGAACGACATTGCCGTGGAGCCATTTAAAAATGAACTAACATCTTGGCGCCATGTTTGACCATCATAGTTAATAGTCATATTTGTTCCATCATAGTATACTTCTATGTCTTTGAACTCATTGTTAGAGGGCTCTGAAATTTGTTTAGAACCATTTGAAATTGTATTAGCAGTACCACTTGTCCCATCTACAAAGGCCCCAAAAGCTACTCCTTTACCATGTTCAGGTCCAAATTGTTCTGGGTCAGGAGTGTAACCAAGAGATTCTCTTGCGTTGAAGAAAGTATCTAGTTTGAATCCAAAAGCTCCCTTAATTCCCCCGAATCCCATTGATCCGCCTGTATAACCAATAATATCATTATCACCTGGTTGAAAAACGAATGAAACTCCATCTGCTCCACCATTTTTTTGAGATTTGTCTCCAAGATTGACTTTTCCTTTTAAATCAAAAGTCTTCATCATATTGACTTTCGTATTTAAAATAGTGTTTCCAGCTAGCCCGGTCGCGTCTGGCGTAAGAGTTGCTATGTCATCTGTTATACTCGCAGATCCATTTGGATTAAAATTGGCACCATATTCAGTACCATCAATGTGAGTCGCTTTAGTCGTTCCTATTGCTGCCGGAATAGTTGTACTCTTCTGGCTAACTAAAAGTTGACTCGTACTATCGACCTCCTTCGCTTGACTATCATCTGAACTTATGGTATCCGCTTTGATCATCGGTACCGCAATACTACCGCCTCCTAAGATACTCGCAATCCCTGTAATCGTCGCATACATCCACGTTTTTTTCCGCTTATAGGAGCGATACCGCTCATGCTTATCAGAGTTTAACATTTTTTTAATATTATTTTTTCTTGACATTAATTCTCCTTTAATTTCATTCCACTAATTTAAATTTCTTGAATATCTTTACACTACCTAATAGATCCTAATTATCACATTCAAAAAGAAATAATTGAGCCTTCAGATAAAAATTTCCTCAGGAATGGATATTTTTATCACCCCCTCTCAGGCTACCGTATGAGTTGCACTCTTTTTTCTTAAAGTTTGATCAAGTCTTTTTTATTCACGTATAGATTTTTCTCTCCTGATGGGTACTCTATTGTATATGAAGGTGCTTCACCCTGTCCTTCATTAACTTCTGTCACTCTTCCTTCCCAAGTTCTACGACTTTTTAAATCATAACCATTGGCTTCAGAAATCGCTGTTTCAGAAATCATTACTCTATCTCCAAGTTTTAAACTTCTCTTCTCATTTTCTGATTCCTCACCATTTTGATGTGATTTATCGGAAAGGGGATAGCTTTTCAAATATTCATAAAATCCTCTAACATTTGCGGTTTCAGGATGATCTGGAATCCATATTTCTTGCCCAAGTTGAGAATAATTAGTTTGTTCCAGTAGATTTGCCCCGCCTCCTGTAAGAATTACTAAGTCTATATTATTAAATGCTTGTCCTGAATAAATCACCTCTTCAAAACGACGCTTTCCATAGTTTTTAATTTCTTTTTGAAAAAGAGAGGTCAAGTCTTTCTCAGTATTTACTCCTACTCTCATTTTATAGTTTTTTGAAATTAACATTTCTTGAATATTTATTGGATTATTTCTACGATTATTATTAATCCCTTTAGTTTTTATTTTATCGACTAATAAGCGAATTAATCGGTTAACTCCCATGGTATCTTGGTTGGTCTCCCTTTGTTGGAAGCCATCGTACACCGTACGTAATCGTGTCATTCCCCCATAATCAATAACCAAGGTTCTTACATCTGGAGAAATCCCTCCCTCCATTTTTTCAAAAAGGAATAGTGAGCCGAATTCTTGAGGCAGTAATTCAACATTCCTCACTTCAAATTCAAATGGTACATTATCAATAAATACAACATGCTCTCCGATCAACCATTTAATCAATTCAAAGTCTTGAGCTGCTATAGAAACATATTCATCATCAGGCATTCCCATGGCAAGGGATAATACAACCTTATCCGCTAGTTCATGGTCATATAATTCTTCGACATACTTTGCAATTGCAAAGAGAACAAGCTTTTTGTAGAGTTGGTTATCATATCTTGATTCACCAGTACCATTAGTATCAATAACTGCTTGTCCAAACTTAAAAATATTTTTTCCCCAAACATAGCAGCTTTCTTCATTATTTTGTTCTAATGAAAATATTTCGAACCCATTTTCTTCTAAGTAGTTAATATTATTACTAAATACATAGGAAACTTCCTCATATCTTGCCAAGGAGGCAGGATAGATCATTGGCTGTTCTTGCCCATCTCCAACTACTTTCACAAGTTTATTGCCTATGTCAATTCCTAATTTGTAGATTTTATCTGTCATTCATTTACCCTCTATTTCTTTTTAAATAAATAGTCCTATTCCAGCATAAATTTTGGAACAGGACTATTTTTCTATGAACAAGTAAAATAATCAAGTTACTTAATTACGGCCAATCGTTAATTTAAAAACTGATTTGTTACTTCTTTACTTTTCCTTTTTTTCTTTTCTTTGAGGTCGCTGCTGCTAATATTCCCAATCCAACGATCATTCCACCTACTCCAGCTAAGGGACTATCTTCCACTCCTGTTTTAGGAAGAGCACCTGATCCAGTGTTAGAACCAGGGGTAGTAGTATGATTACCACTACTATTTCCTGAATCACTATCCGGTATAAATTCACTATCAGAAGTAGATTCAGAATCGCTTAAAGAATCACTACTGCTATCAGATACTGAGTCTGAGATTGAATCGCTTAGAGAATGACTATCTGAAAGTGAATCACTTAATGAATTGCTATCTGAAAGTGAATCACTCAGAGAATCGCTATCTGAGATTGAATCGCTTAAAGAATGACTATCTGAAAGTGAGTCACTTAAGGATTCACTATCTGAAAGTGAGTCACTTAAGGATTCACTATCTGAAAGTGAATCACTCAGAGAATCGCTATCTGATAATGAATCACTTAGAGAATCACTGTCTGAGATTGAATCACTTAATGAATTGCTGTCTGAAAGAGAATCGCTTAGAGAATGACTATCTGAAAGTGAATCACTTAATGAATTGCTGTCTGAAAGCGAGTCACTTAATGAATTGCTGTCAGAGATTGAATCAGAAGTTGATGCACTATCAGAGACTGAGTCAGAGATTGAATCAGAAGTTGATGCACTATCAGAGACTGAGTCAGAAATTGAATCCGAAGTTGAGTTGCTATCAGAGACTGAGTCAGAAATTGAATCCGAAGTCGAGTTGCTATCAGATACTGAATCAGAGATTGAATCCGATGTTGATGCACTATCAGAT
>NZ_JACVUQ010000024.1:0-5175 GCF_016516525.1 Lactococcus sp. S64 | reverse complement strand
ACGTAAGATAAAAAAAGGTATAAAAGTCACAGTTAATTCTTGACAAGTTTAGTTAGGTTTGATAGAATATAATAGTTGTCGCAAGAGACGAGAGTCTTGAAGCGATAAGCTAGACCATTGAAAACTGAATAAAGAAGAATGACTCATGTGATGTAGTAAGATACATCAAAAATCTGTCAATCAATAATGAAAGACAAGCCAGTCACTAAGGTGACTTAAATACTTTATTTGAGAGTTTGATCCTGGCTCAGGACGAACGCTGGCGGCGTGCCTAATACATGCAAGTTGAGCGCTGAAGGTTGGTACTTGTACCAACTGGATGAGCAGCGAACGGGTGAGTAACGCGTGGGGAATCTGCCTTTGAGCGGGGGACAACATTTGGAAACGAATGCTAATACCGCATAAAAACTTTAAACACAAGTTTTAAGTTTGAAAGATGCAATTGCATCACTCAAAGATGATCCCGCGTTGTATTAGCTAGTTGGTGAGGTAAAGGCTCACCAAGGCGATGATACATAGCCGACCTGAGAGGGTGATCGGCCACATTGGGACTGAGACACGGCCCAAACTCCTACGGGAGGCAGCAGTAGGGAATCTTCGGCAATGGACGAAAGTCTGACCGAGCAACGCCGCGTGAGTGAAGAAGGTTTTCGGATCGTAAAACTCTGTTGGTAGAGAAGAACGTTGGTGAGAGTGGAAAGCTCATCAAGTGACGGTAACTACCCAGAAAGGGACGGCTAACTACGTGCCAGCAGCCGCGGTAATACGTAGGTCCCGAGCGTTGTCCGGATTTATTGGGCGTAAAGCGAGCGCAGGTGGTTTATTAAGTCTGGTGTAAAAGGCAGTGGCTCAACCATTGTATGCATTGGAAACTGGTAGACTTGAGTGCAGGAGAGGAGAGTGGAATTCCATGTGTAGCGGTGAAATGCGTAGATATATGGAGGAACACCGGTGGCGAAAGCGGCTCTCTGGCCTGTAACTGACACTGAGGCTCGAAAGCGTGGGGAGCAAACAGGATTAGATACCCTGGTAGTCCACGCCGTAAACGATGAGTGCTAGATGTAGGGAGCTATAAGTTCTCTGTATCGCAGCTAACGCAATAAGCACTCCGCCTGGGGAGTACGACCGCAAGGTTGAAACTCAAAGGAATTGACGGGGGCCCGCACAAGCGGTGGAGCATGTGGTTTAATTCGAAGCAACGCGAAGAACCTTACCAGGTCTTGACATACTCGTGCTATTCCTAGAGATAGGAAGTTCCTTCGGGACACGGGATACAGGTGGTGCATGGTTGTCGTCAGCTCGTGTCGTGAGATGTTGGGTTAAGTCCCGCAACGAGCGCAACCCCTATTGTTAGTTGCCATCATTAAGTTGGGCACTCTAACGAGACTGCCGGTGATAAACCGGAGGAAGGTGGGGATGACGTCAAATCATCATGCCCCTTATGACCTGGGCTACACACGTGCTACAATGGATGGTACAACGAGTCGCGAGACAGTGATGTTTAGCTAATCTCTTAAAACCATTCTCAGTTCGGATTGTAGGCTGCAACTCGCCTACATGAAGTCGGAATCGCTAGTAATCGCGGATCAGCACGCCGCGGTGAATACGTTCCCGGGCCTTGTACACACCGCCCGTCACACCACGGGAGTTGGGAGTACCCGAAGTAGGTTGCCTAACCGCAAGGAGGGCGCTTCCTAAGGTAAGACCGATGACTGGGGTGAAGTCGTAACAAGGTAGCCGTATCGGAAGGTGCGGCTGGATCACCTCCTTTCTAAGGAATATATACAAAGACGTGAGCATTCAACTTTATTCAGTTTTGAGGGGTTTAGTGATAAACCTAAGCAAGAATCAAATTCTTGATTGTGGGGCCTTAGCTCAGCTGGGAGAGCGCCTGCTTTGCACGCAGGAGGTCAGCGGTTCGATCCCGCTAGGCTCCATTGTCAGACAAGACGTTAAAATCACTTGAACATTGAAAACTAAATAACAATATCTAATAACGATAAATAAACCAAAAGCTGTGAATTTTAAAGAATTTACAAACTTATACTTGAAAAACGATGATTATAAATCATCATGGCAAAGTTAATAAGGGCGCACGGTGGATGCCTTGGCACTAAGAGCCGATGAAGGACGTGACTAACGACGATATTCTAGGGGGAGCAGTAAGTACGCATTGATCCCTAGGTCTCCGAATGGGGAAACCCAGCTGCTACTAGCAGTTATTCATGAGTGAATACATAGCTCATGTAAAGGTAACGCAGAGAACTGAAACATCTAAGTACCTGCAGGAAGAGAAAGTAAAAACGATTTCGTAAGTAGCGGCGAGCGAACGCGAAGAAGGGCAAACCAAGAAGCTTGCTTCTTGGGGTTGTAGGACTGCAACGTGGACTTAAGCATTATAGTCGAATAACCTGGGAAGGTTAATCAAAGAGGGTAATAATCCCGTAGACGAAATAGCGCTTATACCTAGCAGTATCCTGAGTAGGGCTGGACACGCGAAATCCAGTTTGAATCCGGGAGGACCATCTCCCAACCCTAAATACTCCTTAGTGACCGATAGTGAACCAGTACCGTGAGGGAAAGGTGAAAAGAACCCCGAGAGGGGAGTGAAATAGCACCTGAAACCGTGTGCCTACAAGAAGTTCGAGCCCGTTAATGGGTGAGAGCGTGCCTTTTGTAGAATGAACCGGCGAGTTACGTTATGATGCGAGGTTAAGTTGAAGAGACGGAGCCGTAGGGAAACCGAGTCTGAATAGGGCGACTTAGTATCATGATGTAGACCCGAAACCTAGTGACCTATCCATGAGCAGGGTGAAGGTGTGGTAAGACGCACTGGAGGCCCGAACCAGGACACGTTGAAAAGTGTTTGGATGACTTGTGGATAGCGGAGAAATTCCAAACGAACTGGGAGATAGCTGGTTCTCTCCGAAATAGCTTTAGGGCTAGCGTCGAAATGTAAGTGTATTGGAGGTAGAGCACTGTTTGGGTGAGGGGTCCGTCTAGGATTACCAATCTCAGATAAACTCCGAATGCTAATACACATGTTCGGCAGTCAGACTGCGAGTGCTAAGATCCGTAGTCGAAAGGGAAACAGCCCAGACCAACAGCTAAGGTCCCAAAATATATGTTAAGTGGAAAAGGATGTGGGGTTGCACAGACAACTAGGATGTTAGCTCAGAAGCAGCTATCATTCAAAGAGTGCGTAATAGCTCACTAGTCGAGTGACCCTGCGCCGAAAATGTACCGGGGCTAAACATATTACCGAAGCTTTGGATTGATATTTTATCAATGGTAGGAGAGCGTTCTTAACCGCGATGAAGGTATACCGTGAGGAGTGCTGGAGCGTTAAGAAGTGAGAATGCCGGTATGAGTAGCGCAAGATAAGTGAGAATCTTATCCACCGTAAGACTAAGGTTTCCAGGGGAAGGCTCGTCCGCCCTGGGTTAGTCGGGACCTAAGGCGAGGCCGAAAGGCGTAGTCGATGGACAACTGGTTGATATTCCAGTACTAGATATGATCGTGATGGAGGGACGCAGTAGGCTAAGAGATGCCAGTTAATGGATTCTGGTCTAAGCAGTGAGGTGTGAGATGTGTCAAATGCATTTCTCTTTAACATTGAGCTGTGATGGGGAAGCAACTACGGTTGCGAACTCTCTGATGTCACACTGCCAAGAAAAGCTTCTAGCGTAAAGTCATATCTACCCGTACCGCAAACCGACACAGGTAGTCGAGGCGAGTAGCCTCAGGTGATCGAGAGAACTCTCGTTAAGGAACTCGGCAAAATAGCCCCGTAACTTCGGGAGAAGGGGTGCTGGTGTAAAAGCCAGCCGCAGTGAATAGGCCCAAGCAACTGTTTATCAAAAACACAGCTCTCTGCTAAACCGCAAGGTGATGTATAGGGGGTGACGCCTGCCCGGTGCTGGAAGGTTAAGAGGAGTGCTTAGACGTAAGTCGAAGGTATGAATTGAAGCCCCAGTAAACGGCGGCCGTAACTATAACGGTCCTAAGGTAGCGAAATTCCTTGTCGGGTAAGTTCCGACCCGCACGAAAGGCGTAATGATTTGGGCACTGTCTCAACGAGAGACTCGGTGAAATTTTAGTACCTGTGAAGATGCAGGTTACCCGCGACAGGACGGAAAGACCCCATGGAGCTTTACTGTAGTTTGATATTGAGTACCTGTAAGTCATGTACAGGATAGGTAGGAGCCATTGAAATAGGGACGCTAGTTTCTATTGAGGCGTTGTTGGGATACTACCCTTGACTTATGGTTACTCTAACCCGCTGGCATAATCGGCCAGGGAGACAGTGTCTGACGGACAGTTTGACTGGGGCGGTCGCCTCCTAAAGAGTAACGGAGGCGCTCAAAGGTTGGCTCAGATTGGTTGGAAATCAATCGTAGAGTGTAAAGGTAAAAGCCAGCTTGACTGCGAGAGCTACAACTCGAGCAGGTAGGAAACTAGGACTTAGTGATCCGGTGGTACCGCATGGAAGGGCCATCGCTCAACGGATAAAAGCTACCCTGGGGATAACAGGCTTATCTCCCCCAAGAGTTCACATCGACGGGGAGGTTTGGCACCTCGATGTCGGCTCGTCGCATCCTGGGGCTGTAGTCGGTCCCAAGGGTTGGGCTGTTCGCCCATTAAAGCGGCACGCGAGCTGGGTTCAGAACGTCGTGAGACAGTTCGGTCCCTATCCGTCGCGGGCGTAGGTAATTTGAGAGGATCTGTCCTTAGTACGAGAGGACCGGGATGGACTTACCGCTGGTGTACCAGTTGTTCCGCCAGGAGCACGGCTGGATAGCTATGTAGGGAAGGGATAAGCGCTGAAAGCATCTAAGTGCGAAGCCCACCTCAAGATGAGATTACCCATTCGTAAGAATTAAGAGCCCAGAGAGATGATCTGGTAGATAGGCTGGAAGTGGAAGAGTTGCGAGACTTGGAGCGGACCAGTACTAATCGCTCGAGGACTTTACCAAAAGAGTCAAATATAATATGCTTATGGTTTAAAAGTTAGAAGAATTGTTATTTAGTTTTGAATGTTCAAGGTAACATTTAATGATTTGGTCATCATTGCGATGGAGATACACCTGTTCCCATGTCGAACACAGAAGTTAAGTCCATCTACGGCGGAAGTACTTGGGGGTTGCCCCCTGGGAGATAGGCGAGTGGCCAAGT